>JBGTBQ010000398.1:0-3851 GCA_041749275.1 Pyrinomonadaceae bacterium | reverse complement strand
CTGTTGTGCCGGCGGCGTCGCGCCGCGCCCGCCCGCGTCCTGCGCGAAGACCGCGTGGCCGGCGAAAAAGAAAAGCCCGACGGCGGCGAGCCAGCCCAAAGCTTCGAGCGCTCTCTTCAACATGTGTCGCCTCCGATCATCTTTAATTTGAAAGTCAAATCGCATGTCCACCCTCCGCGCCGTCGTTGTTGGCAATGACCGTGCCGCCGCGCGTTGTCCGGTAAAATGCGGCTTCGCCGCGCCGGTCGCCAGAAGTTCACATCACGGCGCGGCGTCAAGTGAAAGATATTTGCGGCGACTCAAAGCCATTGTCTTCCTGCTTCTTGCTCTTGCCTCCTTGCCTTTACGCGCTCCCGGCGGGAGCTTGAATGGTTTTGCTGGAAAAGTGGTCGGATCAATCTTTTTTCTGACGGTGGATGCCGTGCGCTGTGAGAAGAGTCTTGACAATGATTCCTCCGAGGCAATAGAGTTTCGGTAGCTCCCAAGCTGTTTACACGGTGTGTGGCGGAGGCCATGATTCCGGCGACGCCACGTCTTTCGTTCACTAACGCAGCCACTTCAAAATTAAAACCCCTTCGGAACGGGTAGGAGCAATAAAGGCTTTTTAGCCCCCGACATGTTTGGTTTCTCTGCCCCCACAACGAACTACGCCGCGCCCGACACACGGCGTCGCGGTCGTGTCTCGCTGTCCCCCCGTCACCTCTCCGTGTTGCCGTTCGCGCTATTCGTCGTCGCTCTGCTCTGGCCGGCCAGCGCGCGGGCGCAAGTTGCGCCCATCGAGCGCGAGATTACGGGCAGCGAGTTGCACACCTTTCGTCTCCGGCTCAACGGCGGCCAGTTCATACGCGCCATCTTCGACCAGCGAGGGATTGACGTGTCGCTCGCGCTCATCGGGCCGGACGGCGCGAAACTGCTGGAGGTGGACAGCCCCAACGGCGCATGGGGGCCGGAGCCGCTCTTCTTCGAGGTCGCGCACGAGGGCGTCTACATCATCGAGGTGCGGCCCCGCGCGAGCTGGGCCGGGCCGGGTCGCTACGAGTTCCTGATGGAAGCGCGCCGCCCGCTGCCTTCGGACGAGATGAAGTTTCCAGCCGAGCGCGCCTTCGCCGAGGCGACACGGCTGCTCGTGGACAAAGAGGCATCGTCGCTGCGGCGCGGGATTGCAAAATACGAGGAGGCGCTCAACCAGTTCCGCCTGATCGGCGATTACCGCGGCGAGATTACGACGCTCACGACACTGGCCTCCGTGAGCTACGCGCTCGGCGAGGGCCAGCAGGCGCTTCGCTATTACACGGAGGCGCTCGCGCTCCTGCGCGCGTCGAACGACAGCACGGCGGAGGCGCGCACGCTCTCCGGCATGGCTCAAGTTCACCACTCTCTCGGCGACCGCGAGCGCGCCCTCAACCACTTCCGACAGGCGCTCGCCATCTTCCGCGCGACGAGCGACACGCGCACCGCCGGCTACACGCTCAACCACATCGGCCACGTCCACGATTCGATGGGCGAGGGGCGCGAGGCGCTCTCGTTCTACAATCAGGCGCTCCCGCTCTTCCGCACGGTCGGAGACAAACGCGGCGAGGCTGTCACGCTCAACAACATCGGCCTGATTTACACAGACTTAGGCGAGAAGAAGAAGGCGCGCGAATTCTACGAGCAAGCCACGAAAGTCTTCGACAAAGCGGACGACTGCTACGCGCTCGGCCCCGTGCTCTCCAACCTCGCGCTCGAATCGCTCGAAGCGGGCGACCGCAAGAAGGCGCTCGAATATCTCAACGAGGCGCTGCGGCTTCAGCGGAGCACGAGTGACCGCGAGGGCGAGGCCACCACGCTCAACAACATCGGCTTCATCTACAACGCGGCGGGCGATTACCCGCGCGCGCTCGAACATTATCATCGCGCGCTGGCGCTCGCGCGCGAGACGAAGAACCGCCGGGGCGAGGGCGACACCCTCAGCAACCTGATGTTCGCGTGGGCCGCGCAGAAGCGCGCGGGATTGGCCGTCTTCTACGGCAAGCAGGCCGTCAACGTCTATCAGGATGTGCGCGGCACAATTCCGCCGCTCGACAAGGAGGCGCAGCGCAGCTTCCTCAAGCCGCGCGAGCTGACCTACCAGCGACTGGCCGAGCTGCTCATCGAGCGCGGGCGTCTCGTCGAAGCGCAGCAGGTCGTCGGTCTGCTCAAAGAAGAGGAGTACTTTCAGTTCATCCGGCGCGATGGCGGCGGCTCCGCGGAGACGAAGCCCGCGACGCTGACGCCCACCGAAGCAGAAGTCGGCAAACGCTATCAGGAGATCGCTGACCGCATCACGGTGCGCGGCAGACAGAGGTCGGAGTTGCTCAGTAAGCAGACGCGCTCCGCCGAGGATGAGAATCTGCTCGCGCAGATTGATTCGGATTTAGCGGTCGCGGGGCAAGCGTTTCAGAGCTTTCTCGACAAACTCTCGGTCGAGCTGGGCGACACGAAGCAGGCGGCGCGCGTCGAGCAGGTGCGCGAGTCGCAGGGGTTGATGGAAGACCTGCGCGAGTTGGGCAACGGCGCAGTTGCGCTCTACACGCTCGTCGGTGAAGAGAAGTACCGCGTCATCCTCATCACACCGGACGCGCAGGTGGCGCGCGAGTATCCGATCAAGGCGGCGGAGGTCAACAAGAAGGTCGCGGCCCTCCGTGAGGCTTTGCAGAACCCGAAGGTTGACCCGCGCCCGCTCGCGCAGGAGTTGTACCGCATCGTCGTCGGCCCCGTGGCGAAGGACTTGGAGCAGGCGCGCGCCGAAACCCTGATGTGGTCTCTGGACGGCGCGCTGCGCTACATTCCCATCATGGCGCTCCACGATGGTCAGCGGTACATGGTCGAGCGCTACCGCAACGTCGTCTTCACGCCGGCCTCGATGGCCCGCCTCAAGGACGAGCCGCGCGCCGAGTGGAAGGCGCTGGGCTTCGGGGTGTCGAAGGCTTACGGCGACTTCTCGGCGCTGCCCGCCGTGCCTGAAGAGCTGCGCGGCATTATCAGCGACGAGGCGGCGATGTCGGAGGGCGTCGTGCCCGGCAAGATCGCGCTCGACGAAGCCTTCACCGCCGACACGCTTCGCACCGCTTTGCGCGACCGCTACCCGCTCGTCCACGTGGCGAGCCACTTCGCCTTCCAGCCCGGCAACGAGACCGATTCGTTCCTCCTCTTGGGCGACGGCAGCCATCTGCCCCTCTCGCAGATCAAGTCAGCGCAGAACCTCTTCGGCGGCGTTGACCTGCTCACGCTCTCGGCGTGCGACACGGCGACGGGCGGGGCGGGCGCCGACGGCAGAGAGGTCGAGGGCTTCGCCGTCCTCGCGCAACGGCAAGGCGCGAAAGCCGTGGTGGCTTCCCTGTGGCCCGTGGCGGACGCGAGCACGCGGTTGCTGATGCAGAATTTTTACCGGCTCCGCAAAGAGCAGCCCGGCACGCCCAAAGCCGAAGCGCTCCGGCAGGCGCAACTCCTCCTGCTGCGGGGCGACGAACAGATGCTTGCTGGCTTGGAGCGCGGCAAGGGCGCGACGAGTCAGCGCGGACTCTCCGTGGACACTATCCAGACCGGCCCGAAGGGAAACCCATTCGCACATCCCTACTTCTGGGCGCCCTTCATCCTCATCGGCAACTGGCGTTGAGCCGCACCTTTAGATCGGTTTACCCATCAGTGTACGGACGGCGGTGTGGTCAGAACCGCCTGCGGTAGCGGGCGGGTCTAACGCACGTCAGGCCCGCCCGCTACCGCAGGCGGTTCTGACCCGTACATCCAAGTGAAATCCGATCTGGATTCAGCGCGGAGGGCGCGGAGAGCATCAGGAAGAATTTGAGATTTCAAATTTGGAAATTTCAAAT
>JBGTBQ010000397.1:0-63747 GCA_041749275.1 Pyrinomonadaceae bacterium | reverse complement strand
CATTGAGGCGCGAGCGCCCTATGCAGCTTGATGCTCCGCGCGGACGTGTGCGATTTCGCGGTGAGCGATGGGGCGCACTTGAGAGGCTGTGAGCGAGACGACCGCCACCGTTTCGCCGTCGAGCGCGACGAATTCGACTTCATAGCCCGCGCCGCCCTGATGAAGCAGAACGACTGTGCCGATGTCACCTTGCTGTAAACCGTGTTCCGGCAAATCGGTCTTCAGAGCGTGTCTAAAAATCCATGCGTCGTAGCTCCGTGAGGAGCGAAATGTTTATAGCCCATCGCGTGACACGAGGTCGCTGAAGCTCCGTGAGGAGCGACATGGTAGGCGCTGCCGCCCCTCCGGGGCTTGAAAGAACAAGGGGAGAGCGGCGCGGGCTACACACATTCCGCTCCTCACGGAGCTGACTCCAAGCTGACTTTTTAGACACGCTCTAAGGCTCTTGAATGGTGAGGTCATTTCGCTCCAATTGGTGGCGGCCTTCTTCGGGCATCTGGATGGGGATGGGTTTGTCGCGGGAAGTGATGACTTCGACGAGTAGTTCGTCTGTCATCTGTTTGTTCTCCCATACGGTCGAGCCTTTGCTGAGGGTGACGAAGCAGACGGCCCCGCTCTTCTCTGTGTGGATGATTCCGCCGAGGCTCGCCATCCCGCCGTCGTCGCGGACGAGAGTGCCGGTCTTCCCGACCACCGCGCCTTCGAGCGGCGTTCCTTTGAGCCGGCGCCGCAGCGTCCCCCAGTCGCCGCTCGCCACCGCCATGATCTCCTCCAACTTCATCCCCTGCCGGTTCGCCTCTTCGTTCAGCGCCCGGATCACTGTGACGAGTCCGCGCGGAGTCAGGCGGTTGTGCTCCAACCCGGACGTAGTTGTGAGCGTCACCTGATCGGCGGGGAGTTCGAGTTCGGTGACAAGAAATTCCCTCACCCCCGCCGCGCCGCCAACGATGGAACCGAGCCGCTCGGCCACGAAGTTACTCGAATGCGCGTTCATGTAGAGGAGGATTTCGCGGAGCGGATAAGAACGCACAACGAACGCTGGCTGCCCCGTGGGCACCGCCGCGACCGTGATTTTTTTTGGCTTGACCTTCATTACTTTGGCAAGCCGTTCCGCGGACTCTTCAGGCTTGCCGCTGAAATTGAAGGTAAAGTTCGAAGTGACGGCGATCTCTTCAGGGACGCTTTTGATGCCGCGCTCGTTCAGCTTCTCCGCAATCATAACGGCGGCCACGTCGCCAAATGTCGGGTCGCTCCCCGCGATGACGAGCCTCCCGCCGAGAGCGCCCGCCTTGTTCGCCTCGCCCTCGACGTAGACCCGTGTCTCGAAGCGAAAATCTTTACCCAACTGCTTGAGCACGACGAGAGAGGTCGCAAGTTTGACCAGCGATGCGGGATTAAATGCGATGTCGGCGTTATGCGCCGCAAAGACTTGCCTTCCGTCGAGTGATTCGATGAGGACGCCATGCCTGTCGGCGTCAACGCCGCGCCCCGCGTACCACGCAGCTATATCGAACGGCAACGGCGCGTTCGCCTCTTCAATCTCCCGCAGCGCGGTATCGTCAACGGCTGGCTGGACGATAGTTTCGACGGCATCGCGGGCGCGCGAAAGCAGCGCGTAGGGAGTGAATGAGAGAACAAGGATAACCGCGAGGCCAACGGTCAACATCGCTATGATCGGCTTGTGCGAGTTCAAGCGCCACCCCTTTTGCTAAAATGTCGGTCTCCTGTCTTCCGCAAAGAGACCACTTGGCTTTAATATGCGGAAGGTCGTGCGGCGCGTCAAGCCGCGCGTCAAGTCCGACTATTCAGTTCATGCTCAACATGACAACTCAACTAAGCCTCTTGGCGATTGACGAGACCACCGGACTCCCGCTTCTCTTCTTCCTCTTGTCCGTTGCCGCCGTGGGAGCCGTGATCGGTAGTTTTCTCAACGTCGTCATTCATCGCGTCCCGCGCGCGGAGTCCATCGTCTTCCCTTCATCGCGCTGCCCTTCCTGCGGGACGAACATACGCCCCTACGATAACATCCCAATCATCGGCTGGCTGATGCTGCGTGGGCGCTGCCGCGCTTGCCGCGCGCCGATTTCACCGCGTTACCCGGCGGTCGAAGCGCTCACCGCGGCGCTCTTCGCGCTGACCATGTGGTTTCATTCCGGTTTGACGCTCTCGCTCCCCTTCGACCTTGTTTTCGTCGCCGCCATCGTCGCGCTTGTCTTCATTGACGCGGAGCACATGATTTTGCCGAACGTCATCACCTACCCCGGCGTGCTCTTCGCCCTTCTCGCGCGTGTCGTCGTCCCGAATTTATATGGCGTCGGATTCCTGACCGCGTTGCAACCTGAGTGTTCACCCCGGCTCATCTCTCTCGAAGGCGCGGTCATCGGCGCACTCGCCGGCGGCGGGTTTCTCTGGCTCGTCGGTTGGCTTTGGGAGCGTCTGCGCGGGGTCGAAGCGATGGGACTCGGCGACGTGAAGATGATGTTTATGGTCGGCGCATATCTCGGCTGGCCCCGGACAATGCTCACGATCTTCATCAGTGTCCTGACCGGCTCCATCGTCGGCGTCGTTATGATGCTCCGGAGCGGCGAGCGCGACATGCAGATGCTCCTCCCTTTCGGCATCTTCCTCGGCGCCGGCGCGATCATCAGTCTCCTCTTCGGCATGCCCATCGTCGAATGGTACGCGGGACAGTTTCGCTAAAGGATGAGGGATGAGGGATGAGGGATGAGGGATGAGGGATGAGGGATGAGGGATGAGGGATGAGGGATGAGGGATGAGGGATGAGGGATGAGGGATGAACTAGAGAAGACTTAACATGTGTTGAGTGGTTTTCACTTCATCCCTCATCCCTCATCCTTCATCCCTTTTTAACATGGCTGGACGCTACGAGAACCGTTTGCAGTTGGCGCTCGCGCTGGTGGTGGGTTTGCTGCTGCTCGCCAACCTGTTCACGCTGACGCTGGTAGCCATGTCGCCCTCGACGCGCGCCGCGCGCGCGCCCGTGCTGGTCACGGTTTTCATCATCACGCTCGTCGTCAGCGTCCCGTGCATTTTGCTTCTGCCGCGTTGGCTGCTCCGCCCTTACCGGCAGCTCGTTGACGAGGCCGAGCGGGCGCCGGTCGCCGGCATTGCACGAGAGAAAGCCCGCGACGAGACGGAGTTCGTGCTCGAAACGTTTCAGGGCGTCGTCGCACAGCTTCACGCCAAGCAGAGAGAGTTGGAGCGTCTGGGAGCGCTCGCCAGTCAGCGCGCGGTCTCCGCCGAGCAGTTCAGCGAGCGGATTGTGGCGAGTATCCCTTCCGGTCTGGTCGCCTTCGACGTGGGCGGGCACGCGACCATCGTCAACGAACCGGCGCGGATGCTCCTCGATTGCGTCGAGGATGTGATGGGGCGTGAGATGAAAGAGCTGTTGCACGGCGCGCCGGAACTGGCGTGGATGGTTGAAAGCTGTCTGAAGACCGCTGAACTCTATCGCCGCGAGGAAGTGGCGGCAGTGGGGGTCGCCGGGCGCGCGCGGAGGCTCGGCGTGACGGTCGCTCCGATTGACCCACAACCGGGCGCGGGCGCGCGTGGTGTCTTGTGTCTACTGACCGACATCACGGAGGTCGTCCATTTGCGCGAGGCCGTCGCCCGCAAGAAAAATTTAGAGAATCTTGGAGAGATGTCCGCCGGGCTGGCCCACGAATTTAAAAACTCGCTCGCCGCGCTCCACGGCTACGCACAGTTCTTGCAAAACCAAAAGTTGGATGAACATGCGCGTCTGACTTCATCCACGGCCCTTCTCCATGAAGTTCGCAACCTCGCCGAGATGGTGACGGCGTTTTTGAACTTCGCGCGCCCCAAGCCGCTCGACTTCGGAGACGTATCGCTGGCCGAGCTTTGTAAACAGTGCGCCGCCGATCTCTCCCGGCTGTTTGAGGAGCACGGCGTCACTCTTTCGCTCGAAGGCGAGTTCCCCGAAGTGCAGGCCGATGAGCGTATGCTTCGACAATCTCTACTCAACCTCTTGCGGAACGCGGCTGAAGCCATCAGTGAAGGCCGGGCTGTGCGACACGTCAAGGTGCACGGACGTATTGAGAGAGACGCGGAGGACAAGCACTGGGCGACCATCGAAATCTCCGATACGGGTGATGGCATCGCCGAAGACGACCTGCAAAAGATTTTCATCCCCTTCTTCACGACCAAGTCGAAGGGCCACGGCGTCGGCCTCGCCCTCGCGCATCGCGTCGTCACCGACCACGGCGGCACGCTCTCAGCTTCAAATTCGCAAGGCGGCGGCGCGGTTTTCACGATGCGCCTCCCGGTGTTGAACTAACCGGCGGATGGGAGCGCAAGCGGCCTGCCTGCATTGAGCGCGTGCGCGCGAACTTTACACAGCACCCATCCGAATCTAATACTTCCTATCGTCGCGTAAAGAAGTTTGAAAATTCATTCCGGTCATCTTCCCGCGGAGCGTTTTTTTTGGAGGCCGACATGGAGCCAATGCCCGAAGTCACACGTTATTTTCATCCCGTTCTGGCAGCGAAAAAGTTGAAGAAAGCCCCGGTGCGCGTAGAGGTCGCCGGACATGCTTACGTGCTCTTCCGCGACAGCGCGGGTCGGCCCGCCGCGTTCGTTGACAGGTGCCCGCACAGATTCGCGCCGCTCTCGCAAGGGCGTGTGCGGGCCGATGGACGACTGGCGTGCGGCTATCACGGCTGGAACTTCGACGCCGAGGGAAACGGGCGCAGCCCTTCGCAACCTTCCTTGACGAAGTGCGACGTGCGCTCATTCCAAGTCGTCGAGCGCTTCGACTATCTCTGGATAGCTGACCGCGAGGCTGTGCTTGCTGACTTCCCCGCAATGGAGTGGGAGGGTTACGAATACGCCGGAGCGTTCGACACGGTTTTCGAGGCGCCAATCCACGTCTCGCTCGCCAACTTCAGTGAGGACGAGCACTTCCCTTACGTCCACACACGCCTCGGTTGGGACGACAGCCACTTGGAGGCGGTTCACTTCGAGGCTGACAATTTCGACGACCGTTCCGAAGTTCGCTATCGTGGGCCGCAGCGCCCTTCACCATACCTTAAGTTCCTGCTCGTCAGACCGGGCGACATTTTCTACAACGAATGGGTCACACGCTTCGACCCGCTCCGCGCGCTCTTTTCATTCAGATGGGAAGACAGTCAGACCGGACGGCAACGACCTCTCAAGCTCAAGATTATGATCTTTATGACGCCGGAGACGGCGACGACCTCGCGCTTTCACGTCTTTCTTTTCGTCCGGCTCGACGCGCCGCGTCTACGTTTTCTGATGCCGGTCGCACGCAAGGCCGCGCTCATGATGGGCTGGCACGAGGTGCGTGACGACGCGGAGTTCGCTCGCCATCTCGCGGGCACTCCCGAGGACATGAAAGGAATGCGTCTCGACAAGTTCGACAAACCCGTCATCCACAACAACAAACTTCTCCACACGATCTATTTCGCTGAACCACACCGACAGGAGAGCGACGAGACCGTCTCACCATCCACACGGGTCAGGCAGTTCTCCGGCTCACGGACTTAACGACTTTTTGACAGGTCAGAACCGCCTGCGGTAGCGGGCGGTCTCCAACCTTTACAGAAAGACCGCCCGCTACCGCAGGCGGTTCTGACAGTCATCCACTTCTTGGTGTGCGCGGCTAGAACCTGCTCGCTATCGAGGGCGGGTCTGCCTTCATCTTGGCAACGGGGCGCATACTCCGTGCGCTTCTCCGGCGCGCGGCAACTTTTAACCCGACCGCCTCCATCGCGCGCGGTATCTCACGATTACGCATGAACCAGCGCCAAACGTTCCCCGTTCGCAGATTCTCGGCGCTCAACAACGTGATGCCGACATCTATGCCAATCACGTCGGGATTGATCCAGCCGTTGTTGGGGTTGAAGGCATCGGTGAAACCGTAACGATTGTAAATCGAGTCGCCATACTTCTCTTTCATCGTGCGGAGCGCCGGCAGAGAGATGTCGGGAGTGAACATCAAAGAGCCGCCCGCCGCGCATGGCACTACGGTGCCGTCTATTCGCCGGTGGCGCGGCGGCCCGCCCCAAGCGACATACCCACGTGCGCTGTCCGAGGCCGTGATGCCCCAGACGTTCTCCGTGTAACCGGGGAACTCATCCGCCATGCTCAGACAGAATTCGCGGTGCGCGCGCGTCGCCTTGATAGAGTTCTCGAAGTAATCAACGTAGGGATACCACGTCTCGCGCCTGCCGCGAAAATCCACCCATGCGTGTGAGTATTGGTGCGTAAAGAGCGGCGCGGTCGAAGTCATGTAGGTGTAGCCGGCGTAGGTGATCCAGCGGCGTTGCCAAGCCAGCCACGCGCGCGGCGTGATCGGGTGTGTCGGCGAGCCGATGGCGAGTAGTTGCAGCATCATGTGCTCGCTGTACGTGGCCCAGCGGTGTTTGATGAAACCGGTTTCCGGTCTTGAGCCGTGCGAAAGCAGCGACGGGTGGTCGGCGAGCATCCACGGAAAATCAACGCGCTCATAAATCTTCGTGGCGAGCCGCACGATCTCCGGGTCGTCGCGGAAATACTGTCGCGCCGTCAGCACCCCGCCGAGCAGGAGCGCCGTGTCAATGGTCGAGATTTCGCTCCGCGCCCACCGCTCGCCCGTGCGCGCGTCCACGAAGTGGTAAAACCACCCGTGATCGTGGTACGAGCGGTCGGCGAAAAAGCGGAGCGTCACGCGCACGCGCTCTCGCGCCTCCTTCGGCTCGATCCAGCGACGCTCGACGGCGATGCAGAGCGCCGTCAGCCCGAAGCCCGTCGAGGCGATGCTCGCAAAGTGGCGGCGATCCTCCCGATGAGGCGAGCCATCCATCCGCGCGCGGTCGTTGATGAGGCCGGTCTCCTTGTTGGCCTGCTCCCAGAAGAACTGAAAAGCGCGGCGCGACAGGTCTTCGAGAAACGCTTCGTCCTCCGATGTGAGACTGCCCGCGCGAACTTTTGCAACGGCTGGCGGCGGCTCGTCGTCAAACGCGCGGGCGACAGCGGGCGGCAGGTAGAGCGCGCCGGAGAGCGTGATAACCAGCGTCGCGCGCCAGAAGCGCAAGAGAAAGCGGCGGGAGCGATTGGCGGAGTTACTTTTCATGGTTGTCGCGGCGTCTGAGCGTGTTCGCAGAATTCAGAATTTGCGCCGAAGGCGCATGAAGAAAGTAGCCCGGACTGAAAAGCCTATATGGAAGCTCCGCCAAGAAGCGGATGTGTTGTCAGTACCGCCTGCGGTAGCGGGCGGGTGCTTGCGTTGTCAGCACCCGCCCGCTACCGCAGGCGGTACTGACCTGCCCGCGCCGTCTAGTCGGTCTCTTAGTGTGCACGGCATATAGAACACGCGAAGATTATCTGCCCAAGACCTGAAAACTCATCTCGATCAAATCGGCTGAGTTCGGTCCGACCATCACTTTGAATTCCCCCGGCTCGACCACAAATCGCATCCGGCTATCGTAGAAGCCGAGATGTTCGGGCGTCAGAGTGAACTCGACGCGCCGCTTCTCGCCGGGCCGCAAAGTGACCCGCTCGAAGCCCTTCAACTCTTTGACCGGGCGCGTGCGCGAGGAGACCACATCGGTGATGTAAAGCTGCACGACCTCGTCGCCTGCTCGCCGACCTGTGTTCTCAAGCTCAACGCTCACGGTGAGTTGCCCGTCCGGGCGTATGCTCCGCGGACTAAGTCGTAAATCTCTGAATTGGAATTGCGTGTAACTGAGGCCGAAGCCGAACGGATAGAGCGGCGTCACCGGCACTTCTAGATATTTCGAGGTGTACTTCTGATCGGTCGGCGGGCGGCCCGTGCTCTTGTGGTTGTAGTAGATCGGCGCTTGTCCGACGTTGCGCGGGAAAGTGACCGGGAGTTTGCCGCCGGGGTTCACGTCGCCGAAGAGCACATCGGCAATCGCGTGCCCGGCCTGCGTCCCGGCGAACCATGCTTCGAGGATCGCCGGCGAGTTTTCCGCCAGCCAGTTGATCGAGAGTGGCCGCCCGTTCATCAGGACGATGGTGTAAGGCTTGCCCGTTTGATGAATCGCTTGAATCAGCTCCAACTGTCTGCCGGGCAGATCGAGCGAGGTGCGCGAGGCTGCCTCGCCGCTCATCTCGGCGGTCTCGCCGACCGCGATGACGATGGCGTCCGCTTCCGTAGCAATCTGTACGGCATCCTTGACCGAGTTCTCGTCCGTCGGCGTGACCGCGTTGCGGGCGGCGGCGACGTTGGCCGCCGACGCGACGTTCGTTCCTCCCGCGTTGCTCGCTCCGGGCGGCGGCGCGTGATAGTTGCCGGTCACGCCGCGGCCTTCAATCGCCACGCCCTTCGCGTGTAGGACTTTCGTTTGCGGGGACACTTTCGCCTTGATGCCTTCGAGCAGCGTGACGCTGTCCTGTGCGCGACCGTCGCCCGCCCACGAGCCGAGCATGGCCTTCGGGTCGTCCGAGAGCGGGCCGATGACGGCAAGAGTCTTGACATCCTTGTTGAGCGGCAGCGTCGCGCGCTCATTTTTCAAAAGCACCATCGAGCGCGCGGCGACTTCGCGCGCGGCTTGAAGATGCGCGGCGTTGAAGACCGTGGACTGTTCGCGCGCTTCGTCGGCGTAGGGCCGCTCGAACAGTCCCGCGCGGAATTTGATGCGGAGGATGCGGCGCACCGCTTCGTCAATCTGCGCCTGTGTGAGTTGGCCGGATTTGAGCAACTCCGCGCCGTGTTGATTGTAGAGACGGCTCACCATCTCCATTTCCACGCCCGCCGCGAGACCGAGACGCGCGGCCTCGCGCCCGTCCGCCGCGTAGCGATGATTTATCATCTCCTTGACCGACTCGTAGTCGCTGACGACGAACCCGTCAAACTTCCACTCGCCGCGGAGCACCTCAGTCAGCGTGAAATGATTCCCCGATGTGGGCACTCCGTTGAGATCGTTGAAGGCGCTCATAAAGGTGCCGACGCCCGCTTCGACCGCCGCTTTGAATGGTGGAAGGTAAACTTCTCGCAGCGTCCACTCGCTCATGTCGGTCGTGTTGTAGTCGCGCCCCGCTTCCGCCGCGCCGTAGGCGACCCAATGTTTAGCGCAGGCGACCACTCGATCCGGCGCGCTGTAATCCTCGCCCTGAAAACCACGCACGCGCGCGCGCGCCATCACCGAGCCGAGGTAGGGGTCTTCGCCCGCGCCTTCAGCGATACGCCCCCAGCGCGCGTCACGCGCCACGTCCACCATCGGCGCAAACGTCCAGTGGACGCCCGAGGCGCGCGACTCCGCCGCCGCCACCGCCGCCGCGCGCTCTACGCTTGCCGGTTCCCAACTCGCCGTCTCGCCCAAAGGGATGGGAAAGATCGTGCGATAACCGTGGATCACGTCGAAGCCGAAGATGAGCGGAATCTTGAGGCGAGACTCTTCGACCGCGATGCGCTGAAGCTCGTTCGACCTGCGCGCCCCGCGCACGTTCAAGGTCGAGCCGAGCAACCCCTTCCGCACGAGTTCGACGTGCTCGTCTCTGTACCTGCCGTCGGCGTGGCCGTCGAGTATCTGCAACTGGCCGAGTTTCTCTTCGAGCGTCATCCGCGCAAGCAGCGCATTGACTCTCCGTTCGACCGTTTCCGTTTGTGCCCTGTTTGGCCTTGAAGTTTGAGCGCGCCGTCTTTGAGCCGCGGCGGGGCCGAAGCCGATTGAGGCGACGAGAAAGAGCGCGAGTAAAGTGCGTGGAAGATTTGCCAGTGTCATTGTTTTTTAATGAGTGCGGGCGGGAAATCGGCGGCCTTCGGGCCATCCTTGCGTCTCAGGTTCTGCTGTCCCCAGCGTGTTGGTTTGAGAGGAATGGATAATCCCTGCGTCCTCTCCATCGTTTCGTACAACTGCTCTCGGAGTTTTTTGACGACCTCGTGATGTTCGGGGCTGTTGATTAAGTTACGCGTCTCGCGCGGGTCGGCCTTGATGTCGTACAGCTCGTTGATGTCCCAGAGGCCGTAATAGTGTATGTACTTGTAGCGGTCGCCACGCAACGCGAAGATGGTGGGCGTGTGCGGGAAAGCCCACTCCCAGTAATACTCGTAGAGCAGGTTTTCACGCCACGGCATCTGTTTGCCTTCGGCCAGCGGCAAAAAACTCTGGCCGTCCATGTCGTTCGGCGCGCGCAAGCCAGCCGCTTCGAGGATGGTCGGAGCGATGTCAATGTTGGCGACCACCTCGTTGACTACCGACCCGCCGCGAAGAAGTTCCGGGCACTGCATCAGAAGGGGCACGCGCATTGACTCCTCGTAGGCCGTGCGCTTGTCAATCAGCCCGTGCTCGCCGAAAGCGAAACCGTTGTCGCCCATGAGGAAGATGAGCGTCGAATCGAGCATCCCTTTCTGTCGAAGCAATTCGACGATCTGGCCCAGCCCCTCGTCCACCGCGAGCAACGTCTCGGCGTAGCGCTTGTAATACTCCGCGATGTCAAGCTCGCTATGATACGGAAAATCAACGCCGTGCCAACTGTTGCGCTGGTTCCGCACCCACACGGGCGCGCCCTCCACGTTCTCAGGATTCATCGTCAGAGGCGGCACGAATTTCTTGTCCGCGTAGCGCCCTCGATGTCTTTCAGCCGGGAGGAACTCGGCATGTACGGCCTTGTGTGAGAGGTAAAGCATGAATGGCTTGTCGCTTCGCCTTTCTTTCAGCCAGTCGAGCGCATAGCCGTTCAACTCGTCCGTGATGTAGCCCTTTTGCGGGACGCGCTTGCCATCCACGTTCAGACCGTCTTTTGTCGGCAGGTAGCTGCCCTGCCCTTTGAAACTGACCCAGTGGTCAAAGCCGGGCCGCGGATCATCGAGCGGGCCGCCCATGTGCCATTTGCCGACGAAGGCCGTCTCGTAGCCGGCGCGTTGCAGATACTGTGGAAAAAAGACGAGACCGGGTGGGATGGGGCTGTCGTTATCAACGACGCGGTGGCGGTGCGCGTATCGGCCCGTGAGGATCGAGGCGCGGGAGGGCGAGCAGAGCGCCGTCGTGACGAAAGCATTCGGCAGATGCACGCCGCGCCGCGCGAGCGCATCCATGTTCGGCGTCTCAAGGAACGGTTGCCCTTTTAAAAACCCAACCGCGTCGTAACGCTGATCGTCCGTGAGGATGAAAATCACGTTGCGCGGTTTGCTTTTGGGGATTCTCGCCAGTCGCGCGGGCGCGGTCGGGCGTTGCCGTGCGCCGGCGGCGGGAGACGGACTCGCGCCCCAAGCCGCCGGGCAGACGAGCGCGAGGCAGCATGTCGTGGTTAACAATTGCGGAAACGAGAGTCTTCTTCCCTTCATTGTTCTTCCACCCGCTATATAGAGCGCACACCACGAGTGCCGGTCAGAACCGCCTGCGGTAGCGGGCGGGTGCTTGCGCGGCCAGCACCCGCCCGCTACCGCAGGCGGTTCTGACAACACATCCACTTCTTGGTGTAGCTTTTGTCACTTGACATAAGGAGCCACGATAGAGCGCCAGAGCACGTAACCTGCTTCATTCATGTGCAGGCGATCTTCAACGAACAACTCCGCGCGCGGTTGCCCGTCCTTCCCCAGCATCGGTGTGAAGACATCAATATAGTCGAATCTACCGTCAGTCTCGGTAAAATCTTTAATCAGCCGGTTGGCTTCCCTCACTTTGTCTGCTAGACGCCAGCGCGCCGGACTGGGCTTGATGGCGATGAAGGCAATGCGCGTGCGTGGCAGTTTGTGATGAACAACGGAGACGAATTTCTTGAAATCCTCAAGCACGACCGTCGGACTCTTACCACTCTCGATGTCGTTGTCGCCCGCATACATCACGATCAAACGCGGCTTGTGCCGGAAGATGATGCGGTCGGCGAAGGCGACGGAGTCCTCGATGTGCGAGCCGCCGAAACCACGGTTGATGACGCTGACCGCCGGAAAGTCTTCAGCCAAACTCTTCCACAGCCTGATCGAAGAACTACCGATAAACATAACAGCGCCCTTAGTGGGCGGTCGTTTTCTATCGGCGGCCTCGAAGTTTCTTATCTCAGGTTCGAACTGGCGTTGTCGCTCGGCCTTGTTCGTCTGCGCGGAGGTCGAACATGCAAGAGCAAGTATGAGCGATGCGACCAGCGCCAAAGTCTTTGTGTTCATCATCTTCTTCACGGACAGAAATAGTTGAGACCTTCGCAACCAGCTTACGCTCCGGCTATTTTCGTTGAATCATCAGCGGCTGCGTCCACGCCGTCCAGCCGTTGGAATCCAGCACCTTAGCCCTTACGTACATCTCGTCGCCGGTAATCTGATAAGTCGCGGAGGGGGTAAGAAATTCCTTCAGAACGCGCCCGCCTTTGCCGATGAACTGTATTCGATACTTGCTCGATGCGACTCCCTTGACCTTGACCGTGACGCTCTTGCCGTCGGTCTGATAGTCAGCCAGCTCCACGCCGGTCGAGGCGTAGAAGTCGCCGCCTTCCAGCGCGCCGAGAATTGCGGCTGGCGTCAGCGCTTCGGCCCGCACCATCACCCACCCGCGACCGGGGAGCGCGGCAGTTCTGTCCCACGGCCTCTTGAAGTGGTGCGCGTCGTCAACGGCGATGCCATAGAGCAGCTTGCCGCTCGTCAAAATCTGATCCCACATCTCTTCGAGGCCGGGGTGGCCGCCGCCGCCCAGATTGTTGACGTGCGGATGGCCGTTGTAAATCTCGAAGAGCTTGTCGTCACGCACGCGCTTGAGGTCTTCAACCGTCATCGCCCACGTAAAGTTCGGGTGATTGATATGCGGCACGCCGCGCGCGCCGCGAATCGCATCAACGTTGCGCTGGAGCACTTCGACCACGCTGCTGCCGCCTTGCGGCTCGACGAGACGATCAACGTTGAGGCCGTTGATGTGGAGAGCCTTCTCTCCATAACGATCCGTGACCTCCTCGCCCTTGATAACGAGGAACTGCCCGTCCGCGCCGTGCAGCGCGTTCAGTCCATCCACCTGTGTCAGGAAATTGTGGTCGGTGAGTACGAGGAAGTTATAACCGTGCCCCCGATACCAGCGCACCACTTCGTCGGGCGTGGAGTCGCCGTCGCTGTTCAGCGTGTGCGTGTGCGTGTTGCCCTTGTACCAACGCAGGCGCGGCTTTGTCGGAGCAGACGTTTGCCTTGTCGCGCTCTGTTGGGTGACGGCGCGAGGCGGCGAATTGTTGAGCGCCACGGCGAACGCGCAGAGACACAGAACGGCGAGCCACATACGCCGGGCGGTTGACGAGTTGGAACGCATCGGCAAACCCAAGAAGGTGTTCAAGGTGTTCGCGGCTGATTATAGAAGGAAAGGGCGGGCAATCGCCATAGGTGTTTGCCCGCCCCGCGAGTCCTCTGCCTGCCCGTGACACGCTTAGAAACTGAAGCGCGCCTGAAACTCGACGACGCGACCGGCTAAGAGTCCGGTCGGTTCACCGAAAGCCACGTTGACGATGCGCGTGCTGTTGCTCTGCGATTGGAATGGGGAGAAGTTCCGAATGTTGAAGATGTTGAAGATGTTGAAGCGCAGGTCGAGATTCGGTCTTTCACCCAACACGCCGAGGTTGGGCAGACCAAACCGCTTCGAGACGCTCATGTCCACGTTGATGTATTTGGGTCCGCGGAAGACGTTGCGCCCAATGCCCGGCGGGTTGGACAAGTAGTTGTTGCCGACGACGGTCGTGCTGAAATAGGTCGCGCCGCCGCCGGGGAAGATGCCGCCCGGACGCAGGAAGTTGTCGTTGGTATTGTCGGCAGGCTGACCGCCAAGATAACGAATCGGGCGGACTGGGCCGAAGGTGGCTCCGTTGGGGCCGACAAGGCTGGAGTTGAGAATCGGCGTCCACGGGAATCCACTATGGCGCGACACGATGCTGTTGATCTGCCAGCCGCCGAGCAGCTTACCGGCCCAGTCTCTCTGTGTCCTGTAGAACGGGATGTCCCACAACGCCGAGAGAGTGAAGTTGTGCGTGACATCGTAATCGGACGGCCCGTATTCGGTGCGTTGGTCAACCGGATAGGTCTGGTTGGTGCAACCGCAGGGGCCTTCAAATGAATAGCTATCGAGACTCTTGCTGAAACGATAGTTGAAATCGAACATCAAGCCGTCCGTAAAGCGCCGTTGCAGCCGCGCGTTCATGCCGTTGAAATTGCCGGACACGTCGCCGAAGCCGTAGAACACCGGCCTGAAGGTAGTGCTCAAGACCGTCTGCGTCAGATGCAGCGGCTCGATGCGAACGTAGTTTCGGCTGTTGCTCCCTTGATAGCCCAATGTCCCAATCAAATCGAGCGGCAACTTGTATTGAGCCTCAAGCGAGTAACGATAAATTACGGGCGTTCTGAGGTTCTGATCGAGGCCGTAAATCTCAACCGTTCCGATATTGGGACCGCCGTTCGGGTTGGCGCCGCCGCCCAGATTGGGGTTGCGCGGGTAACTATCCGGGGTGGTGCCGCTGCCCAGCGTGTACAAAATCTGTCCGCCGAGGAAGGGATTGTTTTGGTCCGCACAGCAGATGCTGTATCTCAACCCGTTCGGCGGATTGTTACGCGAGTTCGCCGGCAACGCATTCGGCAGGCGGTCGTATCCGATGCCGACTCCGCCACGCAAGACCAATTTATCCTCGAACATGTCGCCGAACACTTTCGGCGTCCAAGCGAAACCGAACTGCGGCCCGAAATTGTTGTAATCCGATTTCGTCAGCGTCGCACCGGCGACGACCGTTGCGTCGGCCAGACCGTTGGAGCCGAATTGCAGCACGCCCAAATTCTCGGCTTGCAACGGCTGGTAATATTCCCAACGCAAGCCGAGGTTGACTGTCAGATTCGGTCGTACCTTCCAGTCGTCCTGAAAATAGAAGCTCAGATCGCCGGTGCTGAAGTCCGCCGCGGCGGCTATCGGCGTGCCGTTATAGTCGGCGGTGATGGCCTCGAAGATCGGGGTGTCGTTGGCGAAGTTCCAGCGCACAAACGAGTAGATAGGACGCGCCGCGCCGGTGCCCGGATTCTGATTTAAATCCTTCCGGTATGCACCGCCAATTTTCATACCGTGGCTGCTGACGATCCATGTCAAATCGTCGCGGACATCAATCTGCCTTTCGCTAATGATGCCGGGCGTGTTCGACGAACGGTTAGCGCCAAAGCGAAGACGATTGTTGGGAATGAACGATTCGATCTCGATGCGTGGAATCCCGAAATTGATATCCGGGTTGGAGTCCACTTCGTTGAAGCCCCACTTCGTAATGTTGAAACGCGCTTCGTTGACCATCGTCGGGGAGAGATTGCGGATGTAAGTGAAGGCCGTGTTCCAGTTCAAACGGTCGGAGCGAATGTCCGCCATCGGACGCGATTGCGCCCCGGTGTCCGAGCCGTAGATGTTGGCCGGCGAGTAAAAGAGAGTAAAGGCAAAGCGGTCTTTCTGCGTCGCCTCGTAGTCAATACGGCTCACATACTGGTTGCCACTGGTGCTGCGCGGGTTCTGCAATTGGACAAACTGCACATCGGGAATCCCGTCGAAGCCTCCGCCCAAACGGTTGGCGGCATCGTTCGGAACGTACTGCCCCAGCAGTCTGGCCGGCGAGCCTAAATCAAAACCGCCCGCCACCGCCTGACAACGCGGCTGTCCGCCGGTTGGAGCAGGGTCGGGAAAGGTGAAATCCGAGCAGGAACGATTTAAGACGGCGGCGATGCGCGGTTCGATGCCTGGTGCGGCAAGAACTCGCGCCGCGATGCTGTTCGGTCTGAGCGTGCTAATCAAACTTCTGAACTGTGCGGTTTCGACGAAGCTTTGAACCAAATTGTTGGTGTTGTTTCGCAGACCTTCGTAAGCGAAAAAGAAGAACAACTTGTTCTTGTAAATCGGCCCTCCGAGGCTACCGCCAAAGGTTCGATCCTGAATCTCGACGCGCGCCGGAGCCGCGCCCCTCGTGGTTCCCGGAATGTTGAAACCGCGTGAGAAAGCGTTCCAGTCCGGGTCTTGATATTTGAAGAACAAGCTGCCGTGAAAATCATTCGTCCCGTTTTGTGTGACGACCTTGATTTGCGCGCCGCTGTTACGCCCATCTTCCGCCGAGTAGGTGCTGGAAGTGACTTGAATTTCCTTAACGGCTTCCTGCGTCGGAGTAATCACCGCCGCGCCGCCCCACGTCTGGCTATTAACGCTCACGCCGTCAATCTGAAAGTTGTTGGCGGAAACGCGCTGTCCGTTCGCCGATATCGGCGGGCGATTTTCAGTGGCGAAAATGCCGATGCTGGAAGCGCCGGGGCCGCTCGTGTTGGGCAGGCCATTGGAGCTGCCGTCCGAGTTGCGCGCGCCCGCGCCGAAAACGCCCGGAGCCAGCCGCGCCAACTCATATGGGTCGCGCCCGATCTGCGGGAGCCTTTGAATCTCGCTGGTCGTAATCACACGCCGCACGTTGGCGTCTTCGGTCTGTAAGGCCGCGACGGTGTCATCCGTCACCGTGATGGTTTCGTTAATCGTCCCGACTTCGACCACTACGTCAACGCCCCTCACCGTTTCGGCGTCAACTTTCACGCCGTCAACGATCTGTTTTTTAAAGCCATCGCGTGACACCGTAACGGTATACAGCCCCGGTGGGAGAGCCGGGAAACGATAAAAGCCGCTGTCACTAGCGGTGGTCGTCTGTGTGTGATTGGTCTCTTTGTTGGTCAGGGTAACGGTCGCGCCCGGCACAATCGCGCCCGTCGCATCCGTCACCGTGCCTTGCACGCTCGCACGGAATTGGGCGTGAGCCGGGACGGTGAAACCGAGTAGTATCAGTCCGAGGAAGGCAACTGAAATGGTTCGAAGAATCGGGCAACGCATATCTTTATCCTCCGTATTTTGTCGTCGCATGACCTGTCATTTCGGCGAAGGCGAGGCCCACTCATCAGGCAAGACAAAAAGTCAGACAGCCTTGACGTGGTGCGAAAGATGCCCATCTACTCCCGCACAAAAAGAAATTGCCGGTGCGGCAAGCGGGGAATATTAACGGGAATGATAGCTGCGAAACCGTTACTAAATCGATTTATTGGCGCAAATGTATAGCACCGCTCTATAAACGTGTCAACAGTTTATTCTGCTAGTCGGCAAATTAATTTTCCGCTTGATAAAGATTGATTAGAACAGAGTAATGTGCAAAACTCTTTTGACTATGACATCGAAGAACGGGAATTCCAGTAGGCAAAAACCCGCCGCGCAACCGGCTCGCTCATCTGTCAATCTGAAAGAGCTGGCCGCGCACGTCGGGCTTTCGCCCACCGCGCTTTCGCTGGTGCTTAACGATTCCCCGGCAGCCAATTCGATTCCGCAGGAAACTAAGAATCGAATTTTCGCGGCGGCCAAGCAGTTCAATTACCGACCTAACTATCTGGCCCGCTCACTACGCGCGCAACGCACTTTTACTTTAGGGGTACTCGTTCCAGAGTTGAGCGATGGATACTCGGCAATGGTACTCAGTGGCATCGAGGAACACCTTCTAAAAGAAGGTTACTTCTACCTCGTCGCCAGCCATCGGCACGATCTCGACTTGATCGAACAATATCGAAAACTACTCTACGAGCGTCAGGTCGAAGGTCTTATTGCGGTAGATACGCCATGCGAAGCCGGATTGCACCTGCCTGTAGTCAGGGTTTCCGGACATATAGAGATGGAAGGCGTTACCAACATTGCGCTGGATCACGACCGCGCGGCGACGCTCGCGCTCGAATATTTACTCGAACTTGGACATCGGCAGATCGCCTTTATTAAAGGGCAGGTCTTCAGTTCAGATACGGAAGTGCGCTGGGAAGCGATCCGCGAGGCGGCGACCCGTCTCGACATCGCGGTGCGCCCTCGTCTGGTCGCGCAATTGGAGGGCAACTCTCCTTCACCGGAGTTAGGCTATATCGCCGCAAAAGAATTGCTGGCCGCGGGCGAGCCTTTCACGGCGCTCTTCGCCTTTAATGATGTATCAGCCATCGGGGCGGTACGCGCTTTCCACGAGGCCAACTATCAAGTCCCCGAAGACATCTCCGTCATCGGCTTTGACGACGTGTACAGCGCCGCCTTCCAAAACCCGCCTTTGACGACCATCAGGCAGCCTCTCAAGGAGATGGGCAAGCTCGCCGCCGAGACACTGCTGGGTCGCCTTACAAACAACCCCGACACACCGCACCCGATGTTACTAACCGTGAAACCGGAATTGATCGTCCGCCGCTCAACCGCTCCAATCAAAACGCCTGTCGCTTAAAGGCAACGACGAGTGTATTTCATCGTTAGCTTCCCTGCTCCGCGCGCATGAAGAGCAAGGATGAATGTTCACGCTCACCAATCGTGTTGGCTTAAAGCATCTCACCTACCGGGAGTCGGTCTAAGTTCTGATGGCGCTCGGTCAAGTTTTATCTTTCGTGGATGATGCCGTTAATGCCGCTTGTAAAAGGATCATTGCGAGTGCGCCGATCATTGGAACGACCAGCCCCGCGCGTAGCCCACCATAGCGAGATGACGCCAGCCCGACTAGCCACGGGAACACAGCAGCTCCCAACCCTGCCATGATAAACAGCGTCCCTGTCATGCGTTGCGCGTCGCGCCCGAACCGCTCGGTAAAGAGAGCGATGGTCGTGGGGAAGATCGGAGCCAGTCCGAGTCCGGCCACGCTCACCCCGATGAGGATGAAGCCTGTCGTCGCGCCCAAAAGTGTGACCAAGAGGCCAGCCACCGCGATGAACATGCCGAGCCACATCATCGTCGTCTCGCGGACGCGGCGGAGGACGAGCGGGGCGGCTGCCCTGCCTGTGAGTAATCCCGCCCAGAAGAGTGATGGCGCCGCTACCCATGAGAAATTTGATGTCGGGTCGAGCCGTTGAATATATGAAGCAATCCAACCACCCATGGCTGACTCCGTCCCGATATTGACAAAAACCAACGTGGCTGTGAGCAGGGCATAACGATTCATCCACAGGCGCGTTGCCGGAGAAGGCGGTGCTGCCTTGTCAGTCGCCTCCACCAATGCGAAAGGTGTTGAGCTGCCCGCGGCCAAAACTGCGACGGCGACAGCAGCCCCGGCCAAACTGAATAACGCGAAGGCAAGACCTCCGGTGCGCGCAAGGAGTGAGATCAGAGCGGGGCCGCCGACCGCGCCCACACCCCACGCCAGATTCAGCAGATTGAGCGCCGCCGCGCGTCGCCCAACGTTGTATTCTGAGATCAGCAGGTTGATTGCGGGTATGGTCAGACCGAGCGAGATGCCTATGCAGATGATTAAGACGATCCCGGCTTCCCAAGTTCCCACACCGAGACCGGCAGTGCCCACGGCCATCAAGACAAAGCCGCCCGCCAGCAGCATCTTAAATCCGAACTTCTTGATGAGCGATCCAAGCAGCGCGGAACCGACCATCCCTCCCACGGACTGGGCAAAGAAAAGTCCGCCCGATTGAGAATCGTCGAGCTGCCAGCGGCTCGACAACAGAGGAAGTACCGGGCCGAGCATGGTATTGATGACACCGATGAGAACGAACCCGACGTGAAGCAGTGGGACGACCCCGTGCGCGTTCACAAGTACATTATTTTTTCCCTCGCTCTCACGCATATAATTCACGCCCACGGTTTTTGAGTGCGGTAAATTGGTTTGACTTTTTAAACTACTCCGAGGGTTCCGCAAAGATCAAAGATAGCAGATTTGCATACCATTGAAATGCAGGAAGGAATAGTAATGAATCTCAGGAGCGTAGTTCTTAAGCTGACGAGAGGAATGGCGCTGGCGCTTCTGTTCAGCCATGCTCTGTCCATCCCTGTGTCCGCGCAACGGAATCGGCGCCCCGCGACTTCGCCTCTCCGGATTATGACTTACAACATCCGTTACGACGACCCGCGCGCGGGTCAGATTGCGTGGGCGAATCGGCGGGAGATGGTCGCCAGCATGATTCGTTTCAACCATGCTGATTTGATTGGCCTGCAAGAAGCTCTCTCAAACCAACTGGCCGACCTTGAGCGAATGCTCCCCGGTTTCGCCGCTTTCGGTGTCGGGCGCGACGACGGCAAGAAGCTGGGAGAGTATTCAGCGATTCTCTACCACAAAGCTCGTTACCAGCTTCTTACCGGCGCGACCTTCTGGTTATCTGAAATGCCGGATGTCCCCGGACAACGTGGCTGGGACGCGGCTTATCCGCGCATCGTCACGTGGGCCAAGTTTAGAGTACGTGCCACCGGCAAGACCTTCTTTCACTTCAACACGCATTTCGATCACAGAGGCGAGCGCGCCCGCGTCGAGAGCGCGAGGCTGCTGCTGCAAAGCATTGAGAGAATCGCTGGACGCACCGCCCCGGTCATCGTGACGGGCGATTTCAACTTCAACGAGACGACGGAGGGCTATCGCATTCTGACGGGCAAGGCGAACGAAATAAACGCGCGCGTGCGAACGATGCGGGACGCGCGTTATTCATCAAGCAACGGGCACCACGGCCCGACGGCCACTTTTAACGATTTCAAGGCGCTCGTGCCGGACTCGAAAATTGATTTCGTCTTCACGATTGGCGGCTTCGGGGTGCTCCAACACGGCGTCTTGTCCGACATCTGGGATGGGCGCTTTCCATCGGATCATTTCCCCGTGCTCGCGGAAGTAGTTCTCGAATGAAACCTCTTTCGCTCATGGCTCAGGATTTACTTTTGGGGAAATAGTCCTGCCACCGGCGGTCAACGAGTTCCGCGATGTCGGGCCTCACGATCAGCTCATCCGGGTATCCGGGCTTCATCCTCGCGTCAATAACGACGGGCGACTGATAGGCGAGGTGGTGACGAATGACTTTGGTATCAGCGGCGTGAATGTCTGACGCGGGTTCGAAGCGTGTCCACGTGGCCCAGAGGAAATCCGCCGCTGAACGCGCAATCCTCGCGTCGTCGTGGAGCACCATCAGAGGCCAGTCACAAAAGACAGCTTCACGCGCGAGCCGTGCGGCCTGCCCCGGCTCCTGCTCGAATGATACGCCCTGCACGACCAAACAACCGCCGCAGAATACTTCCGCATGTGAGACTCCCGCCGGTAAAGTTCCGATGAATTCTCGCGGCAACTCGCGCACCGGCTCGCCCAATCCGAGCATGATGGCTTTGCTTCCCTCGTTCACCTTGCCGCTCGTGTAGTCGAGCGTGTCCATCGAGACGTTCGAGAAGATGAAGAGGTCGCTCTCCCAACGAACGCGCGCCAGCACGTGTTCGAGCAGGCTTTTAAAGTTCTTCAAGTCCTGTGGCGTGTCGGTCAGGATGAGAAATTTCGTCAACGACAGTTGGCCTTCGCCGAGGATGCGGAAGCCGGAAACCAGCGCCTCGCGCGCGTAGCGATCTTTGACAACGGCGGCGCAGAGCGAATGAAATCCCGTCTCGCCGTAAGTCCACAGATCGCGCACGCTCGGCATCACGAGCGGGAAGAGCGGCGAAAGCAGCTTCTGCAAATAATCGCCGATGAAAAAGTCTTCCTGTCGCGGCTTGCCGACGACCGTGGCGGGATAGATTGCGTCCTTCCGGTGGAAGACGGCCTCGACATGGAACACGGGATAATCGTGTCGCAGTGAGTAGTAACCGTAGTGATCTCCGAACGGGCCTTCCGGCTTTCGTTCACGCGGCGGGACGCGACCGACCAGAGCGAACTCGGCTTCGGCGATGAGCCGATGCGTGAACCCTTCAAGCTGATTGTCGGCGACCCTGACCTTCTCGCCGGCGAGGACGGAGGCGAGGACAAGTTCCGGCACGTCTTCGGGCAGAGGTGCGATAGCCGAGAGGATCAGCGCGGGCGGCCCGCCGAGGAAGACTGTGACCGGCAGCGACACGCCGGCCTTTTCCGCCTCGTGATAATGGAAGCCGCCGCCTTTGTGGATTTGCCAGTGCATGCCGGTCGTCGTCGCGTCAAAACGCTGCATCCGGTACATGCCGAGGTTATGCTTTCGTGTCAAAGGATGCTCGGTGTAGACGAGCGGTAGCGTGACGAATGGGCCGCCATCCTCCTGCCAAGTGGTGAGCACCGGCAACTCTTCGAGACGCGCGGGCCGGTCCACGGCTTCGAGGATGGGGGCGCGGCGTGTGCGGCGCGTGCCGAGTCTCAATGCTTCGAGCGCGAGCGATTTGTGCCGCCAGAGTTCACCGGGACGTGGCGGTAGTAGAGATTCGAAGACGTTGACGGCGCGATGCACGAGAGCTTCCGGTTTACTGCCGAAGGCGAGACTGATGCGCCGCGCGGTGCCGAAAAGATTGGTGACGACCGGATAGCGGCTGCCCTTGACGCTTTGAAAAAGCAGTGCGGGGCCGCCCTCGGCGATAACACGCCGGTGCACCTCGGCCAGTTCAAGCAAGGGGTCAACCTCCGCGTCAATGACGGCGAGGTCTTTTTCGCGTTCGAGGAGTTCGAGAAAGGAGCGAAGGTTACGATGCATTTCTGAATTACCAGTGTCCGGCTGGCCGGTCGCGCATTCGGTGATTGTTTATTGCGATTGAAGAAAATTAACACAGAGGGCGCGGAGAAAGCACAGAGGGCGCGGAGATGACAAGTCTGCTTCTCCGCGCCCTCTGCGATCCTCTGTGTTCTCTGCGTTAAATCACTGCTTCCCTTTCACTCAATCCAAACGAAGTCTATCCCAATTCAAAAACCCCTTACGGCTCGGACGTGGAGACTGCTCCCGTGCGTCGCGGGCGCTTCGGCTCGACGGCGGGCGTCTCTTCCACCCGAAGCGTGATCTCACGTTCCGCGAACTTCGCCGCGTCGGCAATACCGGGGTCGAGCGAGGCGGTAAACGGTCTGATCTGTTCGAGCGTGCTTGTGTTGCCGGTGCGCGCGAGAACTTCGAGCAGGCGAATCAGGGTGTTGCCGTTGACGCGGTTAAGAAACAGATAGAGCGGCTCCGGCCCTTCGATGCCATTCAGATATTGGACCGCCTGATCGGACTGCTTCGAGTCGAGCGCGCGGACGACCGAAAACAGCGCCTCGTTTTTCCCCAGCCGGTAGAGCGCCCAATCCATCGCGACGCGGACGCGTGCGTCCTTCTCCTGAACGCGGTAGCCATCCAACAGCCTCCGGTATTCGGATGCCGCCGAGCGCGCGAGTTCCTCCGCGGCCTCGCGGCGCTGCGCGGGGATGCGGCTCGACAGTCGTTTGACCACCGCCGATGAATCTTGCGTCGTCACTGGAGTCTCATCCTGCCGGGCATGGAAGTCCATCACGACGGCAACGGTATCCGCTTGTAAGACGGCTACCGTCATGGAGACGAACAGCATTAATGTGAACACGTTTTTCATCTCTTCATTCAGGCATGAAGTTCGCGGGCAACTTCACTTCATTGCCGAACCTGCGTTGGGCTTTCGTAAAGTCGCGCTGTTCAGGTCGAGTTCCGCCTGCGGTATCACCTCAACTGTCGGGAATTGTTTCCGAAGCGCCTCGACGAAATCCTTTGCGTTCCCAACGATGATGATATTCGCCTCTTTCGCGCCGAGGCGGGAGGTGGCGAACTTCTGAATCTCAGCGGGCGTCACGGATTGAACGTTGCCGATGTAGTTATTGATTTCGCCGAGGCTCAGGCCGTAGAGCGCGAGCGAGGCAATCTGTCCGACCAATCCGTCAGTGGTCTCAAGCGCGCGACCGAATCCGCCGATGAGGACGGACTTGCGCGGGTTCAACTCGGTCTCCACTACCGGCTCGTTCGCCAGCCTCCCGATTTCGCCGATGAGCAGCCCGGCGACTTCCGCGCCCGAAGGGTTTTTGGTCTGCGCGGAAGCGATGAACGGGCCGGTGTCGCGGCGCACGTCGAGCGAACTGCGCGCGCCATAGCTCAGGCCGCGCTTGATGCGTATCTCCTGATTGAGCCGCCCCGAATAACCGGAGAGGACGGCGTTCGCCACGATCCCACGGAAGTATTCCGGGTCCGTGCGGCTCAAACCTCTTCGCGCGAGGACGACGGCGGCCTGTCCCGCCTCCGGCATGTCTATGACGACGACGCGTGGCTTGGCATTCGCCATCGCCTCTTTCGACTTACTCTCCGCCGGCAGAGGCGCGGACGGTTTCACCCAATCGCCGAACAGCCGCTCGGCGAGCTTGAAGGCGTTAGCCGCCGTGATGTCGCCGCCGATGACGAGCAGCGCGTTGTCGGGCCGGTAGTAAGTTGAATGAATCTTGACGATGTCTTCGCGCTTGATGGTCGGGATGGATTCAGGCGTGCCGGAGACCGGGTGACCGTAAGCCGCGTCGCCGAACACAACGCGCGCGGCGACGTAGCCGGCGAGCGTGCCGGGGTCTTGCATCGAGACGCTCAGGCCATCGAGATACTGCTGGCGCAGTCGCTCGATCTCTTCGTCATTAAAGACGGGGTTGCGAACTACGTCGGCGAGAATCGTCAGCGCCGGCGCGAACTTCGACGACATGACGTTGAGCTGCGCGCGCGAGGCATCCCACCCGGCGCCGGAAGTGAGCGTGCCGCCGAGCGATTCGATCTCCTGCGCGATTTGCGGCGCTGTCCGCGTCTTCGTTCCCTTCGTCAAGAGCGAGGCCGTCATGTCCGCGACGCCGCTCAAAGCCGCCGGGTCAACTTCGCCGCCGCTCTTCACGATCAGTTCCGCCGAGATCAGCGGCATCCCTTTGCCTTCGATGACGATGACACGCAGCCCGTTCTTGAGCGTTTGCTCGACCGGCTTCGGCACCGTGACGGAACGCGGCGCGGCGGGCGGGGGCGGCGTCTCTTGCGGCATGGGAGCACTCGCGCCTTGCGCTCGCGCGGTAGCAGCCGAACTTATAAAGAGGAGTGTGAATGCGGCCCCCAGCGCCGCGCGATGGAAATTATCGAGTGAGAGTTTCATCGGTCGCCCCCCTTCTTCGCGTCGCCCTCGCTGGTCTGTGGCTTCGCCGGCTCCGGCTGGTAGGTGATGACAACGCGGTTCGTGTCCGTGAAGTATTTCTTCATTACGCGCTGCACGTCCGCCGCGGTCACGGCCTGAAGCTTTTCGATGTCCGTGTTGACCCGGCGCGCATCCCCGACGAGGACAGCCGCGCGACCGAGCGCATCGCCCTTGCCGTTATTCGTCTCGCGCTCGCGGAGTTGGTTCGTGACAAGCTGGTTGATAGCCTTGTCAAGTTCCGCTTTCGAGACCGGCTCATCCTGAATCCGCTTCAACTCGGCGAGCAGAGCCTTTTCCGCCTCTTCTGGTTTTTTTTCGCTGGCGAGAATCGCCGCGAAGTAAACGAGTCCCTGATCTTCGCGGAGGTCGGCGGTGACGAATGCCGCCTGCGCTACCTGCTGTTTGTAGATGAGCGACTGGTAGAGGCGCGACGACTCACCCGCCGAGAGGATTGACTCGGCCACGCGCAAGGCGTAGGAGTCTTCGCTGGCGACGGGCGGCGCGAGATACGTGATCGCCACCGCCGGCAGCGGGACGTTCGGGCCGTACTCGGTGAAGCGCTTCTCGGCGGTTCGCGCCGGCTCTTTCGTCGTCACGCGGGGGAGCGGCGTCGAGGGCTTCGGGACTCTACTGAAGTATTTATCAATCCACCCGTCGAGCTGCTTCTGATCGAAGTCGCCGACGACGATGAGCGTCGCGTTATCCGGGCGGTAGAAAGTCTTGTGGAAGGCGCGCACGTCTTCGAGCGTGGCGGCGTCGAGGTCTTCGATGCTGCCGATGCCGGGGCGGCGGTACGGGTGCGTCGTATAGGAACGCTTTTCAATAGCATATAGAAAACGACCGTAAGGCGGCGCGAGAATGCGCGAGCGAAACTCTTCTTTCACTACGTCGCGCTCGGACGGGAAATTCTTGTCCGTCACGTTGAGCGACCCCAAGCGGTCAGCCTCGGCCCAGAGAAGTGTTTCAAGGTAGTTCGACGGCACCACTTCGTAATAGTTCGTATAGTCGTCCCACGTCGAAGCGTTGTTGAATCCGCCCACGTCCTCCGTCAGACGATCCATCATCTCGTCCTTCATGTTCTTCGTGCTCTTGAACATCAAATGCTCGAAGAGATGAGCGAAGCCGCTCCGGCCTTCGGGGTCGTCCTTCGAACCGACTTTGTACCAGACTTGAATCGAGACGGTCGGGCTGGAAGCGTCGTGGACGGTATAGACTTTTAGACCGTTCGCCAACATACGCTCTTTGTATTTGATAGGCGGCACTTTCGTCTGCGCGAACGCCGTCGGCGCGACGCCCAATGAGAATGCAAAGAGTAGAAGAAGTGCGGTGCAACGTCGAAGCATCTTAATCGCTCCTCTGAATGTAGAAAGAAAGGCTGCGAATCCTTGCGCGGAGAGTCACTTTCACGCGATTGGATGCCCTTCGATTGAAAAACTGTTGTACGAGTTAGAGGGATGCGGCAAGTTTAACGCCCGACATGAAACTCAATCAAGCGCTTGACTGCCGGCCACTTTTGTTACGCCGTTCATCTTGAATTAGTTTCCCGCGCGGCGCTTGGCGAGCAAAAATACATAGCAAACAGTGCTTGCATTTGGATTACGAACCACGCATTGGATTTTGCCCCTCAATGGCACAAAGCGAAGGCCCGACCGTGAGAGCGGATGGGGCGCCACAAGGGATGAGGGATAAGGTAAAGCCCGGAGCATCTCATTCAACTTTCATCCCTCATCCCTCATCCTTCATCCTTCCGAAGGCACTCGCATCAGGGCGAGACGCTCGACCACGCGCCCGTTGACGAGATGTTCCTCGACGATCTCCGGCACGTCCTCGGCGCGCACCTGCGCGTACCAGACGCCATCCGGATAGACGAGCACCGCCGCCCCGATGGCACAGAAGCCGACCGAACTGCAATCGGTGAGCACCACGCTCCCCAACGGATTCTTTCCTTTCGACGCCTTGCCCATCAAAAGGTTCCGCGCCAGCAACTCGCGCTCGAATGCCTCTTTGATGGCGGCGCTTCCCACCGCCGAGCAGGATGTGCCATTGCAGACCAGAACGTGATGGCGAATCGGCGCGGAGGTGACCGGAGCCAGTCCGCGGAGCTTATCGCGGTCTTCGATGATCGGAACTTTTTCCCTTGTAGCCATTAAATAAAGTCCGCGTGCCTTAGCTCCGTTTCTGAAAGGAAGCCTATTTACAATACTTCTCTTGGTTTTTTGACAGCCTCGTTAAAAGGTAAAGCTGTTTTGCCCGTGCACGGAATCTTAGTATAAAATGCGGTCTGTGGCGAACACCCACGTCTTAAACGTCGTGACAAAATTTTAGTGGGCTTGGTCTGGTTCGCCGTGGCTCAAAGTTGAAAGGTTTGAGCTTCATCGCTGCTTTATGGCGAATGGCCTTGTGATTCACATCGCGCGCGGACAGGACCGGCATACCGAGGTACTGTCGCTTGACCGCGTCCGCATCGGCCCCGGCGCGGATTGCCATGTCAAGCTCGCTCCCGCCCCCCCGACGAATTCCTCCCTGCTCATCGAACTGTCACGCACGAACGGACACTACCGCGTCACTGAGTTCGACTCCGCACTTGGGTTGACCCTGAACGGCGACCCGCTCGCCCACGGGGCGGCGATTGCCGACGGAGACGAAGTGCGTTTCGGAGACATGGATATTGTCGTGCAGTTCTATCCGGTCGGCGAGTTGCCCGCGGTCGTCCCCCACCGCCGCGCGCAAGTTGCGCCCTTCATCGAACAGGCCGCGATTGAGGCCGCTGTCACCGCTCGCCGCGACGACGCCAAAGTTTTCCTCCGCGAATTCACGCGCGAGTTGATGCGCGAGATCAATGTCAGCACCAAGATCGTCGTGTTGTTCTTTGCTGTCGCTCTGGTCGGCGGCCTGCTCTATCTCGGCAACGCCGCGCGCCGCGAGTTGGGCCGCAGCCGCGATTTGATTAACAAGCAAAACGAACAGCTCGCTCAGTTGCAGAGCGCGCTCAACAAAACCAACGAACAGTTCGGCGAGGTTGACAAGTCGAACAAGGAAATTATCGGGAGCCTCTCGCTTGCGCCGCGCCTGCGAAGTGAGTACGGCAACGGTGTGTGCCTCATCGCCGGTTCATATTCGCTGGTCGAGACCGGGACGGGCCGACCCTTGCGCTACCCGGAAACGCAAACGACCGAAGATGGCGCCGTCCTCAACAACGGCGCCGAGCAACCGGTGCTCACGCCGAACGGTAACGGCGCCCCGTACATCGCCGATTTCGTCGGCACTGGCTTCCACGTCGGCGACGGTTACATCGTCACCAACCGCCACCTCGTCGTCGAGCCGTGGACGGCGAATGACGGCGTGCAGAACCTCAGCGCGAGCGTGCGCGGTCAGTTCCGTGTGACTCGCCTCGTCGCTTTCTTCCCCGGCCACACGCAATCATTCATGCTCAAGGTGAAACAATCCACGGCGCGCGACGATCTGGCCGTCGGCCAGATAGATTTGGCGCTCATGCCGGCGGAGGTGCCGGTGCTTCCGCTCGACAAGGATTCGGGGGCCGCCGGCATCGGCAAGCAAGTCATAATGATGGGCTATCCGAGCGGCGAAGAGCGGCTGCTGGCGACCCTTCCCGAAGGCGAGTCGCGCAGCATCCTCCAGCGCTACGGTTCGTCTATCCAGACGCTGCTCGCGCACCTCGCGGAGCGCAACTACATTAAGCCACTGACGACACAGGGGCACATCACGGACGTAGACGGACGCCGCCTTGAGTTCGACGCGAGGAACGCGGTCGGCGGCTCCGGCTCACCCGTCTTCGGCCAATCGGGCCGCGTCATCGGCGTCAACTTCGCGGCCTTCACCGGGATGCCCGACGCGAACTATGCCGTCCCCACGCGCTTCGTCTTCCCGCTGCTCGAACGCGCCGGCTGGAAGTCGAAGGAGCCGGACGCGGACAACAACCTGAACGCCAACACGAGTAATCAGAAAGACCCACGCGTCACTACGACCGCCACGAATCAGTCGCGCTGAATTGCCATATCTTCGTATTTTCCAGTTCGTCCCGCGGATTGCCCAGCCCCATTCTTTGACACGATACCTGTTTAAAGTTTACCCTTTCGACTTTTAATCGAGGGGTCTTGTCATTCCCCTACCGCATCTATGAACGACTTTATTCGGAGAGCTTTGCCATTTGTCAGTATCCGCCCCCACAGTCATAACAGCCAGCATGAGACCAGAGCTTTTTGCCGGGCTGAGTGTACGCTCGCCGAGCCGCGCGCTGACCGTCGCCCTCTTAACTTTTCTCGTTGTTGCGGGCTTTGGCTTCCGCGTTTACCAACTTTCCGCCGAGAGCCTGAGCGAAGACGAACTAAACAAGGTGCGCGCCGTGGCGGACTATCGCGCGCGCGGCCTCACTCCCGCCAACGGCGAGCATCCCTTCCTGATGAAGGCGCTGCTGACTGCCAGCACCGTCGCCTCCGAAGGCTGGAACTCCACTTCGTTCGCGGTCTCTAATCCACGGCTTCAAATCGCTTCCGAGACGGCGGCGCGACTGCCCGGCGCCCTGCTCGGCGCTTTGACCGCGCTGCTGATTTTTCTCGTTGCTTCAGAGTTGTTTGGCTTCGAAATAGGATTTATCGCCGCCGCGCTTTGGGCCTTCGACCCAATGGCGATTGGCTTTAATCGCATCGCCAAGGAAGACACTTTCCTCCTCTTTTTTTTCCTCCTCGGCAACATTTTCTGGTTGCGTGGGCAGCGCGTCGCCGAGAGCGTGCGAGGCAAGCCGGAGCCTTACTACTGGGCGACGGCGGCTTCGTTCGGCGCCATGATGGCTTCGAAATACGTTCCGCATTTTTTTTGCATCAGCGCCGCCTACTACTACGTCTTTCAGGGCGTGCGGGCGACGCGTTGGCGCATGGGCAAAGGCAAGTGGCTGCTCTTCTTCACAATCATGGGGGCGGCCTTCCTCGTCCTCAACCCGACCATCCTGCTGCCCGGCACGTGGCACGAGATGAAAATCTTCGCCGCCGAGAAACGCATCGGCCATGATGGCTACGAATTCATGGGCCAGCTTTATCGCAATCAGATGACGCTCTGGCTGAACGGTTCGCCGTGGTACTTCTATTATGTCTTGATGGGCGTGAAGCTGCCGCTGGCGACCATTGCAGCCTTTCTCGTGGGGCTGCCGCTGCTCTTCACCAAGCGGTTCGGCGACGGGCGACTCTTCGTTCTCTTCTGGCTCTTCTTCTGGTTCTTTCCCTTCACCTTTATGGGCGGGAAATTCACACGCTATTTCACCTTCGCGCTGCCCGCGGTGTTGATGACGGCGTCCATCGGCCTCCACTCGGCGGCGCGGTTTTTAGCCGGCCTCTCGGATCGCTTTAAAGAGAGTGAATGGGCGCGGTTTTATGTCCGCTCTGGTCTGACTCTGATCGTTATCGTTTTGTCTGTCTACGCTTCAACCACCGCCGCCCCGCACTACCGTCTCTACACGAACCTGCTCGGCGGAGGCGACGCACGCGCCGGCGACTATTTCCCGCATGATGAGTTTTACGATGCAAGCACACGTGAAACGGCGGAGGCTATCGCGCGAAGCGCGCGTCCCGGCGCACGTGTGGCGAGCGAGACGCCTGAGCTTGTCACATACTACGCGGAGGCAGCGGGTCGCCGCGACCTCGTTTCCGTCTCTCTCTCCGACCGCTCCGCCCTACGCGAGTTTGGAGCGGGCGATATTGTTATCGTCGCGCGCGGGCGTCGCTACTTCAGCAATGACGCCTTGACGAAAGGTCTACTGGACAGAGTTAAGCCGGACGCGACCATTTCGCTCGGCGGTGTCGTTTCGACATGGGTTTTCGTCCTTGATCGAGATTCGGCGGATTTGGTAGCGAACATCGCTTTCAAGTGAAACGAGAAGGACAACCGCGTGCGCTGCTTCAGGCATCGCACGAGCCAACGTTAAAGGGGCGGCAACTTTTTCAACTCGTCTCGCGTACCAAATTGCGTTAAGTGGGTCATTTACTACGGAGGCACGCATCTTGCACCTCCGTTTTGTGTTAGATTGTAACCCTTGTGTTAATTGCTTTTCAGACGCGCCGGGGTCTCCTGATGCAGGCCAATCGCTCCAACAAGAGTGATTCTATAAAGGAGAATGAAAGTTGCGAGCGAAGAGGATATGAACCGAGTTCAACAGTTTCACAGAGCGCGCAAGTGCTCAATAACCATCTTTTCACTTCTCCTTTTAGCACCACTTATCATCCCCCGTGGGATATACGCCCAAACTGTCTCCGGCACTCCGCTTCAAACTTCGACAACAACGACGCAGAACACGCCCCCGATATTCAACATCGAGAAAATAGAGGTTGGGCGCGACGCAGAGTTGTTGACGGTCTTCGGCAGCCTGAACGGACTTCCTGTCAGCAGCACCGCTGGCGCTGATGCGAATGTGCCCCTCGTCAGCATTCTGCGCGACACGCTCGGCGATGAGAACCCGGAAAACGACCGCCTGCGCTACGTCTGGATGCTCACCTACACGCGACCGACCGCTTGGCAGCGCGTCGCTTCGGCGGTTCCATTTCTCTACGGGCGCGTTGGCAGCAAGAAGCGAGCAAGCACGCGCGGGATGCCGCCCCCCGTCATTGACCTCGCCGCGCCGCAACGCGATGTGTGGCAGCGTTTCATGTGGGTGGCCCTGCAAAATGTCTTCCTCAACCCATATGGCGTGGCAGTCAAATCCACCACCAACACTTTCAACCGCAACTCTCAGGACTACCGTCGCGCACACATCATGCGCGCACTCGCCATCCTCTCACTTTACGAGGCCGAAACCGGCGAGCCATCCACCTTCAGCCCCTCTGAGATGAACGAGATTCAGGGGCGACTGATTCTGACCGGCAAAACCCTCGGCGGCTTTGTTGATGATGCGTACCTCGACCGTGTCAGTCAGGGCCAACACATTCAACTACACGACACACGCGGTCATAACTGGGAATTACTGCGCCAACGCACCGAGACCGAGGGGCTTTACTTCGAACCGCTCGTCATGCCGGACGGGAGCGCCACGCACGCACTCGTCTGGGTCGCCCGGCCCGACTTACAGCAATACAAGACGCGCAAGTTCGACCGTCGCTTTTTGAACATTGATAAGCCGTGGGGCGACAGCAAACTAGAGAAATGGCGCGGGCACATAGAAACTTGGCACTTCGATGCGGAGAGCCGCAGAGTTCCGGCGGAGACCGAGGGCGCGCGCGCCGTCGAGATGATCCCGCTCGCGCTCTATGGACTCGACCATCCGAAGATTCCGGCGCTCCTCGTAGACTTCCGCGACGGAGCGAACCCGAAACGACGCGAGATGTCCCACCGCATCCTCGAAGACGTGGCGCGCAATGTCCTCGCGCTCTCGCGCTATGGCGACGTACATTACTTCCTCGGTCGCACCGTCTACGATTTCGTGACCAGCCGCCGCGGGATAGACATCAATCAACCTTCGCGCCTGCGCGCGTACTCTCAGCTTAAGTTGCTGCTCTCGCTCGACGCCTCGCTCGATCCCGATTTGCGCGACGAGATTGGCGGGCGGCTCGAACGCGTGTCGCTCAACCCGCTTGAGAACGATCTTGAATTCGAAGCCAAACTAGCACGCGACCAGTATGCCGCGCTCGTCGAATATGCCCGGCGTCCCGACGGACTACCGGCAAAACTCGACCGCTCGCGCCGCGAAGAGATGGTGCCGCTCGCCCACAATAAAGCCGAGCGCGTGCTCTTTCAATTCGCCAACATTCTGAGCCTCGGACTCTACCAACATCGCGAGGAGGCATCGCCCAAAGAGCAGCGCGCCGCGCTCGACACGGAAAGACAGCTTGCTTACCACCGCCGTTTCTTGCGCGAGGTCTCAAAGTCCGGCCCACTCGTCGAGGTCGCTTGGCAAATCGAGGACGTGCGCCGCTCGCTCCTTTTCGTCGCGGAACACGGCGCACGCGCGGATGCCCGGACGGCCCGCGCCGCCGCGCGCATTTTCTCACAGACCAACGACGAGGAAATACGCCGGCTCTCATTGAATTGTCTTTATCGCATCAACAATGAAACCGCGAAGAAAGAGCTGCTGCGGATTTATCAACTCCCGGAACTCGATGCGGGGATGCGGCTCCTGACCGCCGAGTTTCTTCGTAAAGCTGTTCGGGAAGAGCAGCGCATCACACGTTCCGACGCGAAGGCTATCGTGTCCGTTATCGGCCAATGAATGTGACGACGGACAACTTGAAAGCCAGAAGGTGGAGCGCGGTTTGTCGCCCCACTCGACGTTTATGGAAGCGGTCGCTCTTCGCGCTTGTGTTTCTCTTCACCCTCGTTCTCATTTCATCGCCGGTATTCGCCGCCGAAGCCAAACGCATCGTCGTCATCAAGGTTGACGGGCTTTCACACGAGTCGGTCGAGCGCTTCATACACGAGCGCGACGCGCGCACCGGCAAGAGTTTGCTGCCATGGATTGAGCACGTTTTTTACGAACGTGGCACACGCATCGCAAACTTTTACGTCCGGGGCATGAGTCTCTCCGGTCCCGCGTGGTCGCTGCTCGACACCGGGCAGCACCTTCAAATCAAAGGCAACGTCGAGTACGACCGTTACACGCTCCACTCTTACGACTATCTGAATTTTATACCCTTCTGGCTCGGCAACCTCGGCGGCGTTCGCGTGGACATGCCCGGCGCGGAGTTGATGGACGAGATGCGGACGCCGCTGCTCGCTGACGCCTACCCCTACGACGAGCGGTTTCTCAGCTTCCAGCTTTACCAGCGCGGAACGAGGTGGACGACGCTGGAGCGCGGCCTCAAGAATTTCGTCACCACGCGAGGCGCGCGTGAGATGTTCGATGAGTGGCACACCGGCATCGGCGGGCGAGCCATTCTCAATGAACAGATGGAACGCGAACTGCTCGGAAAATTGAAAGACCCGAAAATTCGCTACCTCGACATCTACACGACCGACTTTGACCACGCGACCCACCACAACCGCGACCGCGCGTCGCACCTCAGCGCCCTGCGTGAAGTTGACGCTCTAATCGGGCGCATCTGGGGCGCCATCCGGAACTCGCCGCTGGCGGCGGAGACCGCGTTGGTGCTCGTCTCCGACCACGGCACGAATTCGGACGAGCGCGTCTACAGTCAGGGCTATAATCTTGTCAAGATGCTCGGCGCCGCGACGGGCGGCGGCCATCACGTCATCACCAAGCGACGGCTTCTGAACGACTACGCGCTGAAAGGCATCTACCCGCTTGTCCCGCTGATCTACACGACGACCGAAGACTCTTACTACCTCAAGGGCCGGAGCACTTCTTACCCGACGGCCATTATTGACTTTGACGGCAACGAGCGCGCCTCCATTCACCTGCGCGACAGTGACCTCAATCTGCTCCATATTCTACTTCTCCAACTCAAGCGGAAAGACCTGCCCGCCCCGCTCCGCCGCGCCGCGACCAGCGAATTCTTCTCGACGCTTGACCGCCGTCGCGCAGGTTGGCGGAAGACGCTCGACGAGATTAACGAGGAGATGAGCGCGCTCCGGCGGTTGATTGAACGCCAGCGCCACATTGTCGAGGCGCAGCCTAAAAAGTGGACAAAGGAAGACCGGGACGCCGGGCGCGACTCCGCCGCGCGCCGGCACTTCGCGCGACTCGACTCGTGGATGTCGGACGAGCGCAAAATGACGAAGTACGCTCAGACGCTCTCAAATCTGCTCGCCCTTCGTCCCGACGGGTTCGACCCCGCGCGCCTTCGCGTCGAGGACATCATCGCGGAAGGCGCGATGGGCGACCATAACAGTATCTATGCGTTGCAGAATTACATCATCGGCCTTGCGCCGGGCGGCCTCGCGCTCGCGTCCGATGTCTCGCTCGACATCGAGAAAACTTTTCCGCGGCTTGATTACTTCAAGCTCTTAAGCGACCTCGCGGTGCGGAACAATGTGCAGACGGGCATCTCGAACCATCCGGTTGATTTCGTCGCCGTGCGTGTTCCCGTCGAGGCGTTCGGGGATGCGTGGGATGGTGGTCTCGCACCCTCCGAAGCGATCTGGCTCTCAAGCGGAAGTGATCGTCAGGCGCTGATTCTTTCGCGGACGGACGAATCAGGTCGGCTCCAACTACGTTACCTCCCGGTAAATGGGTTGCGGCAGGATAGGAACGGGCGGATTAGTTTTGAGCGTGCTCCGTGGGGCAATGGGTACCCGTTGAAACTCTGGGAAGACCCCGGACTAAATATTCCCGACCGCCGTTCACGCGAATCATGGCTCGGCGGCTGGCACACTGACTTTGAGTGGTTGCACGCGGCGCACCTGACGAAATATTCAATCGCAATCGTCGGCCTTCATGAACAACTCGCGCGCCACAACACCGAGGCGATTGACGCCGACGCGCCGGGTATCTCGACGGACGAGAGGTTGATTCGCCGTTTCCGGCGACGCCAGCGGATGCTCGTCGAGAATGACCTGCTCGTCCTCGCCAACGACCATTGGAACTTCGACGTGCGCGGATTCAACCCCGGCGGCAACCACGGCTCGTTCTTCCGCGTCTCGACGCACGCCACGCTCATGTTCAACGGCGGCGAGAAGACTGGCGTCCCGCGCGGCCTCGTCGTTGAAGAGCCTTACGACAGTCTCAGCTTCATGCCCTCGCTGCTCGCCCTCACCGGACAACTGCACGATGGTCACCGTCCGGTCCCGGTTCTTTGGCAACAAGGTTTCCGCTCCTTTCCCGGACGAATCATCGAAGAACTCTTCGACGAACCGCAAAGAGGCGTCCCATCTTACGCCGACAAACTGGAAGCGGAGACCGCGCCTTGAAGCCCGACCCCGAAAATTCCTTGCCCGACTCGCCGAAGGCGGAAACGCACGCGCCTCCTGACGACGCGGAACTTCTCGAAGAGGTGCTCTATGCAACCGCCGGCGAAGCCCCCGCCGAGGCCGCGCCGCGCCGCAGGCTGTTCTATCTGCACATCGGCGCTTTTCTCTTCGGAGCCACGCTCCTCTTCATCGTCCTCAGCTACGTCGGCGTCGAACCCGTCTTCGAGGCGTTAAGAGAAGTCGGCCTCGGCTTCTTCATCCTACTCGGCGTCATTGGCGTCAGACACGTGCTCCGCACCATCTCGCTGCGTGTCGCCGTGCCGCCTGAACACCGCCATTTCAGTTTCTGGCAAGCGTTCACGACACGTCTCAGCGGCGAGGCCGTGAGCTTTTTGACCTTTACGGGGCCGGTGCTGGGTGAAGCGACGAAAGCCGCGCTCCTCAGAAAGCGCGTCCCGCTGGCCGCGCGGGTTCAGGCGCTCGTTGTTGACAACCTGCTCTATAATCTTTCCGTCGCGCTCTTCATTGCGAGCGGCGCGTGCGTGCTCCTTGCCACCTACGACCTGCCGGACGCCGCGCGCTATCCGCTGATTCTTATCGCGTCGGTGATGTCGCTGGTGCTGGTCGTCGTCATCGCCGCGATGGTCAGCAGCCTCATGCCTTTTACCGCCGCCGTGGACTGGCTCATCCGCCGTGGCTTGAAAAGCGAGTGGCTCACCGCCAAACGCGCCAAAGTGCGCGAGACGGAAGCAAACGTCTACAGCTTTTACAAACATCGTCATGGCGCCTTCTTTGTGATGGCGACGTGCAACCTGCTGGCGCACGCAACGAGCGTCGCGGAGGTCTTCATCACGCTCCGACTGTTCGGCCTTGAGCCGGGCGCGGGCGTGGCATACATTATTGATTCGCTAACGAAGGTCATCAATCTCGTCTTCAGCTTCGTGCCCGCGACCATCGGCGTTTACGAAGGCGGGACGGGATTCATCTTAAGCACACTTGGCTTTGCCGCCGCGACAGGCGTCTCGCTCGGCATCGTGCGAAAGGCTTGCATGATCGTGTGGGCCGTGCTTGGCCTCGCGGCGCTCGCGCGCCACACCGCGCCGGACGCCGCGCGCAAAGTTCTCGAACGCCACCCGCGTCTAAGGAAGGCTATGGACAATCTGGTTCTCTCGAACATGACGCACCGCCCGGCGCGCACCTTCGTCAGCGTCCTCGGTGTTGCCGTCGGCGTCCTGTTAATGGTTTTCACGGTCGGACTCGCACATGGCGTCCTGCGCGAACGCGGCAGGCGCGAGAGCGAGGTCGGCGCCGAGATCATGTTGCGAGCATCCGGCACGACGGGTCTGACCGGCACGCAGCGCTTTGCTCTCCCCATGACACGCGCCGAAGAGGTCGCCCGCATCGAAGGCGTCCGCGCCGCCGTCCCCGTCGGCCAGACGACCTCCAACAGCGACAGCGGTTTCGGCGTGCGCATGATTGACGGCATCCCGTTTGATCGGTACGCGGCGCTCGCGGGCTTGAAGATGGTCGAGGGGCGCGGGCTGCAAGGCGGTGATGAGGCGATTGTTGATCCGGTCTGGAAGGAACAACGAAAGGCGAAGGTGGGAGACCCGCTCGAACTCTTCGGCAGGAATTTCCGCATCGTCGGCGTATATGAGCCGCCCGGCGGCGGGCGCATCAAAATCCCGCTCTCGACGATGCAGGAGCAGATCGGTAGTCCCGAACACTGTTCGAGCGTGCTTGTCTCAGCTATGAATCCAGCCGAGCAGGAATCCATCGCCGAACGCATCCGCCAGAAATTCCCTGACGACCAGATCATCTTCACGCGCGACCTGCCGGAGATTTATGCGTCGGGCGTGCCAGCCCTGAACGCCTTCATCACCGTCATCGTCGGCGTGGCCGCCGCCATCAGCATGCTTGTCATTTTGCTGGCGATGTACACGACCGTCACCGAACGGACGCGCCAGATCGGAGTCCTCAAAGCGCTCGGCATGTCGAACGCAACCGTGGCATGGGTGATCGAACAGGAGGCGCTCTTCGTCAGCCTCCTCGGCGTCATCCTCGGCGTCCTGCTCACAGTCGCCGCGCGCTTCCTCGTCATGCGCCTCACCTCACTCACGGTGGACATCGAGCCGCGTTGGATGTTGATTGCATTACTGATTGGTCTGGTGGGCGGCACCCTCGGCGCTTTATATCCAGCGCTGCGGGCCGCGCGGCAAGACCCGGTCGAGGCTCTCAGTTACGAGTAATGCACATTCCGTAACACCAGCCAGACAGTTCGGATGTTACAGTCAGACGGCTTTTGTCCCCTCAATTAGGGTGTAATGCCGAATGATGCGGCAGTTGTGTTTCAATTACCAGCAATTCTCGGTCAGCGCGTAAGCTCTTTACAGATGCGAGTTAAGCTTTCGAGTTTTTGCGCTTCTTTTGAACCATGATCCAATGTTTTCATAGACTTACGTTATTCCTGACCGAGAATTGCTGTTCAATTACGGAGTTATATTGAACCATTCGTCTTTTCACGTATATTGCAGGGTTATGCTGAAACCTTTGGCCTACTGAGCATTAGATTGCTTGTTTGAAACCACCGTCGGAGAAACGAAGATTATGTAGATCTGAAAAAATTGTGGCTCAGACATAGATAATGATAACCTTCTGTCTTGCTGGAATTGTGGAGTCGGGAAAGATGGTTCTCCGCCCGCAAATAGGATTGGTTGATCTGAAAAAGCAAGGGTGAAGCTTATAATCAGCGCAATACGCGCCAAGATCGTTGAGGTCACATGCCGAGTATTGTCTGGACTGAATACCTTCAGTACCGAGCAGAACTGAGAGGCTTTGACCTGACGAAGCTTGAGCACATCATCCGCCATTCGGGCGAGCGGTACTTCGACACCGAGACGGTGCTAGCCATCGTGGTCGGTCGTCATAACCGGCAACTGGTGATGATTCCATATGAGGTAGACGGGGATGCCATTATTCCTGTCACCGTCCACGCCATTACCCGTCAGCAGATCCGTTTCCGGTTGCGAACCGGGAGGCTCACGCATGAATAAAACGCGCATACGATATTTCGAGCAGGAAGATGTTCTCCACTTAGTCATTGCCGAGGAACCGGAGAGCCGGAGTTTAGAGTTAAGCCCGAACATCACCGTCGAACTTAACGATCAGAACGAATTGATCGGGGTGGAAATCCTGCACGCAAGCGCGTTCCTTCGGGATGCAGTGTTGGAGTCTATTCAGGCGAAAACCCTTCAGATACTCGAAGCACAAGCGACTTAAGCGGGAAGGCAAAGGGTTCAGTCCTTTTCCGCTCGCCGGGAGAACCCTCACAGGCAAGCGGATTAAGTTGAGTCATTGGAGGCGGAGTCAAGCTCCCATCTCCGTGTTCATTCCCCTTCGTGCGAAGCGTGTTCCCTCCTCACAAATTCCGCCGGCGTGCCAACGAAGATGTTGCCTCTTCGCACGCTGACGCCCGTCAATTCCAGCGGCAGATTCATGGCTGACCAAAGATACTCACCGTTGAAGTAGGCCGACTCTCTGTCCCACGGGCTGCTTAACGAAGCGCGGACGCTGAAAGTCGGGCCACCTCTGAATAGTTCCGAGCGCACCTCGCGCTGCGCCCGCGCCATGAACGCCTCAATGTCGGTGATGGTGCGCGGGAGCGCGGCGGAGAGATTTTTATAACCGTCGGCGGTCACGACCACATCGTCTTCGATGCGGACACCGATGCCGCGATATTTCTCGAAGGCCGGGCGCACGGCGGCGATGAATTTCTTACTGTCCGGCGTGTCGGGCAGGTGTTCGAGGGCGTCGAGACGAAGGTAGATGCCCGGCTCGACCGTGAAGACCATTCCCGTGTCGAGTTTCGCGCCGCGCGTGCCTACGTCGTGGACATTCATCCCCAGCCAGTGCGAGGTGCCGTGCATGAACCAAATCCTGAATTGGTCGGAGTTCCGGTCGGTAATCAGACCGAGCCGCAACAGCCCATCCTTGATGACTTCGACCGATGCGTTATGAACGTCCGTCAAGGTCGCGCCCGGCTTGGTCGCACGGAATGAAGCCTCTTGCGCGGCGAGCACGATGTTGTAGATGTCGGTCTGCGCCGCGCTGAATTTCCCGCGCGCCGGGAAGGTGCGCGTTACGTCGGCGGTGTAATGCATGTACTCCGCGCCGGAGTCAATCAGGATGAGGTCGCCATCGCGCACCGCGCCCTGCGACTCTTCGTAGTGCAGCGTCGTCGCGTTCGGGCCGCAGCCGACGATGTTCGGGTAGCCCCACAGGTCTGCGTTGCGCCGCTTGTAGGTGTAGTCAATCTCAGCCTCGACTTCATACTCCCACTTGGCGCGCGGGGCGACCGCCTGCGCGCGCTGATGCGCCTCGATGCTGATGTCAACCGCGTGCTGTAGAAGCCGCAGTTCCGACGGCGACTTACGCATCCGCATCTCGACGAAGATGGGCCATGCGGACTTAACCTTCAGCCCCGCCGCCGTCTCCTTCGTCCACCCTTCAGCGAACCACTGTTCCTGTGTGAACTCGCGGTTGCCATCGCGTGCCGGGAGCAGCAGATAGAGTGAAGGCTCGACTGCGTCAGTTGCCGGAGGGTTCTGGTCTGGTTTGGATATAGGCGATATTACGGGCCGCGTTGTCCCTTGCGAGATGTTTGAAAAGAGCACGCCGTCGCCCGAAGGTCTGTAAGGTTGACGCGCGCGCATGGCACGCACGAACGGCTCGAACTCTTTCGCCTCCCAGATTTCATTGACACCGGAGATGCGGCGCGCATCTTCCGGGCTGTACATGTAACCCGTCCACGTCTCAGCCGCCGGATTGCGGCGCGGGATGAAGAGAATCTCTTTCGCGCCGTCGCTCCCCGGCATCAATACCAGTGTCGCGCCCTGCTGTTTCAAGTGCGTCAGGTAGAAGAGGTTGTTCTCCATGCGAAACTCGTAGCTCACGTCGTTGGTATAGACGCGCGGTTCGCCGCTGAACATAATGAGGACGGACTTCGGGCCGATCTGCTCGGCGACTTTGCGACGCCTCTCGACCAATTCGGCGACGCGCTCTTCGTCTTTGAAGACGGGCGCGGTCGGAGTTTCACGAATCGCTTCCGGCGGCGCCGCCGTCGCCGAAAGAGTTGGCGGCATGACTACGCCGGAAACGACGAGAGCGACGAGCGATAAAATCCCGGCGACCTTCAGAAGCCATTTTGATAAGTTTGAATTTTTCAATTTCCTTACTCCTTATTAAGTAGGTCAGGCCGACTCCGCCGCATGGCGTCGGAAATCACCCAGCTACTAATTTCAATAACCGACCGCGCCTCCGTCCTTGCGCGGGTCGCCCGCGCCGAGACGTGTGCCGGTCTTCTCCTCGATCATAATGCCGTTTGCGGCGGCGATATGAAACGGGTCGAACGCGCGCTCGACTTTGTGCCCGCGCGCTTCGAGCAAGCGCCGTGTGTCGGGCGACATCCCGTAAGCCTCGAAAAGCAACACGTCCGGCAGCCATTGATGATGAATCCGCCGGGCGTCGAGCGCCTGCTGGATGTTCATGTCGAAGTCCACGATATTGAGGACGATTTGCAGCACCGCATTGATGATGCGCGTGCCGCCGCGCGCTCCGACCGCGAACCACACCGAGCCGTCCTTGCGGAGCACGATAGTCGGCGTCATCGAAGAGATCGGACGCTTGCGGGGCGCGACCGAGTTCTGTTCCCCCTGTATCGCGCCCCAACGGTTCGGCGTGCCGGGCCGGGCCGTGAAGTCGTCCATCTCGTCGTTCAGCAGCACGCCCGTCCCCTTCGCCGTTACGCCGGAGCCGAAGAGGTCGTTGATGGTATACGTGTTGGCGACAACGTTTCCCTGCTCGTCAACCACAGAGAAGTGAGTCGTCTCGGAAGGCTCGCTCCCCGCCGGGCGTCCACCTTTGATTTCCGCGCTGGTTGAGGCCCGCTCAAGGTTGATCGTGTCGCGCATACGCTTCGCGTACTCTTTGTCGGTCAGTCCCTGTGCTGGAACCTTTGCATGATCCGGGTCGGCGAGATACGCGGCGCGATCCGCGTAGGCGCGACGCATCGTCTCGGTCATCACGTGAAACGTCTCGGACGAAGACCAGCCCATTTGGCGCAGGTCGTAGCCTTCGAGAATGTTGAGCATCTCAATCAATGCCACGCCGCCGGTCGAAGGCGGCGGCATCGAGATTATCTCGTGGCCGCGGTACGTCCCGCGTAGCGGCTCGCGCTCGCGCGGCGCGTAGTTGCGTAAATCTTCCTCGGTTATCAGGCCGCCGTTCCGCTTCATGTCCGCGGCGATGAGACGCGCGGTCAGCCCCTCATAGAACTCGCGTGGGCCGTGTGCCTGCATCCGCGCGAACGTGGCGGCAAGTTCAGGCTGCCGCCACAACGCGCCCTCCGCGAAATAGTTTCCGTCGTTCAAAAAGACGCGGCGGCTTTCCGGGTACTGCATCATCTCCTTCCCGCTGTCGCGGAAGGTTTTCGCCAGCGAGTAGGTGAGCGTGAAACCATTGGCGGCAAGACGGCGAGCCGGTTCGACAAGTTGCGACCACGACAGTTTCCCCGACCCGTACTTCTTCAACGCAAGCGACAAACCCGCCACTGTCCCCGGCACACCCGAAGCGCGATAGCCGCGCGTCGAAGAGCCTTCACCGACAATCAAGTCGCCCTTTGCGTCAAGGTACAGATTTCTGTTAGCCGCCGCCGGGGCCATCTCACGATAGTCAATCGCCGCCGTCCTGCCGTCGCGTAGACGGACGAGCATAAACCCGCCGCCGCCCAGATTCCCCGCCTCCGGGTAAACGACCGCCAGCGCCAGCGCCACCGCGACCGCCGCGTCAACCGCGTTGCCCCCGCGTCTCAAAACGTCAACGCCCACCTGTGAAGCGATGCGGCTGTCCGACGCCACCATGCCGTGCTTTGCGCGCACCGGCTCGCGCGAAGCCGCCGCCGCTCTTCCCGATTTCTCGCCGCCGGCGAAGAGAGACGAGACGGGCGCGAAGATAAACAGGTTGACGACGAAAAGCGAAGTGATGAGACGTTTCCGAGACATGCGCCACGATCCTTTCAGGCTGGCTGACCATCAGATAAAACCAACTCCATATAAATCGTTCCTTCAATCGGATTGTAACGGTATGACTCCGTTTCTTTAAATCCGAGCGAGCGATAAAGCGGCTGCGCCTCCTTCATCGAGGGCAGTGTGTCCAGTCGCATCGAGTTATAGCCGCTCTCTCTGGCGCGCTTCACGATCTCCGTCGCCAAGACCCTGCCCAGACCGGAGCCGCGTAAGTTCGGCCTCACGTACAGCCTCTTCATCTCGCACACGCCATCCGCAAGTTTTCTCAACCCCACACAGCCCACGGTCTCCCCCGCCAGCGAAGCCAGCAAAAGGTATCCGTCCGGCGGGCCATACTCAGTGGATAAGTTGTTCAGCTCGCGCTCGAAGTTTTGAAAACACAAGTCAACGCCGAGCGCCGCCGCATACTCTTCAAAAAGTTTGCGCCCGACGGAAAACTGCTCATCGGTGACGGCTCGCGCCAACTCGAATTGGCTCGTCATAGTGTTGCCAGCAAAGACGCAAGCAACGCTCCGCGCCTGACCACTGCATCGGCGACAATGTGCTCGTGCGCCGCGTGCGCGCCGTCGCCTTCGACGCCCAGCCCGTCGAGGACGGGCACGCCGCACGCCGCCGCGAAGTTGCCGTCCGATGCGCCGCCGACGCTGGCCTCGCCCAACTCGAAGCCGAGGCCGGAGGCGATACTTCTCGCGTGTTCGTACAAACGCGCGACCTCCGGCGTTCGCTCCAACGGCGGGCGATTTATACCGCCCACGACATGCAAACTTGTGCGCTCGTCGAAAGCGCGCAGACCGCGAATATTTTCTTCTATTCGCCGGGCCTCTTCGAGCGTCGAGAACCGCACGTCAATCTCGGCGCGCGCCTCGGCGGCGACGACATTTGAGCGCGTTCCGCCGCAAACGACGCCCACGTTGACATTCGTCCCGCTCGCGGCATCGTTCAGCGCGTGCAGCTTTTCAATCTGCCGGGCGATTTCCAGCACCGCGCTCGCGCCTTTCTCCGGTTCAAGCCCGGCGTGCGCGGCAACGCCTTCGACCGCGAGCTTGTAGTAACCCGTCCCCTTTCGCGCCGTCTTCACACGCCCACCCGGTGCGGGCGGCTCAAGCACGAGCACGCACTTCGCGCGCCGCGATTCTTCCTCGACGAGCGCGCGCCCGCTCATGCTTCCGGTCTCTTCATCGCAGGTCAACAGCAAAACGACGGGAGGCATTCCCCCTCCGGCGATTTCCGCGCGGGCTTGCAAAGCTTCGAGCGCCAACGCGCAACTCGCCTTCATGTCGAAAATGCCCGGCCCGTAAATCAGCCCGCCCTCTTCGCGCCACGGTCTCGCCGCCAGCGTGCCGCGCGGATGAACCGTGTCGGTATGGCCGAGCACGAGGATACCGCGTTCACTGTCAGATGCGCCGCCCACCTTCACCCGAACATGTTCACCGTAACCATCCGGCGCGGGGATACGCTCGACCGAAGCAGGACAACCGCCCTTCCTCACTTCGACCGAGATGAGAACGGCGACTTCGCGGCTCCCTCTCTCATCGCCGGACGGCGATTCGACTTCAACCAGCGAGCGCGTCAACGCCAGAATATAATCACGCCGCTTGTTGAAATGCTCAAGGTAGGCGGCGGCTTGGATAGGATCGAACTCGAATTTCATGCGCGTTGGCGAAAGTTGACTTGGCTTGTGATTACGTAGATTGATATTTCAGAGTAACCGAACCTGCACTTATTGAAGACTGAAGCTTTCGTGACGCACAGTCAGCGACTCGATGTGGTCCCGCTTTACCTCATAACCGATCCCCGGAGCCTCCGGCGCGATGATCGTCCCGCGCGGGGTGATGGTCACGGGCGGCTCGATGATGTCCTCTTCCCAATAGCGTGCGCTTGCGGAAACGTCGCCCGGCAGCGTAAAGCCTTCGAGCGTCGCCATCGCAATGTTGTGTGCGCGTCCGATCCCGGATTCAAGCATCCCGCCACACCAGACCGGAACTTTGTTTGCCCGGCAAATCCCCTCGACGCGACGCGCCTCGGCGTGCCCTCCAACGCGCCCTAATTTGATGTTGACGATGCGGCACGCGCCCATCTCAATTGCCTTGCGCGCATCATCAGCGGAGCGGATGGACTCGTCGAGACACACCGGCGTCCTGATTTCTCTTTGCAGCTTCGCGTGATCGTCGCGGTCATCAAATGCAAGCGGCTGCTCGATCATCATCAATCGAAACTCATCCAATGCGCGAAAGAGAGGCGCGTCTTTGAGCGTATACGCTGAGTTTGCATCAACCATCAACTGCACATCGGGAAAACGGCCCCGCACCGCTTTGACGATTTCACGATCCCAACCGGGCTTGATTTTGATTTTGATGCGCTGGTATCCGTCGGAAAGTTCCCGCTCGATCTTTTCGATCAACGCGGCGGGCGTGTCCTGAATGCCAATGGAGACTCCGCAGGGAATCTCGCCGCGCACGCCCCCCAGATGCTTCCAGAGCGGGACTCCCACCCGGCGCGCTTCCAAATCCCAGCACGCCGTCTCAATCGCGCCCTTCGCCATGCGATTACCACGCACGCGCTCCATCAGGCTGAAAATGTCCGCCGCCGTCTCAACTTCCTTGCCCAACACCGACGGCACTAGAAAGCCCTTCGTGACTTCCCACGCGCCATCAATCCACTCCTCGCAGTAGAACGGCCCTTCGCCCGCCGTACACTCTCCCCAGCCCTCGCCGCCTTCGTCGTCCGCGACGCGGACGAGCATGATGCGGCGCTCGATAGTGCGCCCGAAACTCGTCTCGAAAAAATGGACAAGCCGCAGACGAATCTCACTCATCTCGATGGATGTTATTTTCACTGGCCGATTGACCTCAATTTGTTGCAGCGTGCTCGGAACAGTATACCGGCCCGGAATGCATCTTCAAAAAAGAAAGGCGACCGTTTGGTCGCCCATTCAAAAGTCAGATGTGAGTCGTGGCTTCGTATCGCATTCCGGCAATCATTGATCCGCCATCTCCGCCGCCTGCGACGCCGAAATCGCCGGCCCCAGATTTTCCGTCGTCACAGATTGCTCACCTTCGAGCGCGGCGCGCATTGTGTGCCACGCGAGACTCGCGCATTTCACGCGCGCCGGATAGTCGCGGACGCCGTTGAATATTTTCAGGCGGCCCAGATGGTTTGGCTCTGCTTCTATATCCAACTCGCCGATGACCATTCGATGGAACTCGTCGAACAGCACGAGCGCCTCTTCACGATTTTTTCCCTTGAGGCTCTGCGTCATCATGCTCGCCGACGCCTTCGAGATGGCGCAGCCCGACCCGACAAAAGTCACTTCCCGCACCGAGCCATCCTCTACGCGCAGGTAAACTTTCAACTGATCGCCGCAAAGGGGATTAAAGCCTTCGGCGACACGGTTGGCCTCTTCCAGCTCATGGAAATTTCGCGGCTTCTTATTGTGGTCGAGGATGACCTGCTGATACAGCTCACTCAGTTCTGACACTTTAACTAAAAACCTCTATGACTTTCTCGACGGCGGCAGCGAGACGGTCAACTTCATCCTTCGTATTGTAGAAGGCAAAGGAAGCACGGGCCGTCGCCGGAACCTTGAAGTGCTGCATGACTGGCTGCGCGCAGTGATGTCCGGCGCGGATGGCGATGCCTTCGCGGTCGAGGATCGTGCCGACATCGTGCGGGTGAACGTCTTCAATCACGAATGCGAGCACGCTCGCTTTGTCGCGCGCGGTGCCGATGATCCGAACGCCCTCGATAGCCGATAAGTTTTCGGTCGCGTAGGCGAGCAATGCTTCCTCATGGAGCAATGCCTGTTCGCGGTCGAGTCCGTTCAGGTAATCAATCGCCGCGCCGAGGCCGATCTGCGAGGCAATAGCCGGGGTGCCGGCCTCGAACTTTTCGGGGATGGCGGCGTAGGTGCTCTTCTCAAACGTGACGGTGCGGATCATCGAGCCGCCGCCGTGGTATGGATTCATACTTTCAAGCAACTCGGCCCTGCCATAGACGACGCCGCTGCCCGTCGGCGCGAACATCTTGTGGCCGGAGATGACGTAAAAGTCGCAGTCCAAATCCTGCACGTCAATCTTGAGGTGCGGCGCTCCCTGCGCGCCGTCAACGAGAACGGGCACGCCGAACTTGTGCGCGCGGACGGCGATCTCCTTGATCGAGTTGACCGTGCCGAGCGAGTTTGAGATATGACCGACGGCGACCATCTTCGTGCGCTCGTTGAGGAGCGCGTCGAACTCGTCGAGCAGCAGCTCGCCCGCGTCGTTCATCGGGATGACGCGAAGACGCGCTCCCTTTTCTTCACAAAGCATCTGCCACGGCACGATGTTCGAGTGATGCTCCATCTCGGAGACGACAATCTCATCCCCTTCGCCGACGAACTTGCGACCGTAGGCCGAGGCGACGAGGTTGATGCCCTCCGTGCAGCCCCGCACAAAAATGCACTCGCGCGCTTCGCGTGCGTTGATAAAGCGGCGCACCTTCTCGCGCGCCCCCTCGTAGGCCGTCGTCGCTTTTTGGCTCAGGTAGTGAACGCCGCGGTGTATGTTCGAGTGCTCTTCACGCAAATATTTCGCGCCGCGCTCGATGACGATCCGTGGCACTTGCGCCGAAGCCGCGTTGTCGAGATAGACGAGCGGCTTCCCATTCACGCTCTGGCTCAGGACAGGAAAATCCTCTCGGACGCGCTCGACATCGAAGTCCGCCTTTGCCGACGGCGCGGCAACGATTGATTCGATGGTATCGGTGACTGACATCTCTGATTCCTTTTACGCTTCGAGCCGCGCGTGCAGACGATTCAAAATCGCTTCATCAAGCTGCGCGCGGATGGATTCGATTTTTATCTTCTCGACGATCTCCTCGGCGAAACCGTAGGTCAGCAGGTTGCGCGCGAGGTCAGGATGCAGGCCGCGGCTGGCGAGGTAGAACAGCTCTTCCTCTTCGAGTTGCCCCACGGTCGCCCCGTGCGCGCACTTTACGTCGTCGGCGTAAATCTCAAGCTGCGGCTTGGTATCAACACGCGCGTCCGGCGAGAGCAGGAGGTTCTTATTGCTCTGCACGGCGTCAGTCTGTTGCGCTTCGCGGTGGACATAAACCCTGCCGTTGAACACAGCGCGCGATTTGCCATCAAGGATGCCTTTATAGTTTTGGTGGCTCGTGCAATGCGGCTTGCGATGGTCAATGAGCGAGTGCGTGTCGGCGTGCTGCCCGGTGCCGACGAGGTAGAGGCCATCCACCCAACACTCCGCGCCCTCATGATCCATCCGCACATTGATGTTATGGCGCGAGAGCTTCGCGCCGAGCGTCACCGTCGTCAAATCGTAAGCCGCTCCCTGTCCGAGTTCAGCGCTCGTCGAGGCGATGTGATAAGCGTGCTCGCTTTCGTTCTGAACTTTGTAGTGCAGCAGCCGCGCCTGCTCTCCAACGTGAATTTCCGTTACCGCGTTGGTGAAGTAGGTCGCCTCCCCCGTCGCCGCGTAGCTTTCGATGATGGTCGCGGAGCTTTCGCGCTCCGCCACAACCAGCACGCGCGGGAACGACGCCGTTTCGACTTCCGCCGGCGCGGAAAGGAAGAGGAGGTGAATGGGCGTCTCGACCTTCACGCCCTCCGGGATGAGCACGAACGCTCCGCCTTCAAGAAAGGCCGTGTTGAGCGCCGCGAAGGCATCCCCTTCTTGCTCGTCGCTGCGCGCCAGATGTTGCAGCACGAACCCCGCATAGTCGCCTTCCAAAGCGCCGCGCAGGTCAATGACAAACGCCCCCGATGGAAGCGCCTCAAGTGAAGACAGGTCGGCACGATAGAACCCGTTGACGAAGACAAGGCTGCTCTGGCGCGTCTCCGGGTAGACGAAAGGCGCGACCGTTGCGGCGGTTAGGCCGGAAGCGATTCGCTCGGCGCCGGTCTGGAAAGTTTGGCGCGCAAGCGGGGCGACGTTCGTATACTTCCAATCTTCTTCGTCGGTCGTGGGGAAGCCCGTTTCTTCAAAACGCTCGAACGCCGTCTCGCGCAGACGCGCCAACCACGACGGCTCCTGACTTCGCCTGCTCTCCGTGAGCGACCGAAATGCGTCCCGGTAAGAACTCTTCTCTTTTATTGCCTGTGACATCATCATTAATCAACATCTTGCCAATGGCGCTCACGCGCCGATACTCTTCAACGTTCGCTTACGCGCTGATGGCGGTCTGCTGGCCTTGACTGGCTTCGTCTTTAATCCAGTCGTAGCCCTTCTCCTCAAGCTCAAGCGCCAGTTCCCTGCCGCCCGAACGCTCGATGCGCCCGCGATAGAGGACGTGCACGAAGTCCGGGACAATGTAGTTCAGCAGTCGCTGGTAGTGCGTGACGAGCACGATGGCGTTCTCCGGTGTCCGCAACTTGTTCACACCGTCGGCGACGACCCGCAGCGCGTCAATGTCGAGACCTGAATCGGTTTCGTCGAGGACCGCGAGCTTCGGCTCAAGCACGGCCATCTGCAAAATTTCGTTGCGCTTCTTCTCGCCGCCCGAGAAGCCTTCGTTCACCGAACGCGACATCAGCCCGGCGTCCATCTCGACGATTTTCGCGCGCTCCGCAAGCAAGTCTTTGAATTCGAGCGGGTCGAGTTCTTCTTCGCCGTGGTGCTTCATCTTCTCGTTGTAAGCGAGGCGCAGAAACTGCGAGTTCGAGACGCCGGGAACTTCGACCGGGTACTGGAACGCGAGAAAAACGCCCGAGCGAGCGCGCTCGTCCGGCGCGAGTTCAAGCAGATTCCGCCCCTCGAAAAGCACTTCCCCATCAGTCACTTCATAAGCCGGATGTCCCGCGAGGAGTTTGGCGAGCGTTGATTTACCGGAGCCGTTCGGCCCCATGATGGCGTGAATCTCACCTTTATTGATCGTCAAATCAATCCCGCGCAGGATTTCCTTGCCTTCGACGGTTGCATGTAAATTGCGAATCTCTAACACAGTAAATATTCTCCGAAAATTTAAGAGGCCAGAGGTGACAGGGTAGTAGTCAGTAAAAGATATATTTCACTGACCACTACCCTCCGGCCTCCAACCTCTGAATTAGCCCACACTGTTCTCAAGCTTCATCCCGAGCAGCTTCTGCGCCTCAACGGCGAACTCCATCGGCAACTCGCGGAAGACCTCTTTACAGAAGCCGTTGATGATGAGCGAGACCGCATCCTCTTGGGAGATGCCGCGCTGCTGTAGATAGAAAAGTTGATCCTCACTGATGCGCGAGGTGGTCGCTTCATGCTCGACCCGCGCGGTGTTGTTCATCACCTCGATGTAGGGAAACGTGTTCGCGCTCGACTTCGAACCGACCAGCATCGAATCGCACTGCGTATAGTTGCGCGCGCCCTCCGCGCCGGCCAGCATCTTGACGAGGCCGCGGTAGCTATTCTTCGAGTACCCCGCCGAGATACCCTTCGAAATGATGGTCGAGCGCGTGTTCCTGCCGATGTGAATCATCTTCGTGCCGGTGTCGGCCTGCTGCGCGTGGTTCGTCAGCGCCACGGAGTAGAACTCGCCGACGGAGTTCTCGCCAAGCAGGATGCACGAGGGATACTTCCACGTGATGGCCGAGCCGGTCTCAACCTGCGTCCACGAAATCTTGGAGTTGCGCCCGGCGCACTTGCCGCGCTTCGTGACGAAGTTGTAAATGCCGCCTCGTCCCTGTTCATCACCCGCGTACCAGTTCTGCACGGTCGAGTATTTAATCTCCGCGTCGTCAAGTGCGACCAGTTCCACCACTGCCGCGTGCAACTGGTTGCGGTCGAACTGCGGCGCGGTGCAGCCTTCGAGATAAGAGACGTAAGCGCTCTCCTCGGCGATGACGAGCGTGCGCTCGAACTGGCCCGACTCGGAATTGTTGATGCGGAAATAGGTGGACAACTCCATCGGGCAGCGAACGCCCTTTGGGACGAAGACAAACGAGCCGTCGGAGAAGACCGCGCTATTGAGCGCCGCGTAGTAGTTATCGTTGGTCGGCACGACCGAGCCGAGATACTTCTTGATGAGTTCGGGATGATCTTTGATCGCCTCGGTAAACGAGCAGAAAATGACGCCGTGCTTCTTGAGTTTCTCTTTGTAGGTCGTAGCAACCGAGACGGAGTCGAAGACCGCGTCCACGGCGACGTTTGCAAGCTGCTTCTGCTCCGTGAGCGGGATGCCAAGCTTCTCGAACGTGCGGAGCAGTTCCGGGTCAACCTCGTCGAGGCTCGCCTTCTTCGCCTTCTGTTTCGGCGCGCTGTAATAGATGATGTCCTGAAAATCAATCTCCGGATACTTGATGTTCGGCCAATGCTTCGGCTCCGTCATCGTCAACCAGTGCCGGTAAGCCTTGAGGCGGAACTCCAGCATCCAGTCCGGCTCGCCCTTCTTCTCGGAGATGAGGCGGATCGTATCCTCGGTCAAACCCTTCGGGATCACGTCCGACTCGATGTCGGTGACGAAACCGTACTTGTATTCCTGATTAGCTAAAACTTCGATTGAACTCATCTCGATTTATATTCCTCGCAAGGTCAGCCTTACGTGTCCATGAATTGGAATCCACTACTGAACGTGCCCTTCAACTGTTTCCACGCGTGCGCGCAAACTCTGAATCTGGTGGATCGTCTTATCCACATTCTCCTCGGTGCCGATAAGTTGCGCCAGAGTGATCCCGGAGAGGGCAGTTCGCACGATCTCGTGAAGACCGATGATGACCGGGCGGATGCCGCAGTCGCCAGTGTGTATGCACGTCTCAAGAACGCCCGCGTAGCTCTTGCAGTGACCGGCGTGTACGTCCTCATCCATCACCTTGATAATCTCATTGAGGTGTATGTCCGAAGCCGGGCGCGCGAGCCGGTAGCCGCCCTTCGTCCCACGAATAGAAGAGACAAGATTCGCCTTGCTCAAAATCCAGAGGAGCTTGCCGGCATTGGCCGCCGAAATGCCCTCGCGCTCGGCGATCTGGGAGAGCGTCAAATATTCCCCCTCATCCAACTGTGCGAGTTGGAGCAGGCACCGCAGCCCGTACTCTTCCTGTGCCGAGACCTTCATACAGCTTTACTCAAATCTTGCCATTGAATTCGGTTCACGCTAAGACATGATAGAGATACCTTACTTTTTTGTCAAGATTAGCGGCGAGATTATCAGATGAAAGATTGCCGCCCCGTAATTGATGATGTGATGGAGCTTATGGGGATGCCGACATCCGCATGAACAATGAATTTGGTGCGTACATGTCACAACGCGGAGAGACGCGGAGAGCGCGGAGAAATTGAATATCTTTCTCCGCGCCCTCCGCGTCTCTCCGCGTCTCTCCGGGTGCTCCGCGTTCAATCTTAACCCGCGCCCGGCATTCAAGCACACGTCAAATCGCTTGATCTGATTCTTCCAAAAGCGCTCCTGTTTCGTAAGCCTCGACAAGCCGTTCCAGTGCTTCAACGTTTCGACGTAGGCGCTCGCCCTCTTCAGTATCTCCGATCTGGCGAGGTGGATGATAGGCGCGCAGGGTCACCACCTTGGGCACGATGTCCGCGCCTTCGGTGATGGCATCGCTGATTGATTCGAAGTGATGGTGTTCCGCGAGTGCGATACGTTCGGGCGCGAGGATGAGGGTGTAACCGCGGTCGCCGTAGGCCTCTGAGAATGCGCCGTCAATGGTGACTGCGTTTCCACCTGATTTGACAGGCTCCTCGCCTTTCTCGACCTTGACGGGGACATGCCCGTTGACGATCAACGCCTGCTCGTCAACGCCGAACTCGGCGGCTATACGAGCGCAGAAAGCAGCATCGTGAATCAGCTTGAAGTAGGGGTTCTTATTCTCCTTGTGCGTTGCCTTGTCTTCGACAAAGTAGGTTTCGAAAGTCGCCATCCGGTCTTTTCCAAACAGAGGCGAACATGGCCCCGTCCACAGATACCAGAGCCAGTCCTTATCTACCTCCGCGGCCTGCGCCCCTTTCCGAAAGGCGCGACGGACAACCGCATCGAGCGCGTCGAAGAGCGCACGACCCGACAATGTTGCCCCATCAACTTCAAGCGGAAGCTCCTGCCCGTCTTCATCAACCGGGACGCACCCGTGGAAGATGAGTGCATGATCTCGACGTAACCAAGTCGCGCCGCGCCGGGCGACGAATGACATGTGCTGCCAGAGTCGCGGGCTTGCGACAAAGGACTGACGCATGCGTTCGATGCAGTTGCCCTCTTCGTCGCTGAGCGTGTACGGGTCGTCGAAATTGACGGTCGGAAGGTGTGTGTCTCGTAGCTTGTGTTTTTTACCTCCAATCTCGACCGTCCCTTCGCCGGGATTGATCTGGTGAATGAGATTCCTGTGCTCCAACCCCCACTCCGGATGACGCTCGATGACCTGCCCTTCGAGTTTGAACTGGATGATTGCGATGGCCTTCTGCATCCGCGCCATCAACAGGTCATCGCGCAAGCCCACGCCTTTTGTTCTGAAGCGATCCGCCGGGTCGTCGGCGTACACCGTCCGCGCGAGTTTTTCGAGCGGCTGCATAGTGATGCCGTAGCCCTCTTCGAGTTGTGAAAGGCGACGGTAACGGAGCGAAACGCGCAGGACAGTCGCCATCAGCGCTTCATGGCCGAGGCAGGCGCCCATCCACAACACGTCATGGTTCCCCCACGTGAATGAGACGTTCGGTTGCTGTAACAGGTAATCAACGACACGGTCGAGACGCGGGCCTCTGTCTCCCAGATCACCCGCGACGATGATTTCAGCGACCGAAAGGTTCCTCACCAACCGCGACGCCGCGCGGACGGCGGAAAAGTCACGGTCGTGTTGGCTTAGTGTATTTATCATCTCGTCCACGTAAGCGGCTCCGCGTCCCGTGCACGACTCGAAAAGTAGTTCCTCGAAAAGTTGTCGCCGTCCGGGCGGGAAGAGCGCTCTCAACTCAGAGAGCCGGCGGTTGTTCGCCAGTGCGCGCACCACACGAAATTGTTGGCGGAGCATCCCGCGCACCCACTCGCCGCGCTGCCCGGTATCTACAAGTGATGGTCGCCGATATTCAATGGCCTCGTGCGGGTAATAAATCACGGCGAGGAACTGCCCCATCTCTTCTTCGCTCATCTCATTCGCAAAGAGCGACTCGACGAGTGGGCGCAGACTGCCGGAAGCGTTGTTGATGATGTGACGCAGTTTCTTGTATTCGCCGTGAACATCGCTGACGACGTGGACGACCCCTTTCGGGAAGGAGAGCGAGGCGCGGAGCGCGGAAGCCTCCGCGAGCGCGAGATTAGCCGTTGGGTACTGTGCGGCGAGGGCTTGCAGCAACGTCATTTCCGCTGCGTCGAACTGGTCACTCATTTTCGATCTCCCTCTTTCTCTGTGAGTGGTGTGATGAGCCATGAAAGAATTCAACGCAGAGGGCGCGGAGAACGCGGAGAAGAGGAACTGTTTACTCTACGCCCTCCGCGCCTCTCCGCGCCCTCTGCGTTGAAGCACCGAACTCTCAACACCAATCATCGGGCCGGACGATTACAAATCCAGTCAGCGACTCACTTCCGCCACTCGTCAATCAGCGATGCGACGAGTCCCGACCAGCCCGTCTGGTGCGACGCGCCGAGGCCCATCCCGGTATCACCGTGGAAGTATTCGTAAAAGAGCACGAGGTCGCGCCAATGCGGGTCTTCCTGAAATTTGCTGTACCAGCCGTGGGCGGGACGGATGCCATCCTCATCGCGCTTGAAGACGTTGATCAGGCGCTCGGCGAAACCTCGCGCCATCTCTTCGAGCGTCACCGGCGGCTCGCCTTCGACGGGGTTATCAATCTCAAAGTCCTGTCCGAACGCCTTACCTAGTTTGCGGAGGGACTCGATCATCATAAAGGAGGTCGGGAACCAAATGGGGCCGCGCCAGTTCGAGTTCCCCCCCTTGAGCATCTCGACCGACTCCGCCGGCTCGTAGCCGACCGCCGCGTCGCCGAAGCGAAAAGGGTTGTTCTCGTGAAATTTCGAGAGACTCCGCAGCCCGTAGTCCGAGCGAAACTCCGTGGGGTCCCACACGCGCTCCAACAAGTGTCGCATCTGGTCGGGGTTAACGATGGCGAGCACGTGCACCTTCTTCCCATCCTGCTCGATGGTCGTCACGCAGCGTTGCACGATATCTTGCCGATTTTTGAGGAACCAATGCAGGTTACTGCTAAACTCCGGGAACGGCTTGATCCAATCCTCTTCCAACCGCTCGACCGCGTAGAGCGGAATGAGACCGACGAGCGAGCGCACGCGAAACTTGTGGCAGGAGCCGTCCTGATAGCGCAGCACGTCGTAGAAAAACTTATCCTTTTCGTCCCACAGTTGTACGTCCGCTCCGCCCATGTGCTTCATTGCGGCTCCGACGTAAACATAGTGCTGGAAGAATTTCGTCGCCAGACCTTCGTAAGCCTTGTTCTCGCGCGCTAGTTCCAACGCGATCCTCATCAGGTTGAGACAGAACATCCCCATCCAACCAGTCGCGTCGGACTGTTCGAGCCGCGCGCCGTGCGGCAGTTCATGGCTGCGGTCAACCACGGTGATGTTATCGAGTCCGAGAAAGCCGCCCTCGAAGACGTTGTTTCCCTGACTGTCAACCTTGTTCACCCACCACGCAAAGTTGATCATCAGTTTGTGAAAACATTTTTCCAGAAACAGCCGGTCGCCTTTCCCCGAACGGACGCGATCCATATTGTAGACGCGCCACACCGCCCAAGCGGTGACGGGCGGATTAAGGTCTGAAAACTCCCACTCGTAAGCCGGTATCTGCCCATTCGGGTGCTGAAACTGCTCAAAGAGGAGCAGCCAGAGCTGGTCTTTGGCAAACTCCGGGTCAACCAGCGCGAGAGGGACGCAGTGGAAGGCTAAATCCCACGCGGCGAACCACGGGTACTCCCACTTATCGGGCATTGACATCACGCGCATCGAATTCAGGTGGAGCCAATGTTTGTTGCGCGAGTTGCGGCGTGATTCCGGCGGCGGCCAAGCAGGGTTGTCCCCGTCGAGCCAGAGATTTACGTCGTAGATGTAAATCTGTTTCGTCCAGAGCATTCCGGCGAGCGCCTGTCGCTGAATCAACTTTTCATCCTCGCTCGCTTTCGCGGGATGAATGTCCGCGTAAAACTCGTCAGCTTCGCCCTTGCACCGGGAAACGATTTCATCTACTTCGCCGAGCGGGTTATCGAGGACTTTGTCGGTCAGCCTCAAGCGGACGACGATAGAGCCGCCTGCCGGCACGTTCATGTCATAGTGGACGCAAGCCTTCGTGCCCGTCGGTTCGGGATTGACGCACGGCTCGCCGTTGATGATATGGCGATGGAAAGCATCCTTCACGAACGGGCGGCGGCTTTCGCCCGCGCCCCAGACGCGCGGCACATTCGTCTCGTTATAAGTAAACAGCGGTTGCCCGCCCGTCTCCGCATAAAGGTAGCGAGTGCCGAGGCGGTACTCGAACGGGAGACCGGGCAGCGGCCCCGCCGCGTCGTCAGAGGCCGTGATAGTTATGAACCGATCACCCGCGGCACCGGCGCTGATGACCGGCTCCGGCGTGGGTTCGGGCCACCACGCCCATGTGTTCCGAAACCACAGATGCGGGAGCAGGTGGATCGGCGCGTCCTCCGGCCCGCGATTGAAGGCTTCGATGCGGACTGAAATATCTTCCGGGCCGTCCTTCGCGTACTCGACGAACACGTCGAAATAGCGGTCTTCGTCAAACACACCCGTGTCGAGCAGCTCGTACTCGGCGCCCTTCCCGCGCCGCGCGCGGTTCTCTTCGATGAGTTTCGTATACGGGTATTCGGCCTGCGGATACTTGTACAGATATTTCATGTACGAGTGGGTCGGCGTCGAGTCGAGATAGAAGTAATACTCCTTGACATCCTCGCCGTGGTTGGCCTCGCTGGCGACGACTCCGTACAGCCGCTCTTTCAAGATCGGGTCGCGTCCGTTCCATAGCGCGAGCGCGAAGCAGAGTATCTGGTAGCGGTCACAGATGCCCGCTAACCCGTCTTCGCCCCAGCGATAGGCTTTCGACCGCGCGAGGTCGTGCGGGAAATAATCCCACGCCGTCCCGAATGGGCTATAGTCCTCGCGCACCGTACCCCACGCGCGCTCGGAGACGTAAGGCCCCCACATTCGCCAGGGCGCGATGGGAGTTGTGTAAGGCTCGCGGAGCCTCTCCTGTTCTTTGTTTGGCATTATCAGCGGGATGAGGGATGAGGGATGAGAGATAAGGAAGAAAGCTCGACTCTCGTAGAGTCAGCCTTCATTCATCATCCTTCACCCCTCATCCCTTTTAAAGTTTAGCCGCGGCTGCTTTGTCAACGAACCATTCGAGCGTTCCATCATCGGGACGGATCAATTGCGAGGGTAGACGCTCCGGGTCGCTTTCCCCTTGAAGCACTTCCTTCAGGCGCTCGACTTTGCCCGCGCCCGTGACGGTGAACAAGATGTGTCGTGCGTGGTTGATTGCGGGCGCGGTCAAGGTGATGCGCCATGTATTGAACTTCTCGACCCAGTTGGAGACGGCCCACGCGAGCGTCTCTTTCAGCGCCTCGGTTGAGGGAAACAGCGAGGCGGTGTGGCCGTCGTCGCCCATCCCCAGCATGACGAGGTCGAAGCGCGGCCACGGCACGTCTCCGAAGTACGAGCGCAGTTCATCTTCGTAGAGACTTGCGTTTGCAGCCGCATCACCCGTGCCCTGCATGGGATGAATGTTTTTCGCGGGAACTTGCAGGAGCGAAATCATTGCCTGATTCGCCATGCGGTAGTTGCTGTCCGCGTGGTCGTGCGCCACCGTCCGCTCATCGCCGAAAAAGAGATGCACGTTCTGCCATTCCACCTGATGCTTGAACTCATCCCCCGCCAGTAGCTCGTAAATCCGTTTGGGGGTCGAGCCGCCGGCCAGCGCGACGCTGAAAGCGCCTCGGGCGGAAACGGCGTGGGCGGCGATTTCGACGAAGCGGCGGGCGGCGGCGCGGGCGACCTCTTCAGGGTCGTCATAAACTAAGACATCGGGTGCGGGGTTGGCGGCCTGCATGTTTTTCAGCGGTTCGCAATCAGCGCGCAACGCGCGGCGCCATAGAGCGCGGTCTTGTCGTCGAGGATGACGTGGACTGGGATTGATTCGACGAGACTCGACAAACGACCTTTATCTTGATAGGCGCGGATGAAGGTGCCGTCCTTCAGTTTTTCGAGAATCTTGGGCGCGATACCGCCGCCGATAAAGAGGCCGCCGGCTGACTTCATAATGAGCGCCAGATTGCCGGCCATCGCGCCGTAGATTGAAACAAATTGATCGAGCGCAAGGACTGCGATGTTGCAACTCTTCGACAGCGCGGCCTTCGAGACCGCCGCTGTTTTGTCGCCGGTTTTAATTTCTTCGGCCATCCAATCAGGCTCTTCGCAAGCACCCGTGTCGCGCAGGAACGAATAGATGTTGAAGAGACCCGGCCCGGAAAGCACTCGCTCGTAGCTGACGTGCCCTTTGAACTTCTCAGTCAAATAGCGGAGCAGCTCAATCTCTCGTTCATCTCGCGGCGCGAAATCGGCGTGGCCCCCTTCGGACGCCATTGGCAGGTAATGGGAACCGTCCCAGAAGATACCCGCCATCCCGAGGCCGGTTCCGGCGGCGATCAGAGCACGGTGCCCCGTCCGCCCGGACTCGCCCTCATTCAAAGTATGGAGCTGCGCCTCCTTGAGTCCCTCGATGCCGTAAGCCGTGGCTTCGAGGTCGTTGATGAGGCCGACGTGCTCGACATCGAGAGTGCTGGCGAGCGTTGCGTCGTCCACGATCCAAGCGAGATTCGGCGTTTCGATGCGACCGCCGACGACGGGGCCGGCCACTCCGAAACAGGCGTGTGTGACGGCCCGAGGCGGTCGGTGCTCAACGATGAATTCTTCGAGGATTGCTTCGAGCGAACTGTACTTGCCGCTCGGATAGCTCTTCTGGACTACCGTGCTGCCAAGCTCGCGCCCGTCCGTCTCGATTAGAGCGACGTTTGTCTTCGTGCCCCCAATGTCTCCGGCGATAATCATGTCGCTCTATCCACTCTCCACAATGATGATTTGAAAGCTTTTATCCCTTTGCTGTTTCAAGCATCCGCGCGGCTAAACGCGCCGCCGCCTCGAAGACGCGGTCGCGCGTGAGGATGTCGAGTTCGGAACTGAGACGCTGCCCCTCGCTCCGCGCCTCGAAGTTGAGGACGCGACCGATGGTATGCTTGCCGCCCGTCCGCGCCCCCGTCTCGAGCTTTGCCCCGATGGGCCGCAGCCGCACGAAGAACTCGTTGCCATTCTCGCACTTGATTGTGATGGAGATGATGAAGCCGTCGCGCCCCTTCATATCCTCCGTTCCCACCAACTCGGCGACGATGGATCGCCCGCCCGCGCGGAAAGCGAATTGCGCCTCACGATTTTTAAGACTGCTCCCCTGCGGCTCAATCTCCCAACCCAATTGCGACCCGAGCCAACCCACGGCGAGAAGCGCCTTCGGAGCAAGCTCTTCGGGTGATTTATCGGGGCGGTCGTACTCGATGATGACGCGCTCGATTTTATCGAGCGACGCGCGATAATCAGCCACGTCCCAGAAACCAGCGACGAGAGAACGCCATGTCGTCAAACGCCCCCAGTTCAAATCGCTCAGACGCAGCCGCTGATCCGCGTTCGATTCAAGAATCCGCGCCAGCCTGATCAGGTCGTCGTGCGGGTTATCGAACGAAGCCGAGTCAATCACCACCCGGTCGGTCAACTCCGCCAGCCGGTTGAAGAGTTGATCCTCATAGTGCGGAATATCTTTCCACCACAGGAAGACCGGCACGTCAGGCACGAGTAGTGGCGAGACCGCGGTCGAGAGGGTATTAACGATAGGGCCGGCTGCCTCGATGGTAACCTGCTCGCCGCAAATCTTCTTCGCGCCGCGGTTCGCAATCTGGCAGCGGGTCGAGACGTAAGCTTCGAGCTTCGCCTCTGCCGCCGCGCGGTCGGCGTAGAGCACAAGCGAGCGGCACGGGTGGCGCTCGACTACCTCTTCAAGCAGCGTATCCACCTCCGACCGCTCTTCATGCCGCTCCGAGTAGACGATCAGATTGAGCGCGCACGAACGAGTGACTCCCGACAACGTGCCGCCGTCACCGCCTTCGCTCATCTCGGCCCACATCGCCGCCAGCTCTTTTTCGAGCTTTACGGCGTCAATGCCCTTCGCTGCCGATACCGCGACCGTGCTCGATTGTTTCTCCATAAAATCAAGTGACGTGTGACTTGTGAAACGTGACGAGACCGAAGCAGGCGCCCAACCCTCGTCTTAATCTCACTTCTTTTAAGGTCTGCGCCAGTGGTCTCCGGTTTTTTCGAGGAGCTTAAAGGACTCGTCCGGCCCCCACGACCCGGCTTCGTAGTTCGGGAAGACCGCTTCAGCTTTAGTGGCGGCCCACGCATCAAGGATCGGCTCGACGATCTCCCAACCACGCTCGGTCATATCGGCGCGCGCATAGAGCGTCGAGTCGCCGAGTATGCAGTCGAGAATGAGTCGCTCGTAAGCCTCCGCGAGTTGGACGCCGAACGACGCGCCGTAACGAAAGTCCATCGTCACGTCGCGGATGCGCGTGACCTGACCGGGCACTTTTGCGGCGAAGCGCATCGTGATGCCCTCGTCGGGTTGGATGCGGATGACGAGTTGGTTGGGCGCGACGTACTCCATGGCCGCCGCGCCGAAGAGTTGGTGCGGCGCTTCCTTGAACTGGATGGCGATCTCCGTGACGCGTTTCGCCAGACGCTTTCCCGAACGGATATAGAAGGGCACGCCCGACCAGCGCCAGTTATCGAACCACATCGTAATCATCGCGTAGGTCTCGGTCACGGAGTCCGGCGCGACGCCCCCTTCCTCGCGGTAGCCGGGGACGGGCTTGCCGCCGATAGAGCCGGCGCCGTATTGACCGCGCACGCATTCGTTGCGGACGCGCTCCGGCGTATAGGCGCGGGCCGCGTGCATGGCCTTGATCTTTTCGTCGCGCACATCTTCGGGCGAGAGCGTGGCGGGCGGCTCCATCGCCACCAGCGAAAGCACCTGAAAGACGTGGTTCTGAATCATGTCGCGGACGACGCCCGACTTTTCGTAATAGCCGCCGCGCCCCTCGACGCCAACGGTCTCAGCGTTCGTGATCTGGATGTGGTCTATGTACTGGCGGTTCCACATCGGCTCGAAGATGCCGTTGGCGAAGCGGAAGACGAGAAGATTCTGCACCGTCTCTTTGCCGAGATAGTGGTCAATGCGGTAAATCTGCGACTCATCGAGATGCTGCAAAATCTTCTGGTTGAGTTCGCGCGCGCTGTCGAGGCTCGTGCCGAAGGGCTTCTCGATGATAACTCTCACCCAGCCCTTATCCTGCTTCGTCAGACCGGCGTCGCCGAGTTGTTTGACCGCTTCGGCGTAAAATTCCGGCGCGACCGAGAGATAGAACAAACGGTTGCCCTGAGTCCCACGCTCACTGTCAACCTGTTCGAGCATCTCACCGAGTTGTTGATAGCATTCAGGCTTATCAATGTTCGATGGAAGGAAGCGGATGCCCTGTGCGAACGACTGCCACACCTCTTCGTCAACGCGTTTCGCTTCCGAGAATTCCACGACGGATTGTTTCATCTTGTCGCGGAACTCTTCGTCGGACATGGGTGTGCGCCCGAGACCGATGATGGCGAACTCGGCGGGCAGGAGGCGCTCTTGCACCAGACGGTAGAGCGCCGGGATGAGCTTCCGTTTGGCGAGGTCGCCCGAAGCTCCGAAGATGACGACCGCGCACGGCTCGGCGGTGCGTTCGAGCCGCACGCCCTCACGCAAGGGATTCTCAACAGTGGTCGCTGCTTGCATCATCAACCTCAGTCGGCAGTAAGCAATAGGCAGTCGGCAGTGGAAGAATCGTGTTGAAGGTCGGTAAGGTCAAAGCGTCAACTTCCACGCGAAGCGACCAACCGCCTCCTGCCTCTTGCCAACCGCCGACTATTTCTGGAGTCGTGCGAACCCGCGCCAATCAAAATTTTCAGACTGTTTCATTGATGACCAGTACAGGTTCGCACGACACAAGTACAAGCGGAGGACAGCAGGATGAACGATGCAGGTCTGACTGATAAGTAAGCGCCTTTTCTTTCATCCTACTGTCTTCCGACTTCATCCCTGCTTTTCGAGCAGCTCTTCCCATTCGGTGTGCACCGCTTCCGCGCCCGGCTTATCCGTCCGCTCGTAGGTGTGCGAGCCGAAGAAGTCGCGCTGCGCCTGCGTCAGATTCAAAGGCAGGTCGGCGGTGCGGTAGGTGTCGAAGTAGCTGACCGAGGCAGCCATGCCGGGCACGGGTACGCCCAACTGCATCGAGGTCGTCACGGCCTTTCGCCAGTTGGCCTGCGCTCGCTGCATGTACTCGTTGAAGTTGGGATCGAGCAGGAGGTTCGGCAGGTCGGCGCGGCGCTGATACGCCTGCTTGATCTTATCGAGGAACTGCGCGCGGATGATGCAGCCGCCTTTCCAGATCCGCGCAGCTTCGCCAAGATTAATGTCCCAATTCCAATTTTGAGAGCCGGCGCGGATCAGGTTCATGCCCTGTGCGTAGGAGCAAATCTTCGATGCGTAGAGCGCGTCGCGGATGGCGGCGATCATCTCCGCGCGGTCGCCCGTGTAGCCGCTGCCCTCCGGCCCCTTGATCTGCTTGCTCGCTTCGACGCGCTCATCCTTGCGCGACGAAAGGTTGCGCGCGTCCACGGCGGCGTCCATGGTCGGCGAGACGATGCCGAGGTCGAGCGCAATCGCGCTCGTCCACTTGCCTGTTCCCTTCTGCCCGGCCTTGTCGAGCACGAGATCAACCAGTGGCTTTCCGGTTTCGGGGTCGTTGACGCGCAGAATCTTCGCCGTGATTTCGATGAGGAACGATTCGAGATCGCCCCGGTTCCACTCGTCGAACACGTCGGCCATCTCCGGGGCCGACATGCCGAGGATGCGCCGCATCATGTCGTAGGCTTCGGCGATGAGTTGCATGTCGCCGTACTCGATGCCGTTGTGCACCATTTTTACGTAGTGTCCGGCTCCGCCTTCACCGACCCATTCGCAGCACGGCGAACCGTCTTCAACTTTGGCGGCAATAGACTGAAATATTTCTTTGATATGTTCCCAGGCCGCGACCGAACCGCCGGGCATAATAGACGGACCATTACGGGCACCCTCTTCACCACCCGAAACGCCGGTGCCAACATACAACAGACCCTGCGATTCGACGTATGATACACGGCGAATGGTGTCGGTGAACAGCGAGTTTCCACCGTCAATGATAATGTCGCCGGCTTCGAGATGCGGCAGCAACAGATCGATTGTTGCGTCGACGGCAGCACCGGCTTTGACCATCAGCATCACCTTGCGCGGGCGCTTCAGTTTAGAGACCAGCTCTTCTATAGTCTGAGCACCGATAACATTACTACCCTTAGCGCCGTCCGCCAAAAAGTCGTCGATTTTACTGACTGTACGGTTGAATGCCACCACGGTGTAGCCGTGGTCGTTCATATTGAGTATCAAATTCTGGCCCATTACGGCCAGCCCGATTACGGCGATATCTGCGACTGCTTCGTTATTCATTATCAAGTTCTCCTGTTAGCTATAAGCATATTGTAAAGCAAAACAGTTAATAACAATTTGTTAATCGTCCCATGCGGCTCTGCCGGTCACGAACATAGCTATCTTTAAGCCCTTCTGCCAAGAGTTGACTTGCTCCACAACAGCTTCGGCGCTCAGTAAAGATGCCTGCAAAAAAGGCCTTGTACTAGCATAATAATCAGCGCCTATATAATGCGCCTTCAAGCCGTCTAGGGGGCTTCTTACGCCGCCCGACGCAATCAATTTTGAACTTTGTTTAATTGGAGCGATCGCCCTGAGAGCATCTATGGTCGCTATGCCGACATCCTTGAACCAACTCGCGTAGTCAGCGTCGTTTGCCCGCTGTGCCACAACCCACGCATAAGATGTACCACCAACACCGGCGACGTCGATTCCGGCAACGCCCGCCTCAACTAATCTGGCGGCGGTCAAGGCGTCTATTCCGTGCCCTACTACTTTAACAAACACCGGCACTTCA
>JBGTBQ010000396.1:0-10384 GCA_041749275.1 Pyrinomonadaceae bacterium | reverse complement strand
CGCGCCAACGTCGAAACGGCGCGGGCGCTCTACGAGCGCCGCCGCACGCTCAACGCGCAGGGCGGCATCGCGCAAAGAGAGGTTGAAGCCGCGCGGCTCGCGTTGACGACCGCCGAAGACGCGCTCCGATTCGCCGAACGCTCCGCCGCGTTGCGCCGCACGGCGGGCAACCCGAACGACCTTGCGCTGGGGAACGCGCGCATTCAACAAGCGCAGGAGCGAGTCAAAACGATTGACGCGCAGTTGAGTCTGATGATCGTCCGCGCCCCTCTGACCGGCATCGTCACCGACCAATTTCAATTCACGGGCGAGTACGCCGCGAGCGGCGCACGGCTCGTTAACATCGCGGACATCTCGGAGGTCGTTGTTAAAGCGCAGTTCGCGGATACGGTCGTCGCTCATCTTCAAGTTGGCGATACGGCGACGGTGCTGCCGACCGATTTATCGGGCGAGCGTATGACGGGCAGCGTCTCGCTCATCAGCCGCTCAAGCGATCCGCTCAACCGTTCGGTCGAGGTGTGGGTTAACTTAGGCAACGGCGCGGGACGTTTGCGCGCGAATGGCGCGGCGGACGTGCGCGTGGCGACAAGACAAACGGGCGATGCGGTGGTCGTCCCCGCTTCAGCCGTCACGCTCGACGCGACGAACGCGGACGAGGGCACGGTGATGGTGTTGGATAGCGCGAACGTGGCGCACGAAACAAAAGTCACGGTCGGCATTCGCACGCCTCAGACCGTGCAAATCGTTTCCGGTTTGCAGGGCGGCGAGACGGTCGTGATAGAGGGCAACTACGCGCTGCCCGATGGCACGAAAGTCGAAATCAACAACGCGGCGAGCGACGCGGGCGGAGGCGAACGGTGAATCTCGCCCGCATCGTCTCGACGCAAAAGCGCGCCGTCATCGTCATCGTCCTGCTGCTGTGCGTCGCGGGACTCTACGCGGCTTACAATCTGCCGACGGCGATCTTTCCGCGGACGGATTTTCCGCGCATCGTCATCGTCGTTGATAACGGCGTCGCGCCCGCGCCGCAAATGCTCGTCTCGGTGACGCGCCCCATCGAAGAGGCGATGAACGGCATCCCCGGCATCGTGCGGATCAAATCAACGACGGCGCGCGGCTCGGCGGACATCAACCTGTTCTTCGACTGGAACACGGACGTTTTGCAAACCCTGCAACTCGTCCAAGCCCGCCTTTCGCAGCTCTCAACTTCGTTGCCGCCGACCGCCGCGATTCGCCGCGTTGACCGTCTGACGTTCGCCGTCTTTCCCGTCGCCGGTTACAGTCTGACTTCCGACTCGCGCGACCCTGCTTCCTTGCGCGAACTGGCGACCTACACCGTGCGCCCGCGTCTCGCACGCCTCGCGGGCGTCGCTGATGTCTCGGTCGCGGGTGGCGAGGTGCGCGAGTATCACGTGACGGTTGACCCGGAGCGTTTGAACGCGCGCGGCGTCTCCTTACAGCAAGTCGCCGACGCGGTGCGTAGCTCGAACATTCTCGCGTCTCCCGGATTGATAGAAGAAAATCATCAACTCGAATTGACGCTCGTCAGCGGGCAGGCGACCGCGCCCGACCAGCTCGATTCAATCGTCGTCGCCACCATCAACAACGCGCCCGTCCGCCTCGCCGACGTGGCGACGGTCGCCGCCGGGAAGGAGCCGAACTATACGATTGTCACGGCGGACGGGCGCCGCGCCGTGCTCTTGAACATCCTGCGGCAACCCGATGCGAACACGATTACAGTTGTCGGTGAAGTGAAAGCGGAACTCGACGCGATAACTAGGCAACTGCCGCCCGATGTCAAAATCGCGCCGTTCTACGATCAATCTCTGCTCGTGCGCGAATCGCAGAAGTCCGTGCGCGACGCGATTCTCATCGGGCTGCTGTTGTCCGTCGCCATCCTCTACGCTTTTCTGCGGAACGTCGGCACGACGTTCGTGGCGATTCTCGTCATTCCCGTCACGGTCTTGACGACTTTTCTGGCGATGTATCTGGTCGGCCTGTCGTTCGACTTGATGACGTTGGGCGGGGTCGCGGCGGCCATCGGGCTGGTGATTGACGATGCCATCGTCGTCGTCGAAAACATCTACACGCATCTCGCGCGCGGGCAGACGCGCAACGAAGCGGTCGCCGCCGCGATCTCGGAAATCACCGTCCCGATCATCGGCTCGACCATCACGCCGGTCGTCGTCTTTCTCCCTCTGACGCTCTTGACCGGCGTGACCGGCGTGTTCTTCCGCTCGCTCGCCCTGACGATGAGCGTCGCCTTGCTCACCTCGCTCGTGCTGGCGTTGACGTTGACGCCCGTCCTCGCCGAACGCTTCGTCAAAGCGAAGCGGCGCGACGAGGACGAAGGTGAGACGAAAGATGAGCAAGCATTTTCAGCGAGACATAATTCACCGGAGATGCGCCGCGAGCGCGACCTGCGCGCTGACGAGAGCGAAGAGGAAGAAGAAACGGGGCGCAGCATGCGCTTCATCATCCGGCGTTATGAAGCGGTCTTGCGGTTCGCTTTAGATAATCGCGCGCTCGTGCTGCTCGCCGCCATGCTCATCGTCTTCGGCTCATACTTGCTCTACCGCAACTTGGGTTCGGAATTTCTGCCCGCCTTTGACGAAGGCGCGTTCGTGCTCGACTATGCCGCGCCGCCCGGCACGTCGCTGCAAGAAACCGACCGTTTGCTGCGCCACATCGAAGGGATGCTCGCGGAGACGCCGGAGGTCGAGAGCTACTCGCGGCGCACCGGGTTGCAGTTGGGGCTTTCGATCACCGAGCCGAACACCGGAGATTTTCTCGTCAAACTCAAGAGCGCTCGCGCTCGCACGACCGAGCAGGTGACGGACGAACTGCGAACGAAAATCGAGTCGAGCGAACCTGCTTTGCGCGTCGAGTTCGTCGGCATCCTGACAGACCTCATCGGCGATTTAACGAGTTCGCCCGCGCCGATTGAGATTCGTCTCTTTAGCGAAGACGCCGCCGCGCTTCACGCCACCGCCACGCAAGTCGAAGAAGCGATCAAAAGTATTCCGGGCGTCGTGGATACCTTCAACGGCGTGGTGGTGAGCGGCCCCGCCCTCACGTTTCAGATTGACCCCGAACGCGCCGCGCGCTTCGGCGTGACGGCGACCGACGTTGCCAACAACGTGACGACGGCGATGACGGGCGACGCGGCCTCTTCCATCTTGCAGCAAGGCCGGCTCATCACCGTCCGCGTACTGCTGCCGCCGGCGGCGCGCACATCGCTCGAAGCCCTGCGCGGCTTGATCGTGCGCTCACCGGCGACGGGCGCGGCCTTCCGCCTCGACCAAGTCGCGGATGTCGCCTACGAGACGGGGCAGACCGAGATCGAGCGCGACGGTCTGCGCCAATCAGTCGCCGTCACCGCGCGGCTCGAAGGTAAAGACTTGGGCACGGCGATTAGCGAAATCAAAGCGAAACTGGGTGCGGACGTGCGACTCCCGCCGGGCGTGACGATTGAGTACGGCGGACTCTACCGCGAGCAGCAAGCCTCTTTCCGCGAACTCGGTTTAGCGCTCGTGCTGGCAATCGCGCTCGTCTTTCTCGTGCTGCTCGTCGAGTTTCGCTCGTTCGCGCACCCGGTGGCGATTGTCGCGGGCGCAACGCTCGCTTTGTTCGGCGTGTTGTGCGGCTTGTTCATTACGAGGACGACGCTCAACGTCGTTTCCTTGATGGGCATGATTATGGTCATCGGCATCGTCGCCAAGAACGGCATCCTGATGCTCGACGCGGTGGAGGATCATCTCGCGGCGGGAGACAATCCGCACGAAGCCCTTGTGCAGTCTGGTCGCCGACGCTTCCGCCCCGTGCTGATGACGAGCCTCGCGGCAATCATAGGGATGTTTCCGCTCGCGCTCGCTATCGGCTCGGGCGCGGAACTCTTGCAGCCGTTCGCCATCGCCGTTATCGGCGGGCTGGCGGTCGCGCTGCTGTTCTCGCTCATCGTCACTCCAACGGTGTACGCGCTGCTGCGAGGCCAGAAACAGAAGTGTGTCGCCTCAATTAACTAAAAAATCTCATAAAAAAAGCGCCGTGAGTTTGAAACTCACGGCGCTTTAAAATTGAAGAGCGCAAGTACCGGATAAAAGAACGCGGGTTACTGACTTTACCGCGGGGTTCCCCCAAAGCCCCTACAGAACGAATCAGTAACCCGCTATCCAATGCCCTTTGACCGCTATGCTGACAACCACTCCGTTCCCCCTAAGAGTCACTGTCAGCTTTTGATGTGAGAGAAAACCTCCCCCAAAGTTTTCACTCACTAGCCGTCTCCGAGCCTGACCCGATTATCTCAATTTACACTCTACTTTTATTCTGTTACAGCTTTTAGCAATGACTATGCCACAACCCGGCAGCGTGACATCTTGAGTTTTGACCCGCCTATTTCACTAGGAATTGAGCGGGTTTCGTCTACCCGCTTGCCATGCGCGACTTGCTTCCAAAGGTTAAGACCATCTTTGGGCCGCATGAATTCGATACCTTCAACCAGACATTTGTCTGAAAATGTTGCATTCTATCTTTTTGGAAACATCACCGATTACTTTTCCAACTCAAAGTCAGGACGAATTTCACCGACCTTGTCGCCTCTGTGATTGTGAATCGGAAACCGGGAGTAAGGCGTGAGCGCGTTCAGAGCTTCTTCGTCCAAAACACCCAACTGGCGCAGCGATTCGATGGCGACCGTGGGCCGCGCGCGCCGGTCTTCGCCGTCCTCGATCTTGAAGGCCAAGCCCAGACCTTTCGGCCAACGCTCGCACGGTAGCACGCCCGCCGTATAGACTCCCTCCGCCCCGACCTTCGAGACAACGCGCCCGCCCGTGGCGCGCATGACCTCTGTATCGAAACGCTCGCGCGTGCCACCGACCAGTTCCGGGTAATCACCCATCGCCGCGACGATCCGCCGGCACGCCTCCGTCGTTTTGGCGTCGAACTCCGCGGGCGGTGCGACCAGCCGCGCGTACATGAGCGCCATCGCGCGCACGGTGAGGCCGAAGACGGGCACGCCACAGCCATCCACGCCGACCGCGATGTCTTCGACGGGGAAGCCGGAGAACTGAGAGACCACGTGGACGGCGGCAAGTTGGACGGGGTTTTCGGGTTGGTCGTAGGTGTCAACGGGAGCGTCGAGGTGAACGGCGAGGGCGAGCATCCCCGCGTGCTTCCCTGAACAGTTGTTTTGCAGGATGCTGGCCGTCTCACCACGCTCGCGCAATTCTTGCGCGGTCTCGCGGTCGAAAGGCTCGTGGAGGCCGCAACGCAACGCGCCCGCGTCGAGTCCAATCTTGCGGAGCATCCCGGCGACCGTCTCCGCGTGAACCGGCTGGCCGCTGTGTGAGCCGCAGGCGATGGCGATTTCGCGGTCGGTAAGTTGAAATCGCTCGGCGGCTCCAGACGTGATGAGCGGAATCGTCTGGTGCGGCTTGGCCGACGAGCGCATGAAAGTGACCGTCTCCGGAGTGCCCAACCGCGCTACTATCACACCCACACTATCCACGGCGACGATGTGCCCACGGTGGCGCGATTCCGTGATGGCGCCACGGCGCACCTCGACGAGCGGCGCGGCCTCTGGGATTTCACGTTTCGGATTCGCAGTGTTCATCATTTTGCGGTTGGATTCGCTCGCTCTCAGCAGCAGCGTCCATCTCTATTCGCACATAGCTACCATAATTGTTGAAAGACCGCCGCATCTTAACCGCTTTCCGGTCTGAACGACAAAAGCCGCCGTCTTTATGGACGGCGGCCTTTGATTTATTCCGGCGTTGGAGACGCCTCACTTTGCGGGCTGACTCGTGTTTTTCTTCGTGCGAGGCCGCACGCGCGTCAGAACCGTGAGTTTAACCGGGCGGCGCCCGAAGCGCATGGCTTCACGCGTGCTCGGCATCCAGATGTCAACCTTACGACCACGGACGGCGCCGCCCGTATCGGCGACTGTGTACTCGCCGCTGTACGCGCCCGCTTCGAGCCGGACGCGCGTCCCAATTGGCAGGACGCGGCGGTCTGCCGCAATGAGGCCACGCGACACGTATCTGCCGCTCGCCGTGCGCCCTCGCAAGGAGTAGGCCGTGGCCGTGAATGACATCGGCGGGCCTGCCGGGGTCGTGTTGTCAACAGGCGTCTCGACTTTTTTCGCCTCCGCGGGCGTAGCCGTAGCGCCTTCTTCGACTGCTCCGTTGAGCGTCGAGGCTTCTGTCTTGACGGAAGAATCCGCCGGGGTTGTGGTTGCTTCGCCGGGGGTTTTGGTGGCGCCCGCGACGGCGGAGTCGCCCTTTTGCTGCGTCTGAAGCTCTGGCGAGTTCAGCGCGAGGGTCTCCGCGACGGATGATTGCGTATAAAGTATCAAAGAAGCTGAGAGCAGTGCGAACATCGCCGCACTCCCCCCCAGTAGGGGTTTTGCCATTACTTCGGTTCTCCTCCCGATTAAGTCTTCCGGCGGCGCGCGAGTGTGGTGAACTCTGACCCTTGCTCGACCTTCGGCTCTAGGAGTGAAGTATCAGTCAGCCGAAGTGGGGGCTTTCGCATCCTTGATGCGGAGCGCCGGAAGAACGCCTATAAAAAAGAATGACAAGCGAGCTTTACCCCGCTTGTCCCGACAAAGAGGCTAGCACAGGCTTTTAAAAGGTGTCTAGGCGCGGGAGGCCGCAAAACAGCGCGTAAGAGATGAAGTGCAAGAAACTAAACGGTTTATCCCGACCACTTTTTTGCGATTTTTATCTATTTCCCTTCTCTTTACCCCTCAAATCCGCCTTCCACTCGCCGGCGTAGACGACTTCCGCCGTGCCGGTCAGGAGCACCTCGCCGTCGTCGCGCCAGAGGATTTCGAGGAGGCCGCCGGGCATCCGCACGTTGACGCTTCTATCCGTGAAGCCGTTGACCATCGAGGCGACCGCCGCCGCGCACGCGCCCGTCCCCGAAGAGAGAGTCTCGCCCGCGCCGCGCTCCCAGACGCGCGCCTCGATGTTCCGGCGGTCAGTGACGCATATAAACTCGACGTTGGTGCGTTCGGGGAAATCCGTGTGCGACTCAATCACGCGGCCCAGCCGCCGCCAGTCTATGCTCGCAAGGTCGTCCGTGAAGAGGCAGCAGTTCGGGTTGCACATCTGCATGGCCGTGACGTGAACCAACTCGCCGCCGGGGAGCACGAGTGGATGGGCGCGCACTTCCGCGAGTGGCTCCGGCGTCCGCATCGGGATTGAGGCGCTATCGAAGAGAGGTTTCCCGATCTCGGCCTCGAAACGGAAAGCGCCCTCGCCCAAACGCTCGCGCAGGCGGTAGCGTTTGACGCCGGCTCGCGTCCGGAAGCGAAACTCGTCCTGCGTCCACAGCTCACGGTAGTACAGGTAAGCGGCGGCGCAGCGCGAGCCGTTACCCGACATCGCCGCCTCGCCGCCATCCGGGTTGAAGATGCGAAGGGAAAAGTCCGCCTCCTCGTCCTTCGCCAGCCGCCCGACGACCGCGATGCCGTCGCCGCCCGCCCCGAAGTGGCGCTCGCAGACACGGCGGGCGAACTCGCCCGGAGAGGCAATGCCCACAAGCTCCGCCGCTTCGAAGACCAGATAATCGTTGCCGTAGCCGTGAAATTTTATGAAACGCATAAACGTCAGTGGTCGGTGGCCGGTGGTCAGTGAAAGACGTTCGCGTTTTAATTGAGTGACCACTGACCACTGACCACTTTTTAACTCCGTCCCGTGAACGACGCGAGCAGCACCGTGACGGCATCCGTGAAGCCGGCGCGGGGGTCTGTGTCGCGCGGCGGGTTATTGATCATGAGCGAGAAGGCGAGCCGCTCGCCCGCCGCCGTGAAGAGGTAACCGGAGAGCGAGGTGGCGCTGCTCAAGGTGCCCGTCTTGGCGCGTGCGTTGCCCATCGCCACGGTGTTCCGCATCCGGTTCCGCAGCGTCCCATCAATGCCTGCTACCGGCAGTGCATCGCGGAAGACCTGACCGTAGCGGTGCCGGTTCATAAAAGTGAGGAGTTGGACGGTCGCCTCCGCCGTTACGAGGTTGCCGCGCGAGAGGCCAGAGCCGTCTATGATGAAGAGCCGTCCGGCATCAATCTCGGCCCTCGTAAGCAAGGCCCGGACGGCCTCGATGCCAGACTCTTCGCTCGTCTTCTTCGCATCGGTCGCGCTTGTTTTGCCGAGCGCGCGGAGCAGTAGCTCCGTGTAGAGATTCTGGCTGGGCTTCATCGTCTGCGCGGCGATGACGCTCATGGGCGGCGACTGTCGCGTGGCAATCTCGACGAGCGCGGAGACTTCGAGCGGCGCGCCATCAGCACGCGCGCGGGCGTCAATCGTTCGCGTCTTTCCCGTCACGACGACGCCCTGCCGTTCGAGCGAGGCGCGCAGCATCGAGGCGAAGAGCAGGGCCGGGTGCGAGATGGCGACGCTCGCCGTAAAACCTCGGTCGTCCACCGGCATTGTGCCGGTGATCTCGATATTGTTCTGTCCGAGCGGACGGTGCACGACGAGTTCGCGCGGGGCGCCGCGCGGGCTGGTTCGCGTGCGGTCAACGATAGTGACAAGCTGTGTGGGCGGGCCGACCGTGATGATGCATGGATCGCCGACGCGCGCTCCGGGTTTGACGGAAAGGTCAACCGAGTTGTCGTTGACGGTGAGCGCGCTCACCTCCGCGCCGTACCACCATTGCAGGTCGTCCCATTCCCAACCGGGCGCGAGCGCGACGCCCGAAAAATAGCTCTCGTCGCCGATGAGATCGCCCTCGACGCGCCGCACGCCGTTGGCGACGATGCGCGCCGCCAACTCGTCTATCGCGCGGTAGTAGTTCTTCTCGTCGCCTTCCGGGTTGAAGCGCGTGGCGTAGGTCGGGTCGCCGCGCCCGTAAATCACGAGGTCGCCCTTGATCGTGCCCGCGCGGTCGGGACGCTCCGGCGCGTAGACCGAGGTGATGAAGCGATAGTCGGGGCCAAAGCGGTCGAGCGCGGCGGCGACCGTGTAGAGCTTCATGTTCGAGGCGGGTTGCATCCACTTGTGCGCGTTCTCCTCGTAGAGGACGCGCCCCGTGTCGAGCGAGACGATCTTTACGGCGAGGTGCGACGAAGCGAATTCGGGTCGCGCCGTGATTTCACGGATGCGCGCGCGCAACTCTTCGAGCGTTCGCGGCGCGGGCGATTGGGGCGCGACGGGCGCCGGTGCCGGAGCGATGACGACGGGTGTCGGGGATGGAGTCGGCGTCTGTCGCGGCGTGGGTGTCGGTTGTGCCGGAGTCGCCGGGCGCTCGGGGTTGACTCGACGGTCGCGCTGCCGGCTTTGTGCGGCGCGTGCTCGCGCGGGGGCTGCGCCGGAGAGCAGCGCGACGAGCAAGAGGAGAGAGACGAAGGTCGCTGGACGGTCTTTTCTCGATGACATGTCGGCTTTAAAGAAACGTTTCGGTGAATATCAATTTCGGTGGAGAGCGGAAAGAGGGAATTTAACACAGAGGGCGCAAAGACGTGGAGAACGCCGGAGTGGTCTGAACATATCAAATCACAAGTTGCATGGAGAGATGCGGCGACGCCCTATATGTTATTCGCGCTTCAAGGTTCGATACGGACGGTCGTGCCCATCGGCACGGCGTCGAACAACTCTTTGATCTCTTTGTTCTCCAGCGCGACGCAGCCCCACGTCCAATCGCCCGTCGCCCCGTTGCCGTGGATGAAAATCTCGCCGCCGAGCCGCGTGTCCCACGGCGGCCTCCGCTGGTTCCGAATGGCGTTCACGATGCGCTCGTACTGGCGGCGCGTGATGAGCTTGTCGCGGAGGCCGCGCGCGGCGTCCTCTTCGTTCGGGTAGCTCAGTCCGAGAGAGAGATGGAACAGGCTGCGCTCGTTTTTGACGCAGACGTAGAACGTGCCTTCCGGCGTGCGCCCGTCGCCTTGCCGCGCCTTGTCGCCCTCCGGGTTGAAGCCGAGCGCGATGGGGAACTCGCGCACCGCCTCGCCGCCCGCATAGAGCGTCAGCCGCCGCGCGCCCTTCCGCACCACGATCTTCGGATTGACGAGCGGGAGTTTGAGCGGGCGGCTGTTGTCTATCACTGGTTCATGCAAGGAAGAGGCGCGGCCCTTCGCGTCGCGCATATCAGAGAGCGTTGACGCGCGCGCGCGGGTAACGACCTCGACGGCGCGGCTTTCCGCGTCCGGCTTCCGGCACGCGCCGAGGCTGGCGCAGAAAAAGATTGCGAGCGCCAGAACGCCGAGGCCATGGAGTGAAAACGCGGCGCGTATCATGCGACTTCGATTCGAGAACTCAGGCGCGTGTTGGCTCGTCCGTTTTGAATGACGCGAGGAGTTCGTCCGCCGTGGCGGTGGCGGTGCCGACCTTGCCGACGACGATGCCGGCGGCGTGGTTGGCGAGCGACGCGGCCTCGACGAGTGACGC
>JBGTBQ010000395.1:0-3567 GCA_041749275.1 Pyrinomonadaceae bacterium | reverse complement strand
GTCCCGCAGCCCGTGCCCGCCGATCCGCTCGCGGCCTTCACGGGAGCGCCCGGCGCGGCGCGCACGATTCAGGCGCGCGATAAAAACGCGCCCGTCTTCGCGCCGCAGGTCGTCGTCGCGGTCGAGCACTACAACCGCATCGCGCGGATGCTGCAAGCGGGCGAGAAGGTGAAGATGAGCATCAATCTCGACGTGCAGTTTCACGAACAGGACTTGATGGCCTACAACACCGTCGCCGAAATCCCCGGCACCGACCCGCGGCTCAAGGAGGAGGTCGTCATGCTCGGCGGTCACATGGACTCTTGGCACGGCGGCACGGGCGCGACCGACAACGCGGCGGGCGTCGCCGTGGCGATGGAGGCCGTCCGGATCATCCAGACTTTAAACTTAAAGCCGCGCCGCACTATCCGCATCGCCCTGTGGTCGGGTGAGGAGCAGGGACTCTTGGGTTCGCGCGCTTACGTGAAAGAGCACTTCGGCGAACTGGTCACGCCAACGCCCGCGCCGTCCGCGCAGACCGCGCCGAACCCGTCGCCCGCGCCCACCGCGCAAGGGCGTCTGGTGACGAAGCCGGAGCATGAAAAATTCTCCGCCTACTTCAACCTCGACAACGGGACGGGACGGATTCGCGGCGTCTATATGCAGGGCAACGCTTCGGTGTGGCCGATCTTTCGCCAGTGGCTTGCGCCTTTCGCCGACCTCGGCGCGCAGACGCTCACGATAGCGAACACGGGCGGCACCGACCATCTTGCCTTCGACGCCGTCGGCCTGCCCGGCTTCCAGTTCATACAGGACGAAGTCGAGTACGACACGCGCACGCACCACTCGAACATGGACGTGTTCGACCGCATCCAAGCCGACGACATGAAGCAGGCCGCCACGATCATGGCCGCCTTCGTCTACCAGACCGCGATGCGCGACGAGAAACTCCCGCGCAAAACTCCGCCGGGTCGCCCCGCCACGACGGGCGGCGCGACGACGACCGAGACGGGCAGGCGCTAAGGTTGCGACCATTGTTGGGCGGAAGCCCGACCGTTAAAGAGAGCGGCTCTGATGATTGTTAAAGAGCCGCTCTCTTTAACGGTCGGGCTTCCGCCGTTTTGGATTCCGTTCATCAAACAGGACGCGCTTACGTCGTTTGAAACTTTCGCCTCCGCTGTCCTGTATACTCGCTCCGCTTAAACGACTCTGACATTGAAGCCACGACGGCTTTCAAACTCAGTACAGGAGTAAGATTGTGAGCGCACGACGTTCAGCAGCCGCGCTGCTGCTTCTCATTTCATTATTCGCCGTCAATCTCCCCGTCATCAGGGCACGGCAAGCAGCGGCTCCGACAGCCGATGTGGTCGAGCGCATCAAGGACGAGGGCTTGAACCGCTCGCAGGTGATGCAGACGCTCGCGCATCTGACGGACGTGATCGGGCCGCGCCTCACTGGCTCGCCCGCCGCGCGGCGCGCGAACGAGTGGACGCGGGTGCGTCTCGCGGAGTGGGGTCTCTCGAACGCGCACCTCGAACCATGGGGGCCGTTCGGTCGCGGGTGGACGCTCAAGCGTTTTTCGGCGGAGGTCGTCGAGCCGCAGGCGTTCCCGCTCCTCGCCTACCCGCGCGCGTGGTCGCCCGGTCTCGACGCGCCGCTCACGGCGGAGGTCGTCTTCATTGAAGCGACGGACGAGGCGGAGCTGGAGAAGCACAAGGGCAAACTGCGCGGCAAGATCGTGCTCGCGGGCGCGGTGCGCGAGCTAAAACCGAAGTTCGAAGCGACGGCGAAGCGGCTCACCGAAAAGCAACTGCTCGATTATGCGAACGCGCCCGACCCGGCGACCATCTCGCCGCGCCCGCCCTCACCGCCGCGTCCCGAACAGATCGCGGCGGCGAAGTTCAATGACCGCAAGACGCAGTTCTACTACGACGAGGGCGTGGCGCTCCTCGTCGGCGCGAGTCCCGCGGGCGACGGCGGCAGCTTGCAGTTCGTCCAATCAGCGAGCGTCCCGCAACCCTTCGACACCCCGTTCAATCAGCGCGGCAACCCGTGGGACGCGAAGGCGCCGAAACTCATCCCGCAGATCGCGCTCTCGAACGACCACTTCAACCGTCTCGCGCGAATGATTCGTCTCGGCGAAAAGCCGCTGATGACCGTCAACCTCGCTGTCGAGTGGAGCGACAAAGACCCGTTGGCTTACAACACCATCGCCGAGATTCCGGGCGGCGACCTCAAAGATGAAGTGGTGATGATCGGCGCGCACCTCGACTCGTGGCACACCGGCACGGGCGCGACCGACAACGCGGCGGGCGTCTCGGTGATGATGGAGGCCGTCCGCATCCTCAAGGCTTTGAACTTGCAGCCGCGCCGTACCGTCCGCATCGCTTTGTGGACGGGCGAGGAGCAGGGCTTGTTAGGCTCGCGCGCTTACGTCAGAGAGCACTTCGGCCCGGCGTCGGCATCGGGCACGGCGGCGGTTGAGGGTGACGGCGGCGGCGCGGTGAAGGGCGGCGTTGTGCGGAAGACGAGCGGCGTGCGGATGGTGCGCGAGCCGCGCGCCGAAGCCGCCGGAGAGAAGCTGCACACGCCCTACACAACTCGCGTGCAATCGCAGCCGCCCGCACAAACGTCGCGCTACAAGCCGGAGCACGACAAGCTCAACGTCTATTTCAACATGGACAGCGGGACGGGGGCCATCCGCGGCGTCTACCTGCAAGGCAACGAGGCGCTCAGACCCATCTTCCGCCAGTGGCTCGCGCCGTTCCGCAACTTCAAGATCAAGGACAAGGATGGCAAAGAGACGGACTACAGCGCGACGACCATCACGGTCTCGAACGCGGGCGGCTCCGACTTTCTCGCGTTCGACGCCATGGGTCTGGTCGGCCTCGATTTTCTGCAAGACGACATCGAATACGAGTCGCGCACGTGGCACTCGAATCAAGACATGTACGACCGTGTCATCCCCGAAGACGTGAAACAGTCCGCCATCATCGTCGCCACCTTCGTCCACAACGCCGCGATGATGGAAGGGAAGTTGCCGCGTAAGCCGCGTCCTTAAGAGAGATGGGGAGATGGGGAGACAGGGAGACGGGGCGATGGGGAGAAATGAATTTGAACTCCCCGTCGCCCCGTCTCCCCATCTCCCCATCTCCCCATCGCCCCACCTCCCCATCTCCCCATCGCCCCACCTCCCCATCTGCTTGTTACCGTTCAATTACATCGTGCGGAATGCTTGGTTGCAAACCCGTGCCGCCGTCGGCGAAGGTGATGCCGGCGGCGACTTCATCGGAGAGGCGCGTCCAGCCGTCGGGCGTGTGGCGGAAGGTTTCGGAAGATGCCGGCTTGAAGTCGCCTGTGTCGGGCCGCCACGCGAGGCGCTCGACCTGTATGTGCGGGCGCTGAATGCGAATCAGGTTGAAGGAATTCGCCTCGCCGCGCCCGCGCGTCGAGGTCGCCGTGCCCGCCTGCACGACGAGCGCCGAGTGCCCTTTCGTATTGAAGCGTTTGGCCGTGTGGCCGGTGTGGCTGAGGTGGAGATGACCGGCGAGCAGGACATCCGCGCCGCAGTTTGCGAGCGCCTCAATC
>JBGTBQ010000394.1:0-2146 GCA_041749275.1 Pyrinomonadaceae bacterium | reverse complement strand
CATCGGCCAGTCGCGCGTTGCGGCGGCGGCAGCCGAAGGCGTGGCGCGCAATCCCGGCGCGGGCGCGCGTATCCAGACGATGATGATTCTCGGTCTGGTCTTCATCGAGACGCTCGTGCTTTTCACGCTCGTCATCGTGTTCGTGAAGGTCTAGGCGTCAACGGCGCGAAAAAAAAAGCGAGTGTGCCCACGAAAGTGGGCACACCCGCATCAAAGTCTCCGGCCCCCGCATCGAAACTCTTGAGCGGCTGACCAGTCCGGTGCAAAAGTCTGCGAGGCTCGCTTTCAAATCGGAGGGAATTCCAACCAATGAAAAGCACATTGAAACTCATTGCCGTTGCCGTCGTCGCGGCACTCTTCACGGTGCCGATGTTCGCGCAAGAGGCCGCGCCCGCCGAGTCGCCGGAGTGTGAAAAGGCTAAAACAGAAAGCTACGTGAAGTGGCTTGATAACTATAAAAAAGGCCCCGAACAGCAAAAGATTGCGTACGAGGCCGGAAAAGAATTCCTGACGAAGTGCACGGACGCAACGGATGCCTACGTGAAGGCCGTCAACAAGTGGGTGCCCCAGTACGAAGAGGCTGTCGTCAAATTCGAGCGGCGGAAGAAGTTCGAGGCCGCTGGTAAAGCGCTTGACGCGATGCAGGGAACGAAAGACTATGCGCCTCTCTTCGCCGCCGGTAAGGAACTGGTGACGGCGGAGCCGGAAAACCTGCCCGTCCTGTTGGTGCTGGCAAACGTCGGAGTCTTGAACTCAATCGCCGGCGCATCCACTAACAAAAGCCTCGACCCGGACGCCATCAGTTTCACTAAACGCGCTCTCGCGCTGGTCGAAGCGGGGAAGGGCACGCCCGAAGAGTTCAAGGCCATCAGCGCCGCCAACAAAGAAGAAGCCATCATCGGCCTCAACTACCGGCTCGGCGTTTTGAACCGCAACACCGCGCCGGGTGAGACGACCACGCAATTGCTCAAGGTCGCGCAGAGCAATTCACCGCTCAAGTCGGAGCCGTCGCTCTACTATTATCTGGCGCAGGCTTACACCGACAGCGATTACAAGAAACTGCTGGCGGAGTATCAACAGAAGTTTCCTGAAGGACAGCCCGTGCCCGACGAGCGTAAAGCCGAATACGATCAGTATCAATTGCGGCTCGAACAATCCATTGATCGCATCATTGACGCTTACGCGCGCACCGCGGCTCTCATCACCAAGACGGACGCGGCGTCGGTGGATTTCAAGAAATCAGTGATGGCGACGCTGACCAACCTTTACAAGCAGCGTCACGAAGGCAAGGAAGACGGGCTGAACGAGTTCATCGCGGGCAGCGCGACAAGGCGTCTGCCGCTGCCATCCGACCCGTTGCCTACACCGGCTCCGACGACCTCGGAGGCAACGCCGATGACGCCGACAACGACGCCGACACCCAAGCCGTAACGAGGAAGCCTTTCAGCCCGTAAATGAGGGATGTGCCAGTATGACCAACCTGAGGTGCGGGCGCGTGTTTTGATGAGTTGGCCCCGCCGGCAAGTGTCCGGCGGGGCTTATCTCTTCAACTGGTTCTTCAAACTGTTGAGAGGGGGCGAGGAGCATGAAAAGAATCGTTCTGGTATTCGCGCTGCTGACGCTGGCAGCGGTGGGCGTCGCCGCCGATACGATCTATCTGCGCGATGGGCGCGTCATCCGGGGCACCGTCATCGGCTTCATCGGCGGGCGCTTCGCCGTCCGCGTCACGCCGACTCCGCAGCCGGCGAGCGGCGAGCCGCAGGCAGAGATACAGTTCTTCCGTTCGCGTGAGGTTGAGCGCGTCGAGATCGAGGGGCGCTCGCTCGACGATGCGCGTTTCGAGACGCGCACGGTCGAGGTTGCACTGGGGCCGAACTGGATTGACAGCGGCCTCGATCTGCGCCGCGACGAGCGCGTCTCCGTGAGCGCCAGCGGCGTCATCACCGCCGGGCGCGCGCGCATCACGCCGGGCGGCCTGCGTTCGACCGACCCCACCGCGCCACTCCCGCGCTCCGCCGAGGGCGTTTTAATCGGCGCTATCGGCGACGACCCCACCGCGCCCGTCGTCGAGATCGGACTGAGCCGCGAATTCGTCGCCGACCGCGACGGGCGGCTCTACCTGACTATCAACCGCGGAAGGTTCGAC
>JBGTBQ010000393.1:0-21029 GCA_041749275.1 Pyrinomonadaceae bacterium | reverse complement strand
GCGCGCCGCCGCCGCGCGCGACGCGCGCGCCGCCTTCGAGGTGCAGCGGGCCGAAGCCGCGGCGCGTCTGAACTACGTGCGCGAATCCTGTGTGCATGAACTCAACCAGTCGCTCGAAGAACTGGCGCGCGAAACAGTCGCCGAAGAGGACTTCGACCTCGAAGCGTCGCGGGCGCGGCAGGAGGAGTTGCGCGCGCGCATTGATAGTTTCGGCGCCGTCAACATGATGGCGCTCGAAGAGTTGACCGAGGCCGACGAGCGTCTGACGTTCCTCACGACGCAGCGCCGGGACATCACCGACGGCATCAGCTCAACCGAGGAGGCACTGCGCGAGATCAAGCGCCGCTCACGCGAGCGCTTCCGCCACGCCTTTGAAGAGATCAACCGCAACTTCACCGTGCTCTTCACGGAGTTGTTCGGCGGAGGCCGGGGCGAGATGAGTTTGATTGACGCCGATGACATCCTCGAATCCGGCATTGACATCGTCGCGCAGCCGCCGGGTAAACGCCTTCAGAACGTGCTCTTGTTGTCGGGCGGCGAGAAGGCGATGGCCGCGCTCTCGCTCGTGCTGGCGATCTTCAGGTATAATCCGTCGCCGTTCTGCCTGCTTGATGAGGTGGACGCGCCGCTTGACGAAGCGAATGTCGGACGCTTCACGGCGAAGGTGGCCGAGTTGAGCGTGGACACGCAGTTCCTCGTCATCACGCACAACAAGCGGACGATGGAGGTGGCGCGTGCGCTCTACGGCGTGACGATGGAAGAGGTGGGCGTGTCCCGGTTGGTCTCGGCGAAATTCGAGTGATTTTGAAGCACAGACATCTTGCGTTAACAATTCTGGCCGCGCTGGCAGTTCCGGGCGCGGCCATTTGCACTGCCGCGCAGAACAAGGTTTCCGTCAGACCGGCTGAACACGGTGGGCAGGGCGCGTCCGCTCCTGCGCCCGCCGGCGCGACGGATGCCGCGCGTTACTATTACGAATTCAAGCAGCCAGACTTCATCGTCCATCACGTCGAGATCGAGCACGATGACAACGGACGCGGCACGATTCGCTTCGAGCGCCGTTCGGATGCGGAGGCCATCAACGACCCGCTCGAAGTCTCGCCCGAAGCGCTGGCGCGCATCAAGAGCCTCTACGAGGCGCTCCGCTTTCTCGACTCCGACGCGAGCTATCAGGGGAAGAGAGAATATCCCAGCTACGGGAAGACCGTCCTGCGTCTGCGGAGCGGCGGGCGCGAGCGCACGGTGGAGATGAATTACCCTGTTGACCCGAACGCCATGGCGCTCATGCAGGAGTACCGTCGTCTCGCCGAGCAGGCGGTCTTCGTCTTCGAGATCAAACTCGCGGTCGAGATGCAGCCGCTCGAAGCGCCGAAGCTGATGAGTAAGCTCGAAACGCTGCTGCGCCTCAACTACATCTCCGACCCGAAGCAACTCGCCCCGCTCATCCGCTCGCTCTCTACGGACGAACGCCTCCCGCTCATCGCGCGCAACCACGCCACACGTCTGTTGAAGAAAATGGAAAAGTAGCGGCAGTGAGGGATTTACTCACGGGCAGGCGCGAGCCGGAGTTTCGAGCTTCCTCGCGGGGTTATATATGGAAGCTCCACCAAGAAGTGGATGTGTTGTCAGAACCGCCTGCGGTAGCGGGCGGGTGTCGCTCGCGTTGAGACCCGCCCGCTACCGCAGGCGGTACTGACCTGCCCGCGCCGGCTAGTCAGTATCTTGGTGTGCGCGGCAGATAGCTGTTTGGAAACGGGTGTGACCTGTTGAGAGTTCACGCTTCAGCGTGTTTGTCAGCGCAGCCTCAAGGCTGGACTCTGAACGGCGGGGCGCACTCAATCGCGCATCGCGATCAGCTTTCGCGGAAGCGAATCGAGCGCCGGACGGCGGGCATGCTCCCCGAAATCAATCGCCTCTCCTACTTGCTACTTGCCTTTCTCCTTCCGCCATGTGCGGACGAAGATCACGACCGCGACGACGCCGAAGACGAAGAGCACGCCCATCGTCGAGAGCACGATGACGAGTTCGCTCGTGGCGTTGTCGCTCATGCGGAGGCCGTCTCCTGCTCTTCCGGCTCCTCGGTCTTCGTGGTGGGCGCGGGCGTGTAGCGGATGCGGCGGATGCGGCGGCGGTCAACGTGTTCGACGACGAAGCGTGCGCCCTCGCGCTCGATTGCTTCGCCGGGCAAGAGCATGCGCCCGGCCTTGTCAAGCAGGAACCCGGCCATCGTCGTGTAGCCGCCCTCTTCCGGAAGTTTCAGGTTGAAACGGCGGTTGGCGTCGCGCACCGCGAGCATTCCGTCCAAAAGGTAAGTGCCATCCGGTTCTTCGATGACCTGCGAGCGGGATTCTTCGTCGTACTCGTCATTAATCTCGCCGACGATCTCTTCCAGTAAATCTTCGAGCGTGACGATGCCTTCGAGTCCGCCGTGCTCGTCCACGACGCAGGCGAGATGCGTCTGCGCGGCCTGCATCTGCGTGAGCACGGAGCCGAGCCTCGCCGTCGAAGGAACAAAGAGCGGCGGGTGGAGCATCTTATTGATGTTGTAGTTGTCGGGGTTGACGGTGCGAAGACAGGGCATGAGGTCTTTCATAAAGAGCACGCCCACGATCTCATCGAGCTGCTCGCGGTAGACGGGCAGACGCGAATAGCCGTACTCGCAAAAAGCGTGCTCGGCCTCTTCCAGCGTCGCCGTCAGGGGCAGGGCCATGACGGTGGTGCGCGGCACCATCGCCTCGCGCACCTCGGCCTCGGAGAAGTCGAAGACGCGGTTGATGAGGTTCCGCTCCTCTTCCTCAATGTGGCCCCCTTTGCGCGACATCTCGACGAGCTGGCGAATCTCCTCTTCGGTGTAAATCGAGGCGTGGTCGGTCGTGGCGTGCAGCCCGAACAGACGGACGGTGCGTGCGCTGGCCCAGTCGAGCATCCGCACCGGCCAGTAAGCGACCCATGCGAAAGCCCTCATCGGCAGGGCCGAGGCCATCGCCACTTTCTCGGCGCGCTCAAGCCCGATCAGTTTCGGCGCCTGCTCGCCGAGGACGATGTGGAGCGTGGTGATGATGGAGAAGGCGACGAGGAAGGAGACCAAGTGGACGCCCGACTCCGAGACGCCCGCGCGCAGGAGCGGCCCCTCGATGATGTGCGCCACGACCGGCTCGCCGAGCCAGCCGAGACCGAGTGAGGCGAGCGTAATGCCGAGCTGCGCCGCCGAGAGGTACGTGTTCATGCTGCCGAGGATGCCGAGCAGCCGTTGAGCGCGGCGGTCGCCCGCTTCGGCCAGCGCCTCGATGCGTGAGCGGCGAACACCGACGAAGGCAAATTCCGCCGCCACGAAAAAGCCGTTGATTAAGACCAGCAGCAGGACAGCGAGCAGTTCGAGAGCAGTGGTCATCGTCCGTCGGGACGAGCCGCCCATGCGCCCCGTCCGTCCCAATGTTCATGTTGGAAAAACTCGCCTAAGCTTATTTCTCTTGTCGCTTATCCGCAAGCTGACGGCTGGTTGGAAATTATCCGACAGAAATCCACGACGCGGTTCTCCGCCCAGAAACCGTCCTCGCCAACGCGCGCGCGCGCAATGAATGCGGTGTGCCCACCGCGCGGCGTCAGGACGAGCAGCACCGAAGGGTTGTCGTAAAAAGCGCGGTCGCGGAACGCTTCGGGCGGGACAATCGGGTCGTCCTCGGCGTGCACAACGAGCGACGGCACGCGGATGCGCCCGATGACTGACCGCGAACTGGCGCGCTCGTAATAATCGGCGGCGTCGCGGTAGCCGCCGTGCGGCGCGGTGAAGCGCTCGTCGAACTGGCGGATGGTACGCACATGCCGGAGCTGCCGTATGTCGTAGCGGTCGGGGTGGAGCCGGTGCTTCCTACGCATCCGGCTGCGAAGGCTCCGCATAAAGCTCCACTGGTAGACGCGGTTTTCGCGCCGCTCGATGTGGCGTGCACACGCATCCAGATCAAGCGAGGGTGAGATGGCGCACACGCCCGCGAGTTCGGGCGGCGGCGCATCGCCGTCATCGCCCGCGAGCCTGAGAATCATGTTGCCGCTCATCGAGGTGCCGATAAGAAAGATGCGCGGCATGCGTTCGCGCTCGACGAGGTGGCGAAAGACGGCCCGGATGTCGCTCGTCAGCCCGCTGTGATAGAGCGTCGGTGCGAGGTGTTCCGTCCCGCCGCACGTGCGCTGGTTCATGCGGACGACGTTGAAGCCGGCGCGCAACGCCTTCAACGCCACGCCACGCACATAGAGAGATTCGCTCGATCCTTCAAGCCCGTGGACGAGCACAAGCGTCGGCGTCGAGCGACGGTCGTGCTGCCAGCGGCACTTTAAAAGCAGTTGCACGCCCGGCTCGGCTTCCACCAGCCGCGATTCCCAGACTCCGCCGCCGGCCTGCCACTCAGCGTAGCGCGGCAGCCTCAACGCGGCGATGACGGTCTGCGCGTGACCGTTCTGAAAGAGTGGATGCGGCTCGAACGGATTCGACTGAATGAGGCTTGCGATCTCGCGGAGCGGCGTGCTCAGGTTCCGCGACGGGACGAACGATGCGGGCGTCTGCTTCTCGACTTCTCCCGTCCAATTCCTGTCTGTGAGAGTGTCCATCAGCTTCGTATCCGAGCGGGGCTACAACTTCGCCACGAATTATAAATGACGAGCTACTCGGTGCGAAGTAATAGTTTGAAACGGGCACGACCTATCAGGGGGCGACGCGGAAGATTATAAATCTTCCGCCGCCAGTCGCATCGGCTCCGTGGACGGCGGGTCGCCGGCGGGCGGCGGCACGTCGGGTTCGCGCACCGGCGCGGCGGGGCTGGGGTCCACGTCCGGCGGGAGCGGCAAAGGCTCAGGCTGCGCGGGGTCGTGCGGTACTGTAGGCGGAATATCCGGTTGGTCGCCGGGCTGCGGCGGCTCTGCGTTTGGGTTGCGTGTCAACTTAAGTCCCTCCTTGTCACTTAACGGAATGCGAAGACTCTACCACGAATCCGCAATGCGCCACATGCGTGGGCCGTTGCCACGCGCCCAAGCGCGGAAAAGTTGTGCTCGCTTGTTGGCGTGAAGGTTGATACAGGCGTGAGCGCAAACGTGAACAGCCGGGCGCGGCAAGTTGATGCGGTGGCCTCTTACTTCCGTATACTCCTCTCTCAGACATTTTGAACTATTGGCGGCGTGGGCAAATGAATGTATCTTCTCAGCCATGCCACGCATATATTTTGAGCCTGATGCGAAAGAGATCGAGGCCGGGGAGTTGGAGCCGATACTACAAGCCTCGGTACGAGCCGGGATACCGCACGCGCACGCCTGCGGCGGGAACGCGCGCTGCTCGACCTGCCGCGTGCTTCTCGTGGACGGGTTGGAGTATTGCGAGCCGCGAAATGCGCCTGAGAATAAACTCGCCGGCCTCCTCAACTTCGGCCCGGATATACGACTCGCCTGCCAGACAGTGGTCACTGGCGACGTGAGCCTGAGAAGGCTCGTGCTCGACGCGGAGGATTTAGAGTTAGTGAAGGGGCAGGCCGCCGCCGGGACGCCCACCTCGGTCGGCGAGGAGAAACACATCGCCATCCTCTTCGCCGACATACGCGGCTTCACCGCCTTCTCCGAGGCGCTTCCGCCCTACGACGTGATCTACATCCTCAACCGCTTCTTCCATCGGATGGGGAAAGTCATCAGCCGGCACGGCGGCGTCATCAACAACTACATGGGCGACGGGTTGATGGCGCTGTTCGGCGTCGAAGATCAGGAGAGCGCGGCGCTCGACGCCATCCGCGCCGGACTCGGTATGCTCGCGGCGGTCGAGGAACTGGGGCCGTACATGCAGACGGTCTACAACACAAAATTCCAGATCGGCGTCGGCATCCACTGGGGCGAGGCGGTGGTGGGCACGGTTGGCAGCGCGGACTTGAAGCGGTTGACGGCTATCGGCGATGTCGTCAACTTCGCCAGCCGCATCGAGGGGGCCAATAAAGAGACGGGCACGAACCTTCTCATCTCCGAAGACACTTACGCACAGGTGACGGAGCACGTCGTCATCGGGAAGAAGTTCACGAACCTGACCTTTCGTGGAAAGAGCGGCGAGTATGTGCTTTACGAAATCATCGGTGTCCGGAATAGTCAAAGCCGCAAGGCGGAAGACACAAGCAAATCATAAGTGACCATGCGCCGCGGAGGCGGAGGTTCGGGTCCGTCACCCTCGACGCCGTGTTGCAATCGAGCCGTAAGTAAAAGCATCGCGTGCGTCGAGCAGTCGCCCCGCGTGTTGAAGACGACGCGCGGTTGACAAGCCTGCATTTGTGACTATACTGGTTACAAATCAGGCAAGTGGAGGGATGGTATGGCGGTTAACAGCACTTTCTTGTCGGCGTGGGCGCCGCGTCTGCTCAGCGTCCTGCGGATCATCGCGGCGTTTATGATGTTGCAGCATGGCGGGCAGAAACTTTTCGGCTTCCCGCCCGCGGCGCAGTCGCCCGCCGGCCCCGTGCCGATGATTGTTTACGTTGCCGGGGCGCTGGAGTTCTTCGGCGGGTTGCTCCTGCTCGTGGGACTGTTCACGCGGCCCGTGGCGTTCATCCTGTCGGGGCTGATGGCGGTCGCATATTTCATGGCGCACGCGCCGCAGGGTTTCTGGCCGGTGGTGAATATGGGGGAATTGGCGGCGGTCTATAGCTTCCTGTTTCTCTATCTCGCCGCGGCGGGCGGGGGCGAGTGGAGCCTTGACCGCACGCTGCGACGCGGCGACGCTTAGGCGTCGAGCGTCACCGCGCGGCCCGTGCGCGACGATTCGTAGATGGCTTCGACCAATTCGACGCTGCGCCGCCCCTCGCGTCCGTCGCAGCGCGGCGCGGCGTCCGTCTCGATGGCGCGCAGGAAGTCTTCAAGCATCTTCCGGTGCCCGCTCACGTCCGAGACGACGGGCGAGGATGCGCTGGCGTTGCCGCTTCCTTCCGTCGCCCTGATGAAGTTATCGAGCGGAGTCCGCAGGTCAGCGGCGACAAGGCGGTCGTGTTCGAGGACGAGCGTGCCCTCGGAGCCGGTCAGCTCGACGCGGCGGCGGTAGCCGGGATAGACGGAGGTCGTCGCCTCCAGCGTGCCGACGGCGCCGCTTTTGAATTCGAGCGTGGCGACGACCGTATCTTCCACTTCAATGTCATGGAGCGCCGTCGTCGCCCGCGCGTAAACTCGTTCGACATCCCCCATCAGCCACAGCAACAGGTCAACCGTGTGGACGCCCTGATTCATCAGCGCGCCGCCGCCGTCCAGCGCCCACGTGCCACGCCAGCGCGAGCCGCTGTAATACTCCGGCGGGCGATACCAACGCACACGCCCTGAAGCGAGAATGGGTTTCCCTAAAGCACCCGCGTCAACCAGCGCCTTCAGCTTGATGATGTCCGGCGCGACTCGATCCTGAAAGAAGACTCCCAGCTTCACCCCCGCGCGTTCGCACTCACTGATGAGCGCGTCGGCGCGGTCGGTGGTCGTGTCAATCGGTTTTTCGACGAGAACATGCAAGCCTCTGCGCGCCGCCGCTACTCCCTGCTCGGCGTGCAGGCCCGAAGGACTGCCAATGAGCGCCACATCCAGCGGCTCGTGCGAGAGAAACGATTCCAGACTGTCATACACCGCGCCGCCGTAACTTTCGGCCAGCCGCGCGGCCCTCTCCTGATTTTGTCCGTACACCGCGACGACCTCGACGCCCTCCGTCTCGTGCGCCGCGCGCGCATGTGTCTCGCTGATGTTGCCGCCGCCGAGAATGCCGACATGAATCATTGCTGACTGTCCTTCGCTAAGAGCATGTCTAAAAAGCCATGTGCCGAAGCTCCGTGAGGAGCGGAATGTTTATAGCCCATCGCGTGACACGAGGTCGCTGAAGCTCCGTGAGGAGCGACATGGTAGGCGCTGCCGCCCCTCCGGGGCTTGAAAGAACAAGGGGAGAGCGGCGCGTGCTATAAACATTTCGCCCCTCACGGGGCTTTTTAGACACGCTCTAAGGAATGGATGAAGGACGAAGCGAAGAACGCTCAACACACGTTGAGCGTTCTTCGCTTCATCCTTCATCCTTCATCCTTCATCCTTTATGAAGACGAGCCGCCCGGCGCCTTGCGGCGTGGGCGGCTCGTCTTATTTTTGAAAGTGACGAGAGGATTTCACCGCTCGTTTAGAAGGTGAATTTCACGCCGAGCTGGATGTCGCGCGGCAGGTTCCTCTGCGTCGTGTACAGGCCGAAGCTCGCGTTGGTCGGGTCGGCGCTGAGGTCAATGAAGTACGGGTGGTTGAAGGCGTTCAGCGCTTCGGCGCGGAACTGTAAACGCTTGCCTTCGCCTAGTTGGAAGTTCTTTGTGAGCGACAGGTTGACGCTCGTGAAGGGCATGTGGCGAATGTTGTCCAGCGTCGTCGGGACGGTACGCAGGCTGGATGAACTGAGCCGGAGGATGTTCGTGCTATCGAAGGCCGCGCCGTTGGGGCCGACGAACACCGTCAAGGGTCGAATGCCGAACTTCTCACCCGCCCCATTGCGTTGGCCGGCGCGGCTCTCGACCTGTGTGATGTCGCCGGCGTAGTAGAAGGCTTGCGAGAGCAGGATCGGTTGACCCTTCTGCCACTCGTAGGTGCCGTTGACCTGCCAGCCGCCGATGACGGCGTCGAGGAAGCGATTCATCTCGCCGCCGAGCATCCGCCCGCGTCCGATGGGCAGGCGATAGACGGTGGCGACCGTGAAGCGGTGCGGGCGGTCGTCCGTCCCGACGCGGTCTTCCAACTCCGTGTCAGAGGGGTTGAGATAGCTCACCTTCTCACGAAGTTTCGAGAACGTGTAAGTAAAGTTGAGCGTCAGGTCTTGCGCGAACCGCTTGTTCGCCTGAAGCTGAAGCGCGTTGTAGCGGTTCGAGCCGTTGTATTCCTCGACGAAGACGTTGGTGAACTGCGGGAAAGGGAGCAGCGACTGCGTGCGGGTGATGGTCGTCGCGGTGTTGAAGGGGCTGCTGGTTCCCGGTAGCAGATTCCGGAACGGGTTGGTGATCGTGCCGGAGAGGAAAGTATTTGCCGCGGTGTCGCGCGCCGCGGCGGTTGCGAGGTCAGGGGCGCTGCTCAGGTCGGCGAGGAACTGGCTGGGGACGAAGTTCAGGTTTCGGACTACCGCCATGTCGCGGCCCCACGCCGTCACGTAGTTGGCCTCGACGACAAACTTGCCGGGCAGTTCGCGCTGGATGCCGATGATGAACCGCGAGAACTTCGCGTTCTTGCGGTCGTCAGGGACGAGACCGGCGTCCGATGCGCCGATTGATTCACCGACGAGCGTCAGCAGACCGCGGCTCGTACCGAAGGCCGATTGGAGGCCGTTGGGGAACGGGTTGTTGAGAGTGGCGACGAACGTCCGGCCCTGATCGTTCGTGGGTATGAACGGCGTCGAAGCGGAGAAGCCAACCTGATTGACGTTGTCCGGGAGAATGCGGAAGGGTGACATGAAGATGCCAAACCCGGCGCGGAGCACCGTCTTCTGGTCGGCCTGATAGGCGACGCCGACGCGCGGCTGCCAGTTGGACTTGTCCGCATCCCAGAGCGCGCGGTTGTTGTCGCCGGCATACGTCACCCCGCCGGGGACGTTGAACTGGTCGGGCGTGCGCGGGAAGTTGGTCGCGCGGTTCGGGTCGGCGTTGAAGGCCGCGAGATATGCGGCCTGAGCCGCCGTCTGAATCGGACTCGCCGATGTCGCGTCGAACCCACGGAGGAGACGGTCGAAACGCTCCGTGAGGCCCAACTCCAACTCGTAACGCAGCCCCAGATTCAGCGTCAGCTTCGGCGTCAAACGCCAGTCGTCCTGAAAGAAGAAGCCGTGATAGAGAGACTGCACGGAGTAGCTCCGCGCGCTCGTGTCAATCAGGCTCTGCGAGGTCGAGGCGGTCGGGATGCCCAGCAGGAACGACGCCACGTCGCGCCCGTAGACGTTACGGTTGCGGTCGGTGTTCGTCTGGCTGGTGCTGTTGGTGGTCGTGGTCGTGGTGTTGGTGACATACGTACCGTCGAAGAAGAAGCGCCCGCCCTGAAAGCCGTCGGTCGAGAAGTTCTCGCGCAGCACGCGCGCGTCATAGCCATAACGCATCGTGTGGTTGCCCCAGACTTGAGTCACGGAGGGCTGCACCGAGAAGACGTAGAACGGGCGGAGCAGTCCGCCGTTGTAATCCGAACGGTTCGAGCCGAGGATGGAGCGGATGGGGCGACCCGCGTCGTAAGTTCTGATGTCGAAGCGCGGTAGGTACTGATAGCCGCGCATCGCCGCGAGCGCCGCGCCCGTGAAGCCGAGGCTGGCCGGATCGAACTCCGCGCCGGGTCGCCGCTCCTGCACGAACTGGCTGAGGTTGGTGCGAACGTCCAAGACCGTGCTGCTCGACAGCGTGGCCGTGTAGTCGAGGCTCGCGCCGTCGTTGGTGCGGTACTCGAAACCTGACGTGAGGGGCGACTCCGTCCAGTTGTAGCGATCCTCCGGGTTGAAGCTGTGGTAGTACTTCCCGAAGATGCGGTGCCGGTCGTTGAAGTTATGGTCAACGCGCGTGATCCACGAGCGATAGTTCGAGCTGCGAATCTGGTTCGAGAAATAGTTGAGCGTGCCGTCGGCGTTGCCCGTCGTGTTCGGCAGCGGATAGAGGTTGAGGTAAGCGACCGCCACCGGATTGAGTTGGGCGGTCGGGATGATGTTGCCGGCGTAGGCCGTGCGGTTGACGGTGCCGGTCGCCTGCGCGGTCGCCGGGTTGTAGATTCTGGTCGGGCAGATGGTCGTCGTGCCGGTGCAGGTCGTGGTCAACAGCGACGAGAAATCGCCGCGCCGGAACGCCTCGGTCGGCACGGTGAAAAGCTGCGGCTCGGCCTCGCTGTTCTTCAGACGCTCGTAGGCGAAGAGGAAGAAGGTGCGGTCGCGCCCGTCGTAAAGCTTGGGCAGATAGACGGGGCCGCCCAGCGTCCCGCCGAAGCGGTGGTACGTTCTTTCGGGGCGCTCCTGTCCCGTCCGGTTCGAGAAGAAGTTGTTGGCGGTGCGGCTCCGGTCACGGTTGTAATAGTAGATCGTGCCGTGCGGGTCGTTCGTGCCGGACTTGATGACGACGTTGACGGTCGCGCCGCCCGAATAACCCTGCTGCGCGTCGAAGGCGTTGGTCTGGACTTTGAACTCCTGCGTGGCGTCCGAGGGCGGTGAAAAGCCGACGCCGCCGTCAATGGCGAAGTTGGGCGAGCCGTCGAGCGTGACCTGATTCGGGCCGGTCGCGCCGTTGGCGCGGAAGGCGGCGAGGTTGCCGTTCGAGGTCGGGCTGGTGAAGGCCGGGTTGCCGGTGTACGAGATGCCCGGCGCGAGCGTGGCGAGCTGGTACGGGCTGCCGTCAATCAGGGGCAGTTCGCTGATCTGCTGGCTGCTGATGACTGAGCCGGTGCTGACCGAGCCGGTCTCCAGCGTCTCGGCGGCGGCGACGGTCGTGACCGTTTCAGCCACGCCGACCGTCATCTGCACGTCGAGCGTCAACTTGTCGGCCACGCGAATCTCGATGCCTTCGCGCGCCTCCGTGTTGAAGCCTTGCGCCGTCACCTTCAGGGTGTACTTGCCGGGTTGGAGGAGCGGGAAGGTGTAGCCGCCATCGTCGTTGGTGTTGGCGGTAGTGGCGACGTTGGTCTCGATGTTCTTGATCTCGACCGTCACACCCGGCAGCGCCGCCCCGTTCGGGTCCGTGACGCTGCCGGAGAGCGAGCCGCGAAACTCCTGCGCGCTTGCTCCCGCGAACATCGAGAGGAGCAGCAACATAGCGGTGATGCTGCGTTGTACTACTGTCTTACTCATCGCTTTATCCTTTCTTGACTTCACTATCACTCCACCGCCCGCATCGCGCCGCCGCCGGCAACCTGCGACTGAATGTCCTTGATGCGCCTTAACGGTTGAATCTAAATTCATTTCTGATGCACGGTTGCTGATATTAGGCCGGGAGCGCTTCCTACCGACTGTCGCCCGTGTCTAAAGGTCTATATTTTCACTCAGATGCGCTTCGCGCGTCTTGGGCAATTTGGCCCTTTTCTTTTGCACATTCGGCGCGCGATAGCTAAATCGTGGGCGCAAGCGGCTTCACGTAACGACTTCGATACAATGTACGAGGATTTGGCTGCGCCGCGAGGTCTCCGACAAGACATCTCTTGTCAGTAAGGTTGTTGGGCGAGGGGTTTTCGACCGGGCCGGTCAACCGTCGCTGTTCGATGTCGGTGGGCGCCGGGGCCACGGTTTAGCGGAAGCGTTCGAGGTGTTCTTTGGCGTACTCTTCGAGGGTGCGGCGAATCTCCTTAAAGACCGGCTGGTAAATCCCTCTTTCCGGATACCGCTCACGCAAGTAGGCGAACGCATTGGCCTCCGCCCAGAGTTCACGGTCGCGCCCGATTTCGACCGGCGTGCCCCCCATCTGTTCGGCCAGCGCGATAAGCTGCGGGTCGCGCACGTTGCGGCCTTTCGCGAAAAAAAGTTTGTTGTAGGTGGGAATCAATTTATCCTGCAACTGGAAGAGCTTGCCGTCGGCGTTGGCGGCGCGGTTGACGTGGCCGAACTCGTGCGCGAACTTCGTCGCCGCCAACACGCTGCCGCTGACGTGTGGGACGGATCCCATCGGGGCGAGGGAATTGAGGACGGGATAGTTGACGGGGCCGGGATACCCTTTATCAATCTGGCTGCCGAGCGAGATGGTCACGGCGACGAGCTGTCCATCATCGTCCCAGCGATATTGATTCGTGGCCGCGCCTTCGCCTCTCTCTTCGGAGACGGTGATGGTCAGAGCGAGGTGGCGGTTCCGTGCATACTTCTCCCACTGTTCGCGCCCAGCCTCGGTCGAGAGAAACTCCTGCTTCCACGTCCGATACCTTTTTTGAAAACGGTCGGGAATCACCTCTCTGATATTATTCTCGGACGACGCGCCGAAGCGGCTCCGGCCTTCACGCGCATGGGCGGGTTGGATTTTCGTCCCCGCGAGCGCGCAGAGAACGAGCGCGCAGAGCATCGTCAGCGCCGACGGGAGGCCGAGCGACGCGAAGAAGGAAGACGGGCGCGGCGAAGCGAGGGACGAGCGTCCCTCGCTTGAAGTAAATCTTTTCCCATTCCGCAATGTTGTGCTCTTCATAAATATTCCGATGCGCGAGGGGAACGAGTCTTCTCAGTGGAGAGACTTTAACTCAGCAGGTTGTTACGTTTGTTCGGGCATGACGCCCCGACGACTTTCCGGCGTGCATTGTATGCATTTTCCGCCAGTCTTGAAAGTTTTTTTCGCGGCGGCGGCTTCCGACAAGACTTCACTTGAAATCGAGGCGAACTACGATGTCAAAACTGAACTGGGGACTCATCGGCTGCGGCGACATCGCGCGCAAGCGCGTCGCGCCGGCGCTGCGCGACCTGCCGAACTGCGAACTGATCGCCGTCAATCGAGCGCGGGCCGACCGCGCCGAGGCTTTCGCCAGAGAGTTCGGCGCGGGGAATTGGTACGGCGACTGGCGCGAACTGCTCGCGGATGAAAGAGTCGAAGCGGTCTACATCGCCACTCCCGTCCACCTGCACGCCGCGCAAACCATCGCTGCCGCTGAAGCAGGGAAGCACGTCCTGTGCGAAAAGCCGATGGCCTTGAGCGTGGCGGAGTGCGACCGGATGGTCGCCGCCTGCGACGCACACGGGGTGCGGCTCGGCGTCGCCTACTACCGACACTTTTATCCGGTCGTCGAGCGCATCAAGGCGATTATCAACTCCGGCGAGATTGGTCGCCCGGTTGTCGCGCAAATGAACGCCTTCGAGTGGTTCGACCCGGAGCCGTCGCATCCCCGTCGCTGGCTGTTAGACAAAGCACAGTCCGGCGGCGGGCCGATGTTCGACTTCGGCTGTCATCGCATCGAACTCCTCGTCAGCCTGTTCGGGCCGGTGAAGTCAGTCAATAGTCTCGTCGGGAACGTCCTGTTCGACAGGGAAGTGGAGGACACGGCGTGCGCCCTCTTCGCATTTCAGGGCAGGCCGCATGCCGCCCTCACCGTGACGCACGCGGCGCGCCAATTCGATCTGGATGGTGGGCCGCACGCCGCCCTTAGCGTGACGCACGCGGCGCGCCAGCCGCGGGACACGCTGGACATCTACGGCAGCGAAGGCTCGCTCCACGTCGCCGTCCTGAACGAAGGCAATCTCAAAGTCGTCACCCGCGACGGCGAGCGCGTCGAGACGCATCCGCCGCACTCCAACTTGCACCAACCGCTGATAGACGATTTCACACGGGCGGTGCTCGACGACCGCGCACCGGTGGTTGACGGCGGCGTGGGCCGTGAGGTGGCGAGGTTGGTAGAAGAGGTTTACAAAAAACGCGCGCTCGATACAGGAAAGCCGGTAGGCCGTTTGTAAGTGGCCGGGTGAATGCGTATCAACGCAGAGGACACGGAGAAGGCGCGGAGAACACAGAGAAGAATAGGTTTTCTCCGTGTCCTCCGCGCCTCTGTGTTCTCTGCGTTGATACGCATTCACCTGACGCCCGACTGACGCTGCGCCTCTCCCCACTTGCCTGATCTTATTTCTTCCTCGGCTGTGCTCCGCTCGTCGCGCCGAGCTTCCGCGCGATCCACGCGACGACCTTCTCTTTGTAAGTCGGGTCAATCTCTTCCCAGCGAGCCATGCCATGCGAGCCGCCGTCAATGGAAATAAGCTCGACGGCCACGCCCGCCTCGCGCAGCTTCGCCTGCAACCGCGTTGACTGGTCATAGGGCACGCTCGGGTCGCCCGTCCCGTGGACGAGCAGGAACGGCGGCAGCCCGGAGTGGACGAAGTTGATCGGCGACCCTTCACGCAGAACGCGCACCGCCGCGTCGTTCACTTCCGTGAGATTGAAGAGAGCCTTCATCGAAATGCTCAGGCCGCCGCGCCGCAGCATGTCGGCCTCTTGGTCTACCGGCGCGTAGAAGGGCACGACGGCGGCGACGCGCGTTTCGTCTTTCGCGCGCACGGCGGCCAGCGCCACGAGATGACCGCCGGCTGATTCGCCCACCAGCGCGAGGCGCGCGGGGTCAACTTTGAACTCGGCGGCATGTGCCTTCATCCAGCGAATGGCGGCTTCGATATCTTCGACCGCCGCCGGGTGCGGGTGCTTCGGCGCGAGGCGGTAATTGATGGAGAACCACGCGATGCCGGCGTGCGCGAGCGGCGCAAAGAGCGGGTCAACACCCTTCGCCTTGTCGCCGCCCATCCAGCCGCCGCCGTGGACGAGAATCGCCGCCGCGTGCGGCCCGGCCCCGGCGGGCACGCAGGCATCAAGCTTTAAGCTTTCACCGCCCGCACGACCGTATTCAATATCTTTCTTCAGACTCGCGGGCGCGGGACAAGGGTCGTGCGCGGCGCTGTTCGCGGAAGTTGGAGACGATGCCGCGCTCGACTCTTTAGCTTTCGGGTTCCAGCCGTCCGCGCCGCCGAGAACTTTTTCGGGCGTAATCTCTCTGGCTTCGGCCTCGGTCAACCGGCGCGCCCACGCCACGCGCTCCATCGGTTTCGCGCCCGGCCCAGTGCTGTTGTATTCGGCGTAGCGCACCGTCTGCTCGCGCGTCGCGTGGCCCCAGTTGTTCCAGCCGGAGGGCCGCACCACCTCGGACATTTCGGTGTGCAGAAAAATCGTGCCGGAAAAAGGCCGCCACGGACGGCCCAAGTATGTCTTCACTTCGGGCGCTTCGCCCGTGATTTTGCAGTGCGAGAAGACCAAGCCGTAGGCTTGCGTGTCCGGCGTCGAGGCGGCGGTGATGTAGCCGTCACGGAGGACGTGGACGTGGCAGCGCTCGAAGAAGGCGGTCGCGCCGCCGAAGATAAAATCCACGTGGCCCGCGATGTAACAGTTCTCGAAATACTGTCGCCCGCGGTTCAAAAAGATCGTGTCCTGCCAGCCGAGGAAGCGGCAGTTGCGAAAAGTCGCGCGGTCGCCGTCAACGCGCAGCGCGAGCGCCTGCCCGACGGGGCCGGCGGAGTTCTCGAACGTAATGTTCTCCGCCGTGAAGTTCTCGGCGTCAACCTGCACCGTCGGCGTGCGGAACGTGCCGATGGGCTTGCCGTCGAGACCCTGCATATTCGCGTGGAGGTTGTAGGTGACAATCGTCTTCGCGGCGTCCTCGCCGACGAGCGAGAGGTAACGCTTCTCGCGCTGAATGTAAATCAGCTCCTTGTAGACGCCCGGCTTGACGGCGATGACCCATCGCCGCGCGGGGCCGGTCGTCTGCGGCGCGGCGTTGATCGCCTCCTGCAAAGACTTGTACTGGCCGCTGCCGTCGGCGGCGACGGTCGCGTCAGCCGCCGACACGTCGCGTGCGCCGCAAACTATAAACGTCACGACACATCCGAGCGCAAGCCTGATGGCCGCGCGCCAAGTTGATGACCTTCTCTTCATGTCCGTTTCTCGTCTCCGCGTTTTACCGATCATCTGTCAAAACTTTTCGGGGTCGCCGCTCGTCCTCGGAAATGTTTCTGTCGGCCTCCGCATATATAGGAACTCTAAATGAAAGGTGTAAGATGATAGCCTGATTAGAGAGGGCTATCAATGAGAAGCTTAGACGAGATCATCAACTTGGAATTGGGCGGGATGAGTTATCACAAGAGCGAGAAGCGGAATCCGAAGCGCGACGAGGCACAAGTCTTAGAGCGTGTCTAAAAAGTAGGTCGGCGCTCCAAACGCCGCACCATCAGGTTAATCATTGCCACATGAATCATCGCTTCACTCGTTGCGGTCAGATACTCGTAATCTTTGCTCAACCGCCGACACCGATTGAGCCACCCGAACGTGCGCTCGACGATCCACCGCTTGGGCCAGACGACGAAGCCTGTGGCTGCTTCCGAGCGCCTGACGATCTCCAACTCGATGCGGCGGCGCTCGCGCAACTGCCGCACCCACTCAACCAATTCCCCGGCGTAGGCGCCATCAGCCCAAATCAAGCGCAGCCGCGTCCAGCCCGCAGCCAAGACCTGCAAGCGCTCTCCGCCGCGGTCGGTCGTCTTCACTGACTGCGAGTCAAGGATCGCTGCCGACGCTTGCACTTGGCGTCCCGCAGCCTTCCGCAACAGCTTCCGCAAGCGGTCATGGATGCGCTGCCACACGCCATCGAGCTTCCACTGCCGAAAATAGTGATAGACGATGCGCCACGACGGAAAGTCATGTGGCAGCAAGCGCCACGCGCACCCGGCGCGCACCACGTACAGGATTGCATTCAGGATTTCTCGTCGGTCATACTTGGGCCGACGACCTCCGGGTTTAGGTTTGGGAACCAACGGGGCGAGCCGACTCCATTCGGCATCGCTCAGGTCTGTGGGGTATAGTTTTCTGTGACTCATACCCAAGTTTCTAACCTACTCACCGCAGGTCGTTCAACTTTTTAGACACGCTCTTAGGCTTTTGTTTTCAACGGGGACATTTTTCAACTACTGATTCGCATAGATATAGACTCCTACACATTGAATTAGTGCTATCCCTAAATTGAATGAGAGTCCCGAACAATAGAACTCTTGCAAAAGTCACTTTGACCGAACGCGAAAGCCAGTAATTTAGCGGTCGATATTTTCGACGGCCCCGACTTATGCAAGAGGTTTAATATAGGAGCTAAATTTAGAACTCAATACGCATGCTAAAACGGAGTGCATAGGGTGGACGAGATGAAGTGCTCCCGTCCGCGAAGTTGATCCATTGCGTAGAAAGACCGAGACCCGTTGGATCACGAGGAGTTGGAGAGCTATCTTGGAGCGCGACGAGGTAGGTTCCGCCAACCCATGCCGCCCTGAAAAGTTTATCGGCAACTAGGAGTTGCTGAACCGTAGATGGATTAATTTTCGACAGGTCATCAGCGTCAAACACATCTTTATTGATGACGTAAAGCTGCCTGGGCAACAGAAGGGTCGCAAACCTAAGTCTCTCTCTCGTGTTAGATTCTACAAAAGCACGGTAATCCTGAACGTAGGTCGCCAACTCCTTTTGATTTGGTTCTAAATCTGCCAAGAGCGCTCCTACAAACTTCGTAGACACCTCTTTCTCAGCATCCGCCTGCTTGCTCAGATAGCTTTTTAAATCAACTGTTGCGGTTTCAAGTTTTTTAGGGTCGTTGCTGATAACAGCATCGCGGACTGCCTCAGCACGTTCAAACACCCCATCTTTCGCATAGGCTATGAGCTGTGCGAAATCTTCACCTGTGAGTTCAGCATCCGGTACATCAAACACCGTTTTCACCTTATAGCATTTTCTAATAACCCATTTATCCTTGGGTTGATTTTGAGGCAGCAGTATTGCTGATAAGTGACGTTTTAAAATTAAGGTTTTTAGTTCTGTGTTGCTTAACTTTACTTTTCCGAGCGTAACGGCATCCCACAACCGCACTAAATGCTCTCCCGCGATTATGCGATCTTGCTCTTGCTGTGCGCGTACAGTGTTTGGCTGACTGGCAATTAAAACCACGCAGAGGATAATTGAACAACGGAGTTTCATCGTAGGTTCTCCTTTCGGAAGGCATGAAATCCTTAACAGTTAGTTGGGCTTAAGTTCTACAATGTTATCCTTAGTCGCGAGGCTAAATATAGCAGGTAAAGTTAATATGGAATTGCCGATGGTAGCATTACACTCAGCCTTACCACCGTTAAACTCTACGTATATCCCTCCTAACATATACTTATCATTCTGATCCTGCGTCGGATGATAGGTACATCCGCCTGACATTGATTTGATCTCGAACGTTTCGAGTTGAAATGGGGCTGGCTTTCCTTGCATTCGAATAATAAAAAAACGATTGGGAGGGCCAGGATATAAATACGAAAGCAAGATCAGCGAAATAACAAATAGCGCCGGAGGCCCTACTAATTCAACAGGCAAATTGATAAGCGGGATATTTTTTATCCGCGCATTCTGTGGATAAACTATAAACATTATTATTGAGAAGCAGAAAGCCAATAATACACAAACAAAAAACTTTGCTGCTGTATTCTGAAAACGCTGAGGCCAATATGAGCCAGTGAGTAACAGAAGCATAAATATGATAATGGAAGATATAGTTATTGCCGCCACAAAGCGTCTTGAAGCGGACTGTGATAACACCGGGCGAATTAGACTTTGATTGTGAGGAGTTTTGCTCATTGAAATTAATAACCAGCAGAATGTTGAACGCTCGAATCTTAGAAAGGACTACCAACTACTGCAGACAAAATCCCTTGTAATACGGTGCAATTTATCACTAACAAAAAAGAGATGCAATAGATATTCCGACAAAGTTCATGGTACTTTTGGCACAGCATTTTACCTGTCACGTATTCTCAACACTTAGCGACACCAAGCTAAATTGAGCCAGTATTGGTGTGCCTTTTTTCAGCGCCTCAAAGGACTTTATCGGAACATCTAAGGTGAAAATAAGCCGGTGCGCTACGCGGATGCGCTGATCTCAACCGCCGCAGGTTGCTGGAGGATGACCTGATAACCCAGTTGCTCCAACCGGTGCGTCAAGCGTTTCGCCGTCGCTTCGGGACGTTGCCGGTCGAAGTAGTCGCCGCCGAGTTCGCGGTACTCTTCCTGCCGTTGCAGCAGATGATAAGCAATCACGAGAATCGAATGCGCCACCGCCAACACCGCCCGCTTCCGCCCACGCCGTCGCGCCAGTCGCTGATACTGCGCCGAGAGAAAAGTGTTCTTCGTATGAGCGGCGGCATGCGCGGCACACACCAAGCCTTTCCGCAACGCCTGGTTGCCTTTACGGGTTCGTCCACTCAGCCGTTTGCCGCCCGATTCATGGTTGCCCGGTGCGACTCCGGCCCACGCCGCCAAGTGATTGGCACTCGGAAACCTCGTCATGTCCACACCGATCTCAGAGACGATCAGCTCCGCCGTCTGCTGCCCGACACCCGGAATCGTGTCGAGTCGCTCAACGGCTTCGGCGAAAGGGCGGCACGCCTCGTCAATCTGCTCGTCAAAGCGCGTGATGGTTTCGTCGAAGCTGTCGATCTGGCACAGCAATTCCGTCAACACGAAGCGGTGATGCGCGCGCACGCGCCCATCAAGAGCTTTCGCCAACTCGTCGCGCTTGGCTCTCATGCGCCCACGCGCCAACTCCGCCATCACAGCAGCGTCGGCCTGCCCAGCGACGATGGCGTCGAGCATCCGGCGACCCGAGACGCCCATCACGTCAGTCGCCACGCTCGCCAACTTGAGGTTGGCCGATTCCAGCACTTTCTGCACGCGGTTGACGAGGGTCGCCCGCTCGCGCACGAAGTTGCTGCGGTGGCGGACGAGATCGCGCAACTCGCGCACGGGCACGGGTGGGATAAAACTCGGACGCAACAACCCATGCTGCAACAACTCTGCCAACCACTGGGCATCACGGACATCGGTCTTCCTGCCCGGCACATTCTTGACATGCGCCGCATTAACCAGCAGCGTCTCGAACTCGGCTTCGAGAATGTTAAAGATGGGACGCCAGTACTCACCCGTCGATTCCATCGCGACGTGCGTCACGCCACGCGCACGCAGCCAATCGGCGAGCGCGAGCAGATCAACCATCATGGTCGGGAAGGTGCGCGTCTCGGTGTGCCATCCACCCTGCGGGTCAGGCGTCAGGCAGCAGGCGACCACCGTTCGTTTGTGAACGTCCAACCCGGCACAGTGTGTGTGAACAACTTGCATCACCGAACCTCCGACGAACAATCTCCGGGTGGCGTGGATACTCTGGGTCGAAGAATCTAAGGTGCGTGCTTCTTGGACTTGGGAGCCAAGAGCGACAGTTGGTGGTGCCTGTGAGTATCCGGGTCCGACTGCTTTGCGGGTTCGTGAACACCAGTGTACAACCGACCTCTATGCCAACCGGGCGTGCCGAGTATATCCATTTTCATCCGTGGTGGTGAGCCACGGGTCATGAAGGCTGTTATGAAAATAAGGGAACGGCCAAGCTATGCGGCTTGCGGCAGTTCCTCGACTGTGACCTTTAGTCCCAGCGTTTCCAGCTTGTGGATGAGCCGCATTCGTTGCACTTCGACGTGCTGGCGGTCGAAGTAGTCGCCG
>JBGTBQ010000392.1:0-8668 GCA_041749275.1 Pyrinomonadaceae bacterium | reverse complement strand
GTTGAGGTTTAGCAATCTCAGGCATCTGGTTTAGTATCTGTGTGACTACGGTCATCAGCCAACTTCCTTTGGTTGTATGTTTGGTCACACACATCTAAATGGAAGTTGGCTTTTCTGTCAAAAGTTGTCCACAGTATTGACATGAAATGAAGGCAAAAGTAAAAAGGCAAAAGGCAAAAGTGAAGACCATTCGGTTTCATTTTTGCCTTCCACCATTTTCTTTTGCCTTTCCGTCCGCCGGTTGATAGATTCTCCGGGACATAAAAATCCCTATCTTAGAGGAGCGGCGCTCTCAACATGAGTCTGATTGATTCCGTAAACGCGCGCGAGATACTGGACTCGCGCGGCAACCCGACGGTCGAGGCCGAGGTCTACCTCGTCAGCGGCGAGGTCGGTCGCGCCGCCGTGCCTTCGGGCGCTTCCACGGGCGAACACGAGGCCGTGGAACTGCGCGACGGCGACCGCCGCCGCTACGGCGGCAAGGGTACTTTGCGCGCCGTGCAGAACGTCAACGACCTTATCGCGCGCGAGATCGAGGGGATGGACGCGCTCGATCAGACAGAGGTTGACGCCGCGCTGCTCGCGCTCGACGGGACGCGCACGAAATCGAAGCTCGGCGCGAACGCGCTCCTCTCCGTCTCGCTCGCCACGGCGCGCGCGGCGGCGGCGCATCTCGAAATCCCGCTCTATCGCTATCTCGGCGGCGTGAACGCCAAGACGCTCCCCGTCCCGATGATGAACATCATCAACGGCGGCGCGCACGCCGACAACAACGTGGACTTTCAGGAGTTCATGATTGTCCCCGTCGGCGCCGAATCCTTCCGCGACGCGCTTCGCACCGGGGCCGAGATTTTCCACGCGCTCAAGGCCGTCCTCAAAGGGCGCGGGCTGGCGACGAGCGTCGGCGATGAAGGAGGCTTCGCGCCCGACCTGCGCTCGAACGAAGAGGCCGTCGAGACCATTCTCGAAGCCGTCACGCGCGCCGGCTATAACGCCGGCGTCAACGTCCTGCTCGCGCTCGACCCGGCGGCGAGCGAGTTTTACGACGGCCAGAATTACGTCTTCAAAAAGAGCGACAAGCGCAAGCTCTCATCCGCGGAGATGGTCGCCTACTGGAAGAGCTGGTCGGAGCAGTATCCGATCATCTCCATCGAAGACGGCATGGCCGAGAGCGACTGGGACGGATGGAAACTGATGACGGACGAGATGGGACGGCGCGTCCAACTCGTCGGCGACGACCTCTTCGTCACAAACACCGAGTTTCTCAAGAAGGGAATCGCGCTCGGCGTCGCCAACTCGATTCTCATCAAGGTCAATCAGATCGGCACGCTTACCGAAACGCTCGACACGATTGAGTTGGCGCGCACGCGCCGCATGACGACCATCATCTCGCACCGTTCGGGCGAGACCGAAGACACCTTTATCGCCGACCTCGCCGTGGCGACCAACGCCGGACAGATCAAGACCGGCTCGCTCTCTCGCACCGACCGCACCGCCAAGTACAACCAGCTCCTCCGCATCGAGGAAGACCTGCGCGGCGCGGCCCACTATCCCGGTCGCGCGGCCTTCTATCAAATCGAAACCGCCAAACCCGCAACGAAAACGAGCGCGCGGGCGTCGAACGGCAAGGCCAAAAAGGCGCGGGCGTCCGGCAAAAAGTAGAGGCCGGATTTTCACAGACACACGCACCGGAGACAGTACCTTGAACGGACAACGCGGCCCGCTCGCGCTCATCATTCTCGACGGTTTCGGCTACACGCCCGAACGTGAGGGCAACGCCGTCGCGCTCGCCGCGATGCCCTTCTACGACGAGCTACTCGAAAAATATCCGCACACGTTGATCGAGGCGTCGGGCACCTGCGTCGGACTGCCCGGCGGAGTGATGGGCAACTCCGAGGTCGGCCACCTCAACATGGGTGCGGGCCGCGTGATTATGACCGACATCCGGCGCATTGATTACTCAATCGAGACGGGCGAGTTCTTCACGAACGAAGCCTTCGTCGCCGCGATGGACGACGCGGAGACGCGCGGCGGCGCGCTGCATCTCATGGGCCTGCTCTCGGACGGCCTCGTCCACTCTTCGCAGGAGCATCTCTATGCGCTGCTCCGCATGGCGAAAGAGCGCGGCCTCACGCGCGTCTACGTTCACTGCTTTCTCGACGGGCGCGACACGCCGCCCTCTTCCGCCGACCGCTACCTCTCGGCCCTGCAAACTAAAATCGCCGAGATCGGCTGCGGCGAAATCGCTTCAGTCGTCGGTCGCTATTACGCGATGGATCGGGACAAACGCTGGGAGCGAATCGAGCGCGCCTACAACCTTCTCGTCCGCGCCGAAGGCGTGCGGGCATCTGATCCCGTCGAAGCCGTCAAACGCTCTTACGAACGCGGCATCACGGACGAGTTCGTCGAGCCAATCTCCATCACGCGCGAGGACGGTCTGCCCGTGGCGACGATTGCGGACGGCGACGCCTGCATCTTCTTCAACTTCCGCGCCGACCGCGCCCGCCAGATTACGCGCGCGCTCGTCGTGGAAGACTTCGACGGCTTCCCCGTCTCGAACCGCCCGCGCGTCGGCTTCGTCTGCTTCACGCTCTACGACAAGACGTTCGGACTACCCATCGCCTTCTTCCAGCTCCAACACAAAAACATCCTCGCCGAAGTCTTCGCCGCCGTCGGCGTCCGCAACTACCGCCTCTCCGAGACTGAGAAGTACGCGCACGTCACGTACTTCTTCAACGGCGGCACCGAGCGCGAATTCCCCCACGAACGCCGCCTGCTTATCCCTTCGCCGAAGGTCGCAACTTACGACCTCGCGCCCGAAATGTCCGCCTTCAAAGTCACCGACCAACTCCTGCGCGCCATCGAAGAGGGCGCGACGGATGTCTTCATCGTCAACTTCGCCAACCCCGACATGGTCGGCCACACCGGCAATCTGCAAAAAACCATCGAGGCCGTCCAGTACGTTGACACCTGCCTCGGCTGGGTCACCAAGGCGCTCAAGACCGCTCGCGGCACTTGCCTCATCACCGCCGACCACGGCAACTGCGAACAGATGATTGACCCCACCACCGGCCAGCCCCACACCGCACACACCACCAACCCCGTCCCCTTCCACCTCATCGGCGAAACCTTTCGCGGCATGAAATTAAGAGAGGGTGGCGCGCTCGAAGACTTGGCCCCGACCATCCTCGGCCTGCTCGATCTGGAAAAGCCTGCGGAGATGAGCGGGCGCGATTTGCGCGTGCTCTGACCTTTCCTACGCTAACCATAGCCGTTTGCGATTAGGCGCGACTGTTGGGAGCGATTTTCATATCAATTTACCGTCCGTTTAGAGGCGGGCTATGCCCGCCGTCTCAAGCTTCGTCGTGACCCGAACCGGCGGGCATAGCCCGCCTCTAAACGAACGTTGATATTGAACGCCCTTTCGCGGTCGAAGGCAGCGCTTGATATGCTATGCTTCTCGCCGAAGTCAGAAGTCTCCCGCCGGATAAGCCCTCGCATCCCTCAACACGGGTTCCATCCGCCGGGCGAAAAGAGAATCAACGCAGATGCCTGACGAAAACGCGAACAACAAAATCCCGCCCGGCTTCAAACTCCGGCACACGCTCCGTGGACACGTAGGAGCCACCTATCGGATTGCGTGGTCGCCTAACGGGCGGATGATCGCCTCTGGCGGTCATGACGAAATTCTGCGGCTGTGGGACGCTGAGACAGGTCAATTGCATCGCGCGCTTAAAGGGCGCCTCAGTCCTATCGTCGGCGTCGCGTGGTCGCCCGACGGGCGGACGATTGCATCCGCGAACAGCGACCGAACTCTCTGTTTGTGGGACACCGAGACGGGGCAGGGGCACCACAAGTTCGAAGGGCGCTCTAAAAGAGTTACAAACGTGGCGTGGTCGCCGGACGGTCGGATGATTGCGTCCGCTAGTGATGACGGAACCATCCGGCTATGGGACGCCGAGACGAAGCTAGTGCGCCGTATGATTTTAGAGCATCCGGATCAAATCTTTAGTTTGATCTGGGCACCCAATGGAATGATGATAGCGTCCGCGAGCGATGATAGAACCGTCCGGCTGTGGGACGCCGAGACGGGACGCCCGTACCGCACGTTCAAAGGTAGCTTTACAAGAGTCATAAGCGTGGCATGGTCGCCGGACAGTCGGACGATTGCGTCCGCGTGCGACGATGGAATCGTCCGGCTGTGGGATATAGCGACAGGACAACTCCTGATTACTCTTGAGGGCCATACCGGGATCGTTAAGTCTGTTTCCTTTTCTTTTAATGGCTCCCTGCTCGCCTCAAAGTCTAGCGACGGAACGGTCCGACTATGGCGTTGCGATATTTGGGAGAATATTGCAGCACTCAACGAGCCGGCTTCCATGTATTGGCTGCCCAGCTTGGCCTTTCATCCGAAAGCATTCGTTCTGGCAACGCTCGGTGAAGAAGACACGGTCATTCGTATTTGGGATTTGGATTTTGATGCCCTCCTCGGCACTCACTCGGTTCCTCTCAGCACCAGCTACACCAATGCTAAAGTTGCTTTAGTAGGCGATACGGGTGTGGGGAAGACGGGGCTTGGCGTTCGCTTAACCGAAGGCATGTGGCGTCCGACACCCGGCTCGACGCACGGGATGAAGGTATGGCCGCTCCACAGCGAGACGGAGCGGGAGGTGATGCTGTGGGACTTCGCGGGGCAGGATGAATACCGGCTAGTGCATCAGCTTTTTTTGAACGAGACGAACGTCGCGCTGATGCTCTACGACCCGACGAAGTCGAACGACACCTTCTTCGGCGTTGACTATTGGGAGAAAGCGCTCAGGAACGCCGTGCCGGGAGAAATGATAAAGATTCTCGTGGCGGCGCGCGTGGACGTGGGCGGAGTGCGGATGACGACGGCTGACATTGAAGCTTACTGCAAGGCGAATGGGTATCTCGCACACTTCGCCACGAGCGCCGAGACGAACGAGGGCTGCGACGCACTGCGTCAGGCGATCATGACAGCGATTCCTTGGGAGCGTTTGTCGCGGACGAGCAGCCTCGAAGTCTTCAAGCGGGTGAAGGACTTTCTGGCCGCAGTCCGCCAAGGCAACCGCGTCCTCGTGCGCGAACACAATCTGATGGCCGAGTTCAACGTGCAGGCCGATGGCGACACGGCGACCGAGGCGGAGTTTCGAAAGGTCCTGGGCCACGTCGAGACCGCTGGGCTAATTAAGTGTCTCTCGTTCGGCGACCTTATCCTGCTCAAGCCGGAGTTGCTGAACGGCTACGCCTCGGACGTCATTGACGCGGCGCGGCGGCACCCCGACGGGCTGGGCGCGGTCTCTAAGACGGATGTGCTCGAAGGGCGCATTGCGATCCGCGAAGAGGGCGGGCTGAAAGCGTCGGACAAGATTTTCCTTCTGCACGCGACGGTCGAGCTTTTCCTCCGGCTGGGACTGGCGCTTGAACAGAACGGTAATCTTGTCTTCCCGTCGAAATTTAATCGCAAGATGCCGCCGCTTGAGGAAGACCCGGTCGTGGAAGTGGAATTCACTTTCGAGGGGCCGGTTGAGAACCTCTACACGACGCTGATCGTGAAGCTCTACTATGGCGGCGTCTTCCGTCTCAAAAAACTTTGGAAGAATGCCGCCGAGTTTCTCAACGGGCGCGGTCACGTCTGCGGCTTCCAACTTCAAAATAAAGGCGACGGGCAAGGCATGCTGAAAGTTTTCTATGCCGAAGGCGTGAGCGACGACGACAAGGCGCTCTTCCTCAAGATCGTCGCCGATCACTTCACCGAGAAGCGTGTCGAGGTATGCCGCGAACGACTCTATCGCTGCCCGAATCATGAATGTCGGGAGCCGATTCGTGACCGGAATGCGGTTTACCGCGCGCAGCAGAGCGGCAAATCTAAAATACCCTGCCAATACTGCTTCGAGCCGATCCCGCTCATTGACGCGATGGAGATACTTTACCGCGATGACGAGAAATTTCTCTCGCAGATCGCGGCGATGGAAAGCAAGGCCGAGGCGAGCATGGAGCGTGGCGGAGACCTCGTCGCGGCGTCGGCGGAGTTGAGAACCGAGAACTTTAAGAAGTGGGCGGGCGGGGCGGACATCGCGACCGTTGCCATCGTGTTCACGGACGTACTGGACAGCACCAGCCTGAATGTCGAGATGGGTTATGAACCCTGGCGGCAGGTGCGCGAGGCACACTTTGTTCACGCCAGAGAGCTGATTAACAAAGGGCGCGGTTATCTCATTAAGACCATTGGCGATTCCGTCATGGCCGCGTTCCACGGCGCTGGCGACGCACTCGACTTTGCGCTAGCGTTCCATCGTGACACCGGCCACGAGGCAGTTAAGGTTCGCGCCGGCATCCACATCGGCCCGGTCGAAGTCAGCCCCGACGATGCCTTTGGTCATCAGGTCAGCATGGCGGCAAGGGTTGAAGCTAAGGCGAAGGAGGGCGGCATCTGGACGAGCGCCAAAGTCAAAGAGGATGTCTATACCTTACGCTCTGCAAAACATCGGCATATCAAGTGGACGGAGCATCCGGACGAGGAAATTAAAGGCTTTCCGGGGCGGTTCGTACTCTGGTCGGTAGAGGAATAGAAGTGAGATAACACTGCGCGAAACGAACCGGCGGGCGCCGTCGTTATGCAACGTGTCATGGGTATAGAGCCGCGCAACATTCTCGTCATTGACTTCGGACAGCTCGGCGATGTGGTGCTGAGTCTGCCCGCGCTCGCCGCCATCCGGCAGAAGTTCCCGCGCGCGCGCGTGACGGTGGCCGTGGGGCGCGCGGCGTCTGCCGTGTTGGAGCTTGCGGGCGTGGCCGACGAGACGCTGCCCGTAGACCGCGTGGGGTTGCGCGACGGGTCGAAGGTGTTGTCCGTGCTGCGTATCGGGCAGTTGGTGAAACAGGTGCGGCGCCGTAAGTTCGACTTCGTGATTGACCTGCACAGCCTGTCGGAGACGAACTTGCTGGGGTATCTGTCGGGAGCGCCGCAACGTCTCTACGCGCGCCGCCCCGGTCGCTCGCTCGACTATTTGTCGAACTTTCGCCCGCGCCCGCCCGCCGAAGATCGCTCGAAGCACGCGATTGACCGTTACCTCGATGTCATCAAGCCGCTCGGCGTCGGCGAAGTCGCGCGCGTGCCGCGCCTGCCCGTCCGCGCGGAAGATACCAGCGCCGTTGACGAGATGCTGAAGAAGATGAAGGCGGGGATGGACGCGTTGACGGTCGGCATGTTTCCGGGCGCGGGCCACGCGAGCCGCCGCTGGCCCGTCGAGCGGTTCGCCGAACTCGCGTGGATGCTGGAACGCAACGACGCGGTGCGCGTCGCGCTCTTCGCCGGGCCGGAGGAGCGTGCGCTCGTCCGGCGCGCACGCGCTTCGTTTCCGCCCTCGACTATCGTCCTCGACCGTTTGACCATCCCACAACTCGCGGCGGCGGCGGCGCGGCTCGCCGTCTTCGTCTCGAACGACACGGGGCCGATGCACGTCGCGGCGGCGGTCGGCACGCCCGTCGTCATCCTGATGCAGCACCATCCGATGTTCGATTGCTTCGTCCCCCCCGGCGAACGACACCGCGTCGTCCACGCGCGCACCATCAACGAGATCACGACGCAGCAGGTATATGACGCCGCGCGCGCGGCGCTGACGACCGAGCGCGTGGCCTCGCTCTTCTCAAGCTGAAAAAGTTATGAATAGGATTCAAGACAAACGGCGCGCGCTTCTCGCCGGGAGCGCGTCGGTCGCCGTCCTTTTTACGCTCGCTTTCGCCCTGCCCGCCTACCTTCTGCGCTCGCAGACTCAGGAAGGCGGCGCGTCCAAAGGCGCGTACCGGACGATTGACAATCAGCCTTTCGAGAGCGCGAAAGCGCAGCCGGGCGCGGGCGGCGCGCCACGCCCGGCGGATGCTGAACTTGGCCGGAAGATTACATCTCTGCTCGAAGCGGGTGATGCCGCATCGGCGCGATGGGGCGTCTATGTCGTCTCCCTGCGCGACGGTCGCGTGCTCCATGCGCGTAACGCCGACCGCTTGTTCACGCCCGCCTCCAACATGAAACTCTATACGACGGCGGTCGCGCTCGACCTGCTCGGCCCCGATTACCGCTGGCGCACGTCCGTCTACGCCGCGTCGTCGCCGGATGCGGCGGGCACGATCACGGGCGACCTCGTGCTCTACGGTCGCGGCGCGCCCGACCTCTCGTCGCGCCCCGCGCGCGGCAACCCTTCGCACCTCGCCGAACTGGCCGGCCAACTTTATGAGCGCGGCGTGCGGCGCATCTCCGGCGATATCGTCGGCGATGAGAGCTACTTTCGCGGTGAGGCGCTTGGCGCGGGGTGGCTCTGGGAGGACGTGCAATGGTATTACGGCGCCGAGCCGAGCGCGCTCTCGATTGACGACAACGAGGTCACGCTCAGCGTCGCGCCCGGCAAGGAAGCGGGCGCGCCCGTCGAGGCGAAGCTGATCCCGGCGCTTGATTCCGTCCGCGTCACGAATGAGATGAAGACCGTCGAGCCGAGGAGCCGACCCACCATCGGCATCACGCGCGAGCTGTCGTCGAACGAGGTGCGCGTGTGGGGCGAGTTCCCCGCCGGCGGCGAGGGCTACGGCGTGCGTCTCTCGATTCATCGTCCCGCGCTCCACGCGGCAACGCTCTTCCGCGAAGCGTTGCGCG
>JBGTBQ010000391.1:0-8756 GCA_041749275.1 Pyrinomonadaceae bacterium | reverse complement strand
CGCGCCCGAGTGGGGGGCGGCGTCCGCGGAGAAATACGTGGCGCCTCAGACGGAGCTTGAGCAAAAGATCGCGGGCACATGGCAGGAGGTGCTGGGGGTTGAGAAAGTAGGTCTCTACGACAACTTCTTCGAGTTGGGCGGACACTCGCTGCTGGTGGCGCAGGTCGTCTCGCGGCTGCGCGACCTCTTTGACGTGGAGTTGCCGCTGCGCTCGCTCTTCGAGTCGCCGACCGTGGCCGAGCAGGCAGCGGCGATAGAGCCGAGGAGGCGTGCCGGGGAGGCCGGGCGCGGCCCGGAGTTGCGTCGCATCCAACGCGAAGGTGCGCTGCCGCTCTCGTTCGCGCAGCAGCGCCTCTGGTTCCTCGACCAATTCGAGCCAGACAGCCCGGCTTACAACATCCCGCTGGCCCTACGCTTGTCCGGGCCTCTTAACGTTGCTGCGTTGGAGTGGTCTCTCAACGAGGTCATCCGCCGCCACGACTCACTGCGTACCTGCTTCACCTTCAGCGACAACGAACCGCGACAGTCGGTTCTGGACTCCCTCGTCCAGCCGCTGTCCGTCAACGACCTGAGCGCCCTCCCCGACGCGCAACAACGCGCCGAACTGGAACGCCTAAGCGCCGCCGAGGCCGCGGCGCCCTTCGACCTCAGCCGTGCTCCGCTGTTGCGCGCCCGATTGCTGCGCCTCGCCGCCGACGAGCACGTGGTGCTCTTCACGATGCACCACATCATCAGCGACGGCTGGTCAATGGGCGTGCTGGTTCAAGAGGTCGGAACTCTGTACGGCGCCTTCATCCGCGGAGAGGAGTCGCCGCTGCCGGAATTGACGTTGCAGTACGCCGACTACGGCGTCTGGCAGCGCGAGTGGCTTCAGGGCGAGGTGCTTGAGCGGCAGCTCGACTACTGGCGCGAGCAGTTGGCCGGTGCGCCGCCGTTGCTGCGGCTACCCACCGACCGGCCTCGCCCGCCTGTCCAGAGTTCCCGCGGCGCCATCCTCCGCACGGTCTTCCCGGCGGAGCTGTCCGCCGGTTTGCAGGCGTTGAGCCGCGGCGAGGGCGTGACGCTGTTTATGCTCATGCTGGCGGCCTTCAAGGCGTTGCTGGTGCGCTACACGGGGCAGGAGGACGTTAGCATCGGGACGCCGACCGCCGGGCGGAACCGCGTGGAGTTGGAGAGGTTGATAGGGTTCTTTGTCAACACGCTGGTGCTGCGCACGGATGCGTCGGGCGACCCGACCTTCCGCGAACTGCTGGGGCGCGTGCGCGAGACGTGCCTCGGCGCGTACCAGCATCAGGAGGCGCCCTTCGAGCGGCTGGTCGAGGAGCTTCAGCCCGAGCGCGACCTCAGTCACACGCCGCTCTTTCAGGTGATGTTCGATCTGCACAACGCGGACGAGGGTAAAGTCGGAGCCTTGCCCGGTCTCTCCGCGAGCGGAATGGAGTCGTGGAGCCGGACGGCGAAGTTCGACCTGACGCTGTCGCTGGTGAGTGGCCGCGAAGGTCTGGCGGCCACGATGGAATATAACACCGACCTGTTCGACGCCATCACGATAGAAAGGATGGGCACGCACCTGAAGAGGTTGCTGGAGGGGGTGGTCGCCGCCCCGGCCCGCCGACTCTCGGAACTACCGTTGCTGACGGAGGCCGAGGAGCGGCTGATGCTTTCCGAATGGAACGACACCCGTGCCGAGTTCCCGCGCGGCCTCTGTCTCCACCAGCTTTTCGAGCAACAGGTCGAGCGCACTCCCGACGCCGTCGCCCTCGGCTGCGGCGACAGGCGACTCACCTACGCCGAGCTTGACGTTCGGGCGCACCATCTGGCCGGCGAACTGCGGCGGCTGGGCGTCGGGCCGGAAGATTTCGTCGGCATCCTCATGGAGCGTTCTGCCGAGATGATAGTGGCCCTGCTGGCTGTCCTGAAGGCCGGCGCGGCTTACCTCCCACTCGACCCCGCACACCCGCGCGAGCGCCTCGCCTTCATGCTGGAAGACGTGGGGGCGTCCGTCCTACTCACGCAAGAGCGGCTGCGCGAGCGACTGCCCGCGCTCCACCCGCGGGTGGTCTGCCTTGACATGAACGGGGAAGCCGTCGCACGTCGGGAGGCCGGCGCGGTGGACGCGGGCGTTTCGCCGCTCAACGCCGCCTGCGTCATCTACACTTCGGGTTCTACCGGCAGGCCAAAGGGCGTGCTCGTCGAGCACCGCTCGCTCGTCAACTACATCCTCTCTGCCGGCGAGACGTTCGACCTCCGCGAGACCGACCGCGTCCTACAGTTCGCCTCGATCAGCTTCGATGCGGCCACCGAAGAGATTTTCACCTGCCTCACGCGCGGCGCGACGCTCGTGCTGAGGACGGAGGAGATGTTGAGCACCGCCGAAGAGTTCCTACGCACCTGCGGACAGATGGGCGTGACGGTGCTCGACTTACCGACAGCCTACTGGCACCTGCTGGCCGGCGAGCTGCACGCGGGCAGAGCCCTGATGCCGGAGTGTGTGCGGCTCGTGGTCATTGGCGGCGAGAAGGCCCACGCCGGACAAGTCAGGAGATGGCACGAGACGGTCAGGCGGCAGGTGCGCCTGATAAATACATATGGCCCGACGGAGGCGACCGTGGTGGCGACGGCGTGCGAGTTGCGCGCCGCGGAAGGCGGCGCGCAGAGGGCCGAGGCGCCCATCGGTCGCGCCGTCAGCAACGTCACTACCTACCTGCTCGACAGGCGACTGCGACCGGTGCCCGTGGGCGTCGTCGGCGAACTCTATATCGGCGGTGCGGGGGTGGCCCGCGGGTACTGGAACAGGCCGGGGCTGACCGCCGAGCGGTTCCTCCCGAATCCGTTCGCCCCCGCCGCGGGCGAGCGGATGTATCGCACGGGCGACCTAGTGCGGTATCTGCCCGACGGCGAGATCGAGTATGTGGGCAGGGCCGATTCGCAAGTGAAGGTGCGCGGCTTCCGCATCGAGTTGGGCGAGGTCGAGACGGCGCTGAGAAGTCACGCCGCCGTCCGCGAGGCGGTCGTCCTCGCCGCCGAAGACGGCGAGGACGGGCGACGCCTGATTGCCTACGTCGTGGCCGAGCCGGGGCGCTCCGTGATGGAGTCGGAGTTGCGCGGCTACGTGCGGGGGAGTTTGCCGGAATACATGGCGCCGTCGGCGGTCTTGGTGCTTGAGCGGATGCCGTTGTTGCCGAACGGGAAGCTTGACCGAGGCGCGTTGCCTGCGCCGGGCGGCACGCGCCACCGCCTGACCTCATCCGCCGACGCGCGAGACTTGGTCGAAGAAGTGCTGGCGCACATCTGGGCCGAGGTGCTGAAGCTGGAACAGATCGGGGTGCATGAGAATTTCTTCGACCTCGGGGGCCATTCGCTGCTGGCGACGCAGGTCGTGTCGCGCGTGCGCGAAGCCTTCCGCGTGGAGCTCTCGCTACGCTGGCTCTTCGAGAAACCCACGGTCGCGGAACTGGCGAAGGTCGTCGGCGCGTTGCTGCGGGGCGGGGACGGGTCGCCGTTGCCGCCCGTCACGCGCGCAGACCGGGGGGCGGCGCTGCCGCTCTCATATCAGCAGCAGCGACTATGGTTCTTTAGCCAACTGCAACCGGAGAGTTCGCTTTATAACCTTCCCGTGGCGGTGCGGGTCGAAGGCCGGCTCGACGTGGCGGCCCTCGAAAGGACGCTCGGCGAAATAGTCCGGCGGCACGAGTCGCTGCGAACGTCCTTCGAGGAGGTCGGCGGGCGGCCCATTCAGATCATCTCGCGGACGTTGACGGTGCCGCTCCCGCTCGTAGACCTGTGCGGGCTGCCCGCCGACGCGCGCGAAGCGGAGGCGCGCCGCCTCGGGGCCGAGGAGGGACAACGCCCGTTCGACCTTGAACGCGACCCTCTACTGCGCGCACTCCTGCTCAGGCTCGCCGAGGAGGAACACGTCGCGGTCTTGACGATGCACCACATAGCCAGCGACGGCTGGTCGCTGGGCGTGCTTGTGCGAGAGGTGGCGGCGCTCTACGAAGCATTTGCGAAAGGCGAGCCTTCGCCGCTCGGAGAGCTTGAGTTGCAGTACGCGGACTACGCGGTGTGGCAGCGCGAGCAGTTGTGCGACGAGGCTCTCGAAGAACATTTCGACTACTGGCGCAGGCAGTTGGCCGGCGCGCCCGCGAGCTTCGAGTTGCCGACGGACTTCCCCGGGCGCGAGACGCCTTTGGAGCGCGGCGCGACCCACGTCTTCAAGATACAGGCTGACACCACGGCGGCCCTGAAGGCTCTCGCCCTGCGCTCGGGCGCGACTCTTTACATGACCTTGCTCGCGGCCTTCAAAGTCCTGCTCCACTTCCAAACGGGGCAGTCCGACATCGTTGTCGGGACGGGCAACGCCAACCGCGGCCAGCTCGAAACCGAGGCGATGATCGGCTTCTTCATCAACAGCCTCGCGCTGCGGACGCGCCTTGACGGAGACCCCACGTTCGCCGATCTCCTCGCGCGCGTGCGCGGCGTGACGCTCGACGCCTACAGGCATCAGGATGTGCCCTTCGAGCAGCTCATCAATGCGCTCAAGATCGAGCGGCGGCTCGGGCGCAATCCGCTCTTCGAGGTCTGGTTCATCATGCAGAACACGCCGGACGAGGCGTTGCGCCTGCCCGGCCTCACGTTGCGCCCCTTCGCGATTGAGTCGGGGACGGCGAGGTTCGACCTGTCGGTCGCAATCGCGGAGACGCCCGACGGCATCGCGGGATGGATAGGGTACAGGTCGGAGCTGTTCCTCGCGGGGACGATCAGCAGAATGGCCGAGCAGTATGCAGTCGTCCTCGAACGCATCGCGTCGGAGCCGGAGTTGAGGTTGAGCGCTCTCGCGTCAATGCTCGCCGAGCGGCAGGAGCAGGAGCAGCTTCTCGCTGGAGAGGGCTACAAGAAGTTAGTTGGCGAGAGGTTGAAGGCGATCAGACGCCGCGGCTCGGAGCGCGGCGACGGCGCCTGAGTCGGGCTGGCCGAGCTCCTCTTGAAGAGCTGGCCTCCGCGTCTTGTGAAAAAGCGGAGGGGTTGAAAGGTGGTACTGATAATGAGTAAACATGTCGGCCCGCGCGCTCTGCGGGATTCGCTCGCCGCGAGACGCAAGGCCGTCCAGATGTCGCCGCGTGACTTAATTGCAAGCGAGCCGCTACTGCCCGGCAAGGCGATCCCGTTCGCCATCCGTCCCACGTTTGAAGAAGTTGATCTCGTCACGTGGGCCGAGGGCAACAGGGCGCTTGTAGACGAGTTGCTGTCGAGGCACCGGGCGCTGCTCTTCCGCGGCTTCAGCATCAGGACGGTGCCCGAGTTCGAGCGCTTCATCGCGGCCACCTCGACGGGGCGGATGGTCGAATACCGAGACCGCTCTTCGCCGCGCCACTTCGTGAGCGACAAGATTTACTCCTCGACGGACTACCCGGCAGACCAGCGCATCGCGCTCCACAACGAAGGCACGTACTGGCAGATGTGGCCGCTCAAGATTTACTTCTTCTGTCAGGTCGCGCCCGACTCGGGCGGCGCGACGCCCATTGCCGACACGCGCCGCGTCTACGAGCGCATCAGCGCCGCCACGCGCCAGCGGTGCATCGAGAAGCGCGTGCTCTACCAGCGCAACTTCAATCAAGGCTTCGGGCTTACATGGCAGACAGCGTTTCAGACGGACGACCCCGCGGGCCTTGAGGATTTTTGCAGGAGCAACGACATCTCTCTGGAGTGGCTCGGAGGCGAGCGACTGCGTACACGGCAGGTGAGGCCCGCCGTCGAACATCACCCGCGGACGGGCGAGCCGATTTGGTTCAACCATTCGGCCTTCTTTCACGTCACCGGGCTTGAGCCGACGATGCGCGAGACGCTGCTCACCGAGTTCCCCGAGTCCCTGCCCTTCAACACCTACTACGGCGACGGCTCCGACTTCGAGCCGGAAGTCCTCGAAGAGATACGCGCCGCCTACGCTGCCGAGGAAGTCAGCTTCCCGTGGCAGGTCGGCGATGTGTTGTTGCTCGACAACATGAGCGTGGCCCACGGGCGGCAGGCTTACACGGGCGAGCGCAGGATTCTGGTCGGGATGGCAGACCCGCACAACCGTCAGGACGGCTGAACGACAGCAAAGGAAAGTAGAGAGACGACGAATGATGCAAGAACGCATAGAAGGCTTCCGCCTGTCGCCGCAGCAGAGGCGGCTCTGGAAGTTGCAGCAGGCCGTCGCCGCCGGCCCTTTCTACACGCGCTGCGCGGTCAGCATAGATGGGGAACTCGACGAGGAGAGGTTGCGCGCCGCACTCGGGCGTGCGGTGGTCAGGCACGAAATCCTGCGCACGGGCTTCGACTGCCTGCCGGGCATGAAGGTGCCGCTGCAAATCATAGGGCAGGGCGGCGCGCGGCTGTTGGTCGCGGAAGACCTGAGCGGGCTGGATGCGGCGGCGCAGTCCGCGCGAATCGAAAGCCTGTTCGGCGCGCTTGAGCGGTTCGAGGCCGGGTCGGAAGGGCGTGAGTCCCTCTCTGCGAAGTGCGAGCCGCTGTCGGCGCGCCTTTTGAAACTCAGGCCGAGCGAACATGTGTTGCTTCTGGAACTGCCTTCGATGTGCGGCGACGCCGCGACGATGCGTAACCTTCTCGAAGAACTACGCCGCGCTTACTCCGGCGAGCCGGACGAGGGCGACGCCCCTTTGCAGTACGCGGACCTCGCCGAGTGGCAGAACGAGTTGCTGACAGCCGAGGACACCAAGGCCGGGCGCGAGTTCTGGAGCAGCCGGGCACGCGAGGCGAGGCGCGAGTCGCGCCTGCCCTTCGAGAAAAGGGCGGAGCCGGACGCGCCTTACGTCCACGCGCGAGAGACCCTCCACCTCGCGCCCGAGCGCGTGCGCGAGATAGAGCGGGCGGTCGCGGGCCGAAGCCAGACGACAGCCGCCGCACTCTTCCTGCTCACGTGCTGGAAGATTCTGCTGTGGCGTCTGACGGGCGAGCGCGAGGTCGTCGTCGGCGTTGCATACGACGGGCGCGGCGACGAGGCTTTGAAGGACGCGCTCGGGCCTTTGACGAAGTACTTGCCGGTCGCGAGCGGTCTGGACGAGCGAGCGCGCTTCCGCGATTTGCTCGAACAGGTCGGGAAGAACTTCGACGAGCTCCTACAGTGGCATGAGGGCTTCAACTGGGGCTGCGCGGACGACGGCGACAGCGCCGAGGGAGACTCCGCGCTTTACGGCTTCGACTATGAAGAATGGCCCGAGGCGCGGCGAGGCGGCGAGGCGACCTTCACTCTCGTCAGGCAGTACAGCCGCTTTGCCAGCCACAGCGTCAGTCTTAACTGCGTCAGGCGCGCCGACGGCCTAAGCCTCGAATTCCACTACGATGGCCGTCTGTTCTCCGCCGAAGACATGCGTCGCCTGTGCGCGGAGTATGATGCACTGCTGCGGAGCGCGGCGGTGTACCCAGAGGAAGAGATCGGCGCGCTAGACATGCTCGGCGAGCCGGAGCGCCGCTTGCTCTTGCAAGACTGGAACGCGACGGCCATCGCGTACCCCGGCGACCGACTCATCCACCATCTGTTCGAGGAGCAGGTCGAGCGCACCCCCGCCGCGCCGGCGGTCGTCTGCGAAGCGCGCACGCTGACCTACCATGAGTTGAACGCCCGCGCGAACCGGCTCGCGCGCCACCTGCGCGGCCTCGGCCTCGGGCCGGAGGCGCGCGTCGGCGTCCTCATGGAGCGGTCGCTCGAAATGGTGGTCGCGCTGCTCGCCGTGCTCAAGGCCGGCGCCGCATATGTCCCCATTGACCCGGAGTATCCGCGCGAGCGCGTCGCCTTCCTGCTGGCGGACGCGTCCGCCCCCGTCCTGCTCACGCAGCCGCGCCTGCTCCGGAGCCTGCCGGCGCACGAGGCGGTCGTGGTCGCGGTGGACGCCGACGCGCAGGTCTGCGCCGACCAGTCGGCGCGGAACCTGCACTTGGCAGTCTCGCCGCAGAGTCTGGCCTACGTCATCTACACGTCGGGTTCGACCGGCAGACCCAAGGGCGTGATGATTACGCAGGCCAACCTCCGCAACCACATGCTCTGGATGGGGGAGTGCTTCCCGCTCGGGGCGGAGGACTGCGTGTTGCAGAAGACGCCGTTCAGCTTCGACGCCTCGGTCTGGGAGTTCTACGCTCCGCTGCTGGCGGGTGCGCGACTGGTGATGGCGCGACCCGGGGCGCACCGCGACCCGTCGTATCTGGTGGAGGTGATGGTGGAGCAGCGGGTGACGGTGCTTCAGGTGGTGCCGACGCTGTTGCAGGCGTTGGTCGAGACCGCCGGGCTTGAGCGCGGCGCCAGTCTGCGGCGACTGTTCTGCGGGGGCGAGGCGCTGGCGGCAGAGGCGGTGCGGCGGTTCAAGGCGCGGGTGCCGGGAGCGGAGGTCTATAACCTGTACGGGCCGACGGAGACGACCATCGAAACGACGAGTTGGCGCTGCGGCGGGGCGCGCGGCGCGGCGAGCGAGCCGATTGGTCGCCCGGTCGCCAACACGCAGACCTACGTGCTGGACGCAGGACTGCGGCTGGCGCCGGTGGGGACGGCGGGGGAACTCTACATCGGCGGGGCGCAGGTGGCGCGCGGGTATCTGGCGCGACCCGCGTTGACAGCCGAGCGATTCATTCCGGACCCATATGGGGAGGGTGAGGGTGAGCGGCTCTATCGGACGGGCGACATGGTGCGCCATCTGGCGGGAGGGGAGTTGGAGTTTCTGGGGCGCCTCGACCATCAAGTGAAGGTGCGCGGCTATCGCATAGAG
>JBGTBQ010000390.1:0-6914 GCA_041749275.1 Pyrinomonadaceae bacterium | reverse complement strand
GGCCGCCATGGGTCAGAACCGGCAAGCTTTCATCTGCGCGTCCGCACCGTCACGAAAATCGTCTGCCCGCCGCGGTTGACGAGCAGCAGCAAGGGCCGTTCGTTCGATTGCTCTATCGCCACGCGCAAGTCTTCCGTCGCGCGCACGGCTCGCCCGTTCGCCTGCTCGATCAGATCGCCTTCGCGCAGCCCCGCATCCGCTCCCGGCCCCGCCGAAGCGCGGATCATGCTCACCGTCGGTCTCTTGCTGGCGGGCCTCTCGGTCATCGCCGTCCTCTGGCCGCGCATCGTCACGATACCGTTCGCGTTCGTCGGCATGTGGGTCGCGCTCTCGCTGCTCATCAGGGCTTATAAACTACATCAGAAGGGAACACGCGAGAGGAAGCGGCAGCCTCAATCTTCGAGGAAGGACGCGAAGCGAGTGGAAAAGAAGACGCCCCGGCAGCGGACGTGAACACCCCCGGCGAATGCTATGGCCTGTCAGCAACGAGTGCGGGAGCGGGCGGTTTTCAGCTTGAACAACCAGACCGCTCGCGCTCGCGGACGATACTGTTGCGGCACGCAATCGGTATCGTGAAGTGCCGGCAATTTTTTGTGAAAAAGGAAAAGCCTATCAACGCTCGCAAGTTCAGTGGCCGATTCAAGAGTCTTTAGATTGGTTTACACATCAGTGTCCGGACGGCGGTGTGGTCAGAACCGCCTGCGGTAGCGGGCGGGTCTAACGCACGTCAGGCCCGCCCGCTACCGCAGGCGGTTCTGACCCGTACATCCATGTGAAATCCGATCTAGTTCATCGTTCCGCGCTTATCCTGCTGAACTTCTTTTCAGCGCTTCTTTCATCCGCCGCACCCCCTCCGAAATCACAGGTTCGTCGGCGCAGAAGGAGACGCGCAGGTAACCTTCACCTTCCGCGCCGAAGGCCGCGCCGGGTACGGTGATGACACGGTGTTCGAGCAGGCGCTCGGCGACCTCCATCGAAGCGCCGTGTTCGCTCACGTCAATCATCGTGTAGAAAGCGCCGTCGGGCGAGACGGCGCGCAAATTCAGTTCACGCGAAAGCTGTTCGTGCAGGTGGTCGCGCCGCGCGCGGAAAATCGCACGGTGACGCGCGCGCGCTTCTTCCGCCTCGTCCGTCCATGCGGCAAGCGCCGCCTTTTGCGAAACGGTCGAGGCGCAGGTCGTGACGTAGCCGTGGAGGACGAGCGCGCTCTTCACCACATCCGCGTCGCCGCAGAGCCAGCCCAGACGCCAGCCCGTCATGCTCATTGATTTCGAGAGACCGCCGATGACGAGCGTGCGGTCTTGAAAAAAATCGGAGACGGAAGCGGGGCGCTCGTCCGTGTAGTACAACTCGCGGTAAATCTCATCGCTGATAACGTAGGCGTCCGTGTCTTTCAGAGCATCCGCCATCGCCGCGAGGTCTTCGCGCGAGAGCACGCGCCCCGTCGGGTTCGAGGGACTGATGCAGACGACGACGCGCGTGCGCGGGCTTAAAGCACGGCGGAACTCTTCCGCATCGAAGCCGAAACCATGAGACGCCGGCATCCGGTAGGTGACGGGCGTGCCGCCGGTCATGCGGACAATCGTCGGATAGGCGACGAAGCCGGGGTCGGGAATCAAGACCTCGTCGCCCTCGTCCACGAGCGTCAGTAGCGCGAGATACAGCGCCTCCTGCGAGCCGGCGGTGATGATTGTCTGTTCGGGCGCGAGGCGCAGCGGCGAGTAGTCGGCGGCGATTCTTTCGCGTAAAGCAGGGAGGCCGGAGTGCGTGGTGTAGCCGTTCTGTTCTTCGAGGACGACGCGCGCCGCCTCGCGGCGAATCACGTCGGGCGTCGGCAGGTCGGGTTCTCCGAGTCCGAGGTTGATGCTGCCCGGAAGCGCGCGGTCGAAGACCTGCCGGATCATGCTCTTCTCGATGCCGCGCAGTCTTCTCGCCGGCTCAAACTCGCTCAACGCAGGTAGTCCTCCAGCTTCACCGCGCGCTCCGTCTTCTCGTCGCGGTATTTGACGATGACGGGCGCGTAGAGCGAGAGGCCCCACTCGCGCCCCCGTTCATTCTCGACGCGGCGCGAGCCGGGGACGACGACCGCGCCCGCCGGAATCTCCAGCGGCGCACTTTCAGTCCGCCGGTAAATTTCGCCGCGCACTAAATCGTAAACCGGCGTCGAGCCGGTCAGAATCGTGCCCGGCGCGAGCACTGCGCCCACGCGCACGATGGTTCCTTCGTAGATGCCGCAGCCGCCGCCGACCATCACGTCGTCTTCGACGATCACCGGCATCGCGCCCACGGGTTCGAGCACGCCGCCCACTTGCGCCGCCGCCGAGAGATGCACCCGCCGGCCTATCTGCGCGCACGAACCGACCAGTGCGTGGCTGTCAATCATCGTCCCTTCGTCCACGTAAGCGCCGACGTTGACGTACATCGGCGGCATACAGACGACGCCGGCGGCGAGATAGGCTCCGTCGCGCACGCTCGACCCGCCGGGCACGACCCGGACGTTGTCTGCCACCGTCAACGCGCGCACCGGATACGTGTCCTTATCGAAGAAGCGAAGCGAAGCGTGCGCCGACATATCCGCGAGCGCGCCCATGCGAAAGCCGGCGAGGATGCCCTGCTTGACCCACGAATTGACGCGCCACACGCCTGCGCCGTCGCGCTCGGCGGCGCGCACTTCGCCGCGATTGAGCGCCGCCTTGAACACGGCGAAAGTCTCGCGGTCTTCTTCGTGGAATTCGCCCGCCTGCTTCGCGGCGAGCGCCTCGACTCGCTCACGCAACGACATTCGCGCTCTCCTGCAACAGACCCACTTCGACGAGCACTTCGCGCACGCGCGCGCGCGTCTTTTCCCCGACGGGGACGAGCGGCAGACGCAATTGCTCTTCCAGCAAACCCATCAACGCCATCGCCGCTTTGACGGGGCCGGGACTCGTCTCGATGAAATTCACGTCCATCAGCGGCAATAGTTTGTAGTGCAACGCGCGCGCTTCGTCCCAACGCCCCGCGAGCGCCGCGTCCACCATCCGCGACATCTCGCCGGGCGCCTCGTTCGACGCCACCGAGACGAGTCCGTCCGCTCCGAGCGCGATGATCGCTAACGTGATCGCATCATCGCCCGACAGCACGCGGAAGCCTTCGGGCCGCCCGCGCAAAATCTCCATGACCTGTGAGAGATTCCCCGATGCCTCTTTGACGGCAACGACGTTCTCTACTTCGCGCGCGAGCCGGAGCACGGTCGGCGCGGCGATGTTCGATGAGGTGCGCCCCGGCACGTTGTAGAGCACGACGGGCGTCGGCGCGACTGATTCGGCCACCGCGCGAAAGTGCGCGTAGAGACCGTCCTGCGTCGGTTTGTTGTAGTAAGGCGCGACGCTCAGGATGGCGTCCGCGCCCGCGTCGCGCGCCGCCTGTGAGTAGCGCACGGCGGTCGCGGTCGAGTTGCTGCTCGCGCCCGCGATGACGTGTGCGCCGTGGCCGCGCGCTATTTCACACGTCGTGCCGATGACGAGTTGATCTTCTTCCTCCGACATCGTCACGCTCTCGCCCGTTGTCCCGCACGGCACGAGCACGCGGACGCCTCCCGCGATTTGTCGCTCGACCAACGCGCGCAGACGCCCTGCGTCAACCGCCCCATCCGCCGCGAACGGCGTCACCAGCGCCGTCGCGCATCCTCGCATCCATTCAACTTGCAACGTCATCTTGTACCTCCGCCCTGTAAGTCTGAAGTCCGAAGTTTGAAGTCAGGGACATCTTCGCCGGACTTCAGACTCCGGACTCCAGACTGCTCTTGAGAATTTCATCAAACATTTCCGCGAACTCGTAGACGCCCCGGCGGCCCTGTATCCAGCGTGCGGCGAGGATCGCACCGGCGGCGAAGCCCTCGCGCGAGCGCGCGGTGTGCGAGAGCATTACCTGATCCGCCGACGAGTCGAAGCCGACGCGGTGCGTGCCGGGGATATGTCCGGCGCGCGTCGAGGCGACCGGGACTTCGCGCGATAGTTTCTCCGCCATGATGTCGCCGAGGCGCAGCGCCGTGCCCGACGGCGCATCGCGCTTGCGCGAGTGGTGCGCCTCTTCGATGAAAGGCTCGTACCCTTCGACCGCCGCGAACAGTTCCGCCGCGCGCGCGACGATGCGATAGAAGAGATTGACGCCGACGGAAAAATTCGCGCCGTGGAGGAGCGCGCCGCCGTGTCGCTCGACGAGTTGGAGCGCTTCTTCAATTCGCGCGTTCCAGCCGGTCGTGCCTTCGATGAGCGGCACGCCCGCGAGCGCGCACGCCTCAACGTGCGTGAGCACGGCGTCCGCAACCGTGAAATCAATCGCCGCGTCGTGCCCGCGCAAGACCTCGGCCAGTCTGTCCGGCGTGTAGGAGGCATGGCGCGACGCGACGACCGTTCCGATGTCGTGCCCCTCTTCGCGCGCGCGCGCCGCCACGAGCCGCCCCATCGCGCCGTCGCCGATCAGCGCCAGTCTCATCTCCGCACCTCTTCCGCTGCCGGCACGCTCCGGCCCGCGCCGGCATCTCCTGTGAGGAGCGAACGGGCGAGACGGACGTAAAGCTCAACCGCCTCTTCCAACTCGCGCTTCGAGATTTTCTCGTGCGCGGTGTGCGCGTCGAGAATCGAGCCGGGGCCGAGCAGGAGCGGCACGCCCCAGTTCGAGAGATAGGGAATGTCGGTCGTAAAGCGCACGACGCATTGTTCAAACCCCTCGACCGCGTGCATCTCGATCGGCTCGGTGACGGACATGTATTCGACGTGAGCGCGGCCCGCGACCGTGCGCTCTAAAATCTCTTTGACCCGCGCCGACTCCGTCACGAGGCGCACCTGCAATTCAGCCCGCGCCGCGGCGGGGATGACGTTCGGGCGCGTCCCGCCCGCGAGGGTGCCGATGTTGCACGTCGTCTCGCCGAAGAACTCGTCGGACGGCCACGCGCACGCGCGCACGTCGGCGAGCACGTCCAGTAGTTTTTCAATCGCCGACTCGCCGTGCTCCGGGTAGGCTGAGTGCGCGGCGCGCCCTTCCGTAGTCAGTGCGAGGCGGAGCGAACCCTTTGAACCGACGGCGAGCTTGTTGTCGGTCGGCTCGCCGTTAATTAAAAACTCGCACCCGCGCGCGAGCGCGTGCTCGTTCGCGGCGCGCGCGCCGCTGCTCCCTAGCTCCTCATCAACCGTAAACAATAGCCCAATCTCTTCCAGCCCTTCGGCGCGGAGTCGCCCGGCGGCAAACACCTGCGCGGCAATGATGCCCTTCGCGTCGCACGCGCCACGCCCGTGGACAAACTCTGCGTCTTCGCTCGACGCGATGAACGGCGGCACCGTGTCCAGATGCGTCGAGAACACGACGCGCGGCGACGCTTTTGTCGCCGCGATAACGTTCGCGCGTCCGCCTGCGACCGCCTGCAATTCGACCTTGTAGCCCAACGCTTCGAGATGAGCCGCGAGGAAGCGCCCGACCTCCGCCTCTTCGCCGGACACGGAAGGGATGTCAATGAGTCGTCGTGTTAGTTCAAAAAGATTCATGCCTTAAGAAGGGATGAAGGATGAAGGATGAGGGATGAAGTGGAAGCATTTGCTCGACCACCATTCTTTCATCCTTCATCCTTCATCCTTCATCCTTCATCCTTTTCTTCATCGTCCACCGATGTGCGCCAAAAGCTCCGCCGTGGCGCATTCGAAGAAGGCTTCGTGCAGGCGGCGGACAGTCTCTTGGGCGTAACTTTCCTCGACTACGAAGGTCAGGTTGACGCTCGACGCGCCCTGCGAGATGAGGAGGACATTGATGTCGCGGATGGTATTGAAGGCGCGGGCCGCGATGCCGGGCGTCGAGCGCAGCCCCTCGCCGACGATGCAGACGATGGCGCGGTCAGGCTCGACCTTGACGGCGCTGAACTTCCGCAAATCACTGATGACCTCATCGAGCGCGCTCGTGTCTTCGAGCGAGAGCGAGACGCTGACCTCCGAGGTCGTCACGATGTCCACGACGGTGCGGTGCTTCTCGAAGACTTCAAAGATGGCGCGCAGGAAGCCGTAAGCGCCGAGCATCCGCGCGGAGGTGACGTGGACGATGCTGATGCCGGTTTTGCAGGCGATGGCCTTGACGGTGCGCGGCGTCATCTCGGCGTCGAAATAAACCATGGTGTCGGGCGCATCCGTCTCGCGCGAGTTGCAGATGCGGACGGGAATATTGCGGACGACCGCGGGCAGGATGGTCTTCGGGTGCAAGACCTTCGCGCCGAAGTAGGCCAACTCCGCCGCCTCGGCGTAAGAGAGGCGCGGGATGGTCGTCGCCTCCGGGACGATGCGCGGGTCGGCGGTCAGGACGCCCGACACGTCCGTCCAGATTTGTATCTCGCGCGCGTCGAGCGCCGCGCCGACGAGCGCCGCCGTGTAGTCCGAGCCGCTCCGCCCCAGCGTCGTCGTCAGCCCTTCCGCCGACGATGCGATGAAGCCGCCCATGACGGGCGTCTCGCCCGCTTCGATCAATGGCTCAAGCTCCGCGCGTGTGCGCCGTTCGGTCTCGTCTTTGAGCGGGGTGGCACGCCCGTGCTCGCCGTCGGTCGTGATGCAACGCCGCGCGTCAACGCACCGCGCGCGCAGTCCCCCGCCCACGAGGACGTGCGCCAGCAACTCCGCCGAGAGACGCTCGCCGAAAGAGACGATCTCATCTTGCAGGAGCGCGAGCGGCTTCGCTCCGGATGCGACCGCGCACAGTGCTTCCTCGACCTCGCGGCGCGCGCCTTCGACTGTTGAGGTGACTTCGCCGAGCGCCCCGTCCGCCAGCAGTGTGCGTGCGACATCGAGGTGCCGCTCAAAGTGTCGTTCGAGCGCCCGCGCCGCCGCGCCGGGGTCGCCACCAGCGGCGACCTGCACGGCGTCAAGCAGCGCGTCCGTGAATCCGCCCATCGCCGAAAC
>JBGTBQ010000389.1:0-4136 GCA_041749275.1 Pyrinomonadaceae bacterium | reverse complement strand
TCGGCGAGCGCCGCCTGCGCGCGTGGCGAGATGAGCAGCACGGCCCGCGGCGCGTTCGGTGCGCGCAGACCGTAGATGCGCGCGTCGAGTTCGTTCGCCAGCCGCGCGCGATCTTCATCGGTCTTTACATTGTCGAGCGTGGCGGCAACCTGTGCGCTCTCTTCATTCGCGTAGCCGTGGGCGATGACGACTTTAAAGCGACCCTCGTCGCCCGGTTCGGCGATGAGCACGCGGCGCGCGCGCGTCTCCTGCTGAATGACGGCGGCCAGTTCGCGCAGCAGCAACTCGCGCGAGGCGACCGCTTCCGCCAGACGCAGCGTGAGGAGCTGTGTGGTGGCCGGAGGCTCGACGCGTTCCTCGGCCACCTCGCTTTCGAGCGCGGCCTGCGCCTCTTCGGCGCGCAAGAGGTCGAGTTTGGCGCCGAGTTCGCGGAAGGCGTTGACGGCGAGGCCGAATTGCTCCGCGGCGCGGTCGGGGTGGCCGGTGGCGGCGTTGGCGCGACCGAGCCAGTAGTGCGCGCGTGCGCCGCGGTAGCGGTCGCCGAGCATGTCGAAGATCGAGAGGCAGCGACCGAAGTAGTGCGCCGCGAGCGCCGCGTCGTGCTGTGCGAGAGCGAGCATACCGAGGATGCGCTGCGCTTCGCCCGCGACGGCGATATCCGTCGCCGAGTCAGATGTCTCCTCCGACACGGACTTCAAGAGCGCGGCGCACTGCTCGGCGTCCCCGTTTTGTAAATGCGCCTCGGCCAACAGCAGAGACGATTCGCACACCGCCTGCCGGTCGCCGACGCGCTCGGCGAGCGAGAGAGCCTCCTCTCCGCTCAAGAGCGCATCCTTTGTCCGTCCGAGCGCGATGTAGCAACGCGTCAGCGTCCGCATGGTTTGCGCCGTGTACCACTTCTTGTCAATCTCTTTTGCGATCCTGACGGCGCGTTCGAGATAGCCGAGCGCCTCTTCGAGGTCGCCGCGCAGCAGACACAACTCGCCGAGCGAATCGAAAATAACCGCTGACTGCGTCCCGTGGTTGTCAATCTCCAGCGACATTTCCAGCGCACGCTTCAAGGCCGTATGCGCGCGTTCCCACTCGCCGGTCAACATCAGATTGATGCCGAGGTTGTTATAGCCGGTCGCGGCCACTTCCTTGTGCTCGGTGCGCTCGCAGTAGCCGACCGCTTTTTCCAGCGCGCGGATGCCGTCGTGCGGACGCTTCAAGAACCAGTAAGCGCCCGCCAGATTGTTGTAGACCTTGCCGAGCAGATAGGGCGCGGAGCGTTCGCCGACGAGGTTGGCGGCCTGCTCGAAGTTCTCGATGGCGGGTTCGTAATGTCCCTCTTGCACGTCGGCCATGGCGAGGCCGAAGTAGGCTTCGGCGAGTCCACGCCATTCGCCGGTGCGGCGGTAGTGTTCGAGCGCTTTGTTGATGTGGTCGCGCGCGATGGAGTGCTCGTTGATGGTGCGGTAGACGCGCGCGAGCGCCGCATAGATCGCGCCAAGCTTGCGATCCGAGCCGTGGTTCTCCATCGCCTCGCGCAGTTCCGCCGCGAGCAGCCCGACGGCCTTCGGGTGGTCGCCCGCGTAGTTGTAGGCGATGCCGACCTGCACGCGCAGCGACGAAAAGGTCTCGGCGTCGAGCGCGCCGCGCGACGCCGGCGACTCGTACATCCGCACGGCTTCGAGCGACTCGTTGTAGTGACCGCGCATTTCGAGGGTCACTGAGAGCGCGCGGCGCACTTGCGCGAGCAGTACCGGGTCGCGCCGCGCGGCGTTGAGGAGTTGGTTGAGGCGTTGCTGGGCGGCGCTCGGCAGGCCGCGGTCGAGCAGCTCAAGCGCCTCTTCAAGCTCGCGGAAAAGTTCTTCGGTCGTCGCCGTGGCGCGGCTCGCAGCCGTGCGCCGCGCGTCCGCCAGATTGACGACGCCGGGACGCGCCTCGCCCTCTGTTCGAGGGCTGGACTCCGCTCCATCCTTCCTGAGTCGAGGGGGCATGACAGCAGGCTTCCGCTCCTAAAAAAAGCAGTGAGTTGGGGCGCGCTTCTTTTGAAAGTATGTAGTCGGGTGAAGAAGGACGCTTTAGCCTCTTAATACATTCTTCTAAACAGTTCCAAAGGCTTTAGCATTCCAGACTTTAGCACACGACGGGGGGAAACTGAAGATGGTAAACAACCGGCGGCAAAAGCGATGCGAGATTTTAATTGTCAAGTTTGAACTCAGAGGTGTTTCGTCTACTTGCTGCTCATTGCCTGCCGCCTCCTTACTTTTACAGGCACGGGTCTTGTTTCTCGAAATATGGAGTTGTCATGCGCGGGTCGGTTTGGTACAAATTCCGCCTGAGAAACTATCAAGCCGTATTGTGAAGGTACATCACAGGTGAACACGGCCTCGGTTCGCCCGTGCGGCCTCTCCATCGCTCCCCGGATTTACAGAGCTGAAAAGAAGTCGTCGGGAAAACGAGTGGTCTCGTCCGGGTTCTCAATCTTCAATACCTGACTGGAGACGTAGATGGTCGAAACAGTCGCCCCGCAGGCGCAAAAAAAAGAGGTCGGGTGGTTAAAGCGCTGGTTGCTTCAGGGCCAAGTCAAAGAGGTCGAGGGGCCGCACGAGCGCGAGGGCCAACACCACCCGCACCCGTGGTGGAAGGTGATGTGCCTGACCGGCGTAGACTATTTCTCGACGCTCGGCTACCAGCCCGGCATCGCGGCGCTCGCCGCCGGGGCGCTCTCGCCCATCGCCACCCTCATCCTCGTCCTGTTGACACTCTTCGGCGCCCTACCGATGTACAAGCGCGTGGCCGAGGCCAGTCCGCACGGCGACGGCTCGATCTCGATGCTCGAGCATCTGCTCTCGCGTTGGAAGGGGAAGCTCTTCGTGCTGGCGCTGCTGGGGTTCGCGGCGACGGGCTTCATCATCACGATCACGCTCTCGGCGGCGGATGCCACGGCGCACGTCATCGAAAACCCGTTCGTCCATCACTACGCCCCCGCGCTCAAGCACCCCATCGCGATGACGCTGCTCCTCATCGCGTTGCTCGGCGCGGTTTTCCTCAAAGGCTTTAAAGAAGCCATCGGGCTGGCGGTCGGCATCGTCGTTATCTACCTGTTCCTGAACCTGATCGTTATCGCCGTTGGCTTCTATCAGATCGTGATTCACCCGGAGGCACTCACCAACTGGAAGAACGCGCTCTTCGCACACCCGAAGGTGAATGGCCGCGGCGTGATGATCGTGTTAGTCGCTCTCTTCCTCTTTCCGAAACTGGCGCTCGGTCTTTCCGGCTTCGAGACCGGCGTCGTCGTCATGCCGCTCGTCAAGGGTGATCCGACCGACACGCCGGAGGATCCCGCCGGTCGGATTAGAAACACGAAGAAACTGCTCGCCGGCGCCGCCGCGATTATGAGCGTGATGCTCATCCTGAGCAGCGTTGTGACGACCATGCTCATCCCGCCGGAAGAGTTCCGCGAAGGCATCGGCGAGCAGGAACCCGGCAAGGCGAACGGGCGCGCGCTCGCCTATCTCGCGCACACCTACCTCGGTGACGTGTTCGGGACAATCTACGACATCAGTACGGTTTCAATCCTCTGGTTCGCGGGTGCCTCAGCTCTGGCGGGTTTGCTGAACATCGTGCCGCGCTATCTGCCGCGCTACGGCATGGCGCCGAACTGGGCCAAGGCGACCCGGCCTCTCGTCCTCGTCTACATGGCGATTGCCTTCGTCGTGACCATCCTGTTCGAGGCCGACGTGGACAAGCAGGCGGGCGCCTACGCGACGGGCGTGCTGGTGCTGATGGGGTCGGCGGCGGTGGCCGTCACGCTCTCGGCGTGGCGCATGGGCGGCTTGACGAAATGGGGATTCCTGCTCATCTCACTCGTCTTCGCCTACACGACCGTCGTCAACGTCATCGAACAGCCAGAGGGCATCAAGATCGCCTCGTTCTTCATCGGCGCGATCATCTTCACCTCACTCATCTCAAGAATCTGGCGGACGACGGAGTTGCGCGTGGAGCAGGTCGAACTGGATGAGACGGCGCGGGGCTTCCTCGCCAAACTCATCAGCCGGGGCAGCGAGATTCGCATCGTCGCCAACCGCCGCGACCGTGGCGACATCCCCGAATACCAGTTCAAGGAGCGCGAGAAGCGACAGGACAAC
>JBGTBQ010000388.1:0-14635 GCA_041749275.1 Pyrinomonadaceae bacterium | reverse complement strand
GCCGCGCAGCAGGCCAGACTCTCGCGGAGTCCGGCGCGCAGACGCTCGCGCGAAACGTGGCGCTCCGGGGGCGCGGGCGCGGTGACCTTCTCCGCGAGCAGGCGCCCGGCGGACAACTCACGCTTCAGCATCAAATCCCTGACCGCCACGATAAGCTCATTTTCGGAGTTGAATTTACAAGGAAACGTCGGCTCGGCGCCCGGCTCAATTTCCTTACCCTAAACGGAACGAAGCGGAGTGTAAATCAGAGACCTTGAAAAAAGCTTGACGTGAGTCGTCTCGCTTTATCTTGTAGCAATATTTTCAGCCACGGAGCGGCGACGAGAAGATAGCCCGCGAGCAACAATTGATCTATCAGCTCCGTCGGAGCGGAATGTGGATATTCCGCTCCGACGGAGCTTTGGAAACAAAAGAGAAACTTCCATGGCTACAAACATTCCGCGCCTAACGGCGCTGGGAAGACCGCCAATTGATTGGCTGTGTCCCCACGCACGTCGAAAAAGCGTTTTTCACGACAGAGACGCTCTACCACTGAGCTACGAGAGCATAAAAAAAGCGAAAGCTCCCGGCGGGATTCGAACCCGCGACCACCCGCTTCAAAGGCGATTGTGTGTAAGCTTCTCACGGTCGGGGCGCGGGGACACGAGCCAAACTTTCAAAGACCAAAACTTTCAAACTCGTCAGCCGTAGACCGCCTCCGGGCGCACGACCATGTCGCCGTTCGGCGTGCGGTCAACGACGTAAGCATTGAGCCGCTTGACGCCCACGTCGAAGTGGCGCGCGTTGTGTCTGATGGTCAATGCGACCCGCTGAACGCGCCATCGGACTCTATCTTTTCAAGTCAGTCCTCCGACCCCGCCACCGTGTTTCGCAGCGTGCCGAGTTTCTCGACCGTCACCTCGAACACGTCGCCCGCCTTCAGGAGCACCGGCGGGTCACGAAAGACGCCGACGCCTTCGGGCGTCCCCGTCGCTATCACGTCGCCCGGCTCGAGCGTGATGCCCTGCGAGATGTACGAGATGAGATACGGGATGTTGAAGATCATCTTGCCGGTGTTGGACGACTGCATCACCTCTCCGTTCAAACGACCCTCGATCTTGAGCGCGTGCACGTCCGGCACTTCGTCGCGCGTGGTGATGAATGGGCCGAGCGGGGCGAAACCGTCGAGGCCCTTGCCGCGCACCCACTGACCGTCCCCGTATTGCAGGTCGCGCGCGCTCACGTCGTTGATGAGCGTGTAGCCGAAAACGTAGTCGAGCGCCGCCGCCTCGCTCACGCGCTTTGCGCGGCGTCCGATGACGACCGCGAGTTCGGCCTCATAGTCCACCTTCGCGCTGATCGTGGGCAGCACAATCGGCGCTTCATGCGCGCTCAAAGCGTTGGGGAGTTTCATAAAGATGAGCGGCGCGGCGGGCGGCTCCGCGCCGCCTTCGATGGCGTGGTCAACGTAGTTGCGGCCAATCGCCAGTATCTTGCCGGGATAGACCGGCGGCAGAAACTCCACCGCGTCGGTCGGGACAGCAACGCCCTCATCATCGAGGAACCGGCGCGCTTCATCCGCCAGCGCGCCGATCTCGCTCAGGGCTTCCGGCCCGCGCTTGATTACGTCGAGCGCATCCGCCGCGCCGAGCAACCATTCGGACGCCGGCCCGCCGGATTGCCTGACGGAGCGAGCCAGCGCCGCCACGTCAATCAACTTATCGTCCGCTTGCAGCCCGAGCCGCCTCCCGCCCGTCGCATTAGTTGTGAACTGTGCAAGTTTCATCTGAGATTGCCCTTCGTCAAAATTCGAGTTGGTGACGCACCTCGACCGCCGTGTTGCGGCGAGATGATTTCCGGCATGAACTGCTAAAGGTGTATGACAGCTTTCGCCCGCATCTTACCTCCCCTGTCGCTTTTGCGCTATGACGGAAGTTTCGACCGCCGCGCCCGCGCTGATCCCATTTCCCAGCCGTTTGCGCGTATCAGGTTGGAGGTAGAGGTCATGCCGCAAAATCATCAGGTGCGTGTCGTCAAACGGGGTCAGCGGAGTCGCGTCGAGGTGGCGGAAGTGGACGCGACCGAGCAACGCGCGGAGCCTTCCGAGCGCGAGTTGAGAACGGTAATGTCGGACTGGGTGCGCGAGCACAGAGAGCGGACGGAGGAGTACCGGCGGACGTTCGTGGGCCTGCTCAGACAGGTTGGATTCAACCCGGCGACGGCGGCCAAACGCCCGTGTCGCTAAAATCAACCGCGCCGGCGATTGATTCCGCATTCGTCGTGGCAAGCCGTCCGCTACCTGCCTGCTTTTCACTCCTTGATTTCGAAACTTGACGCCGGGCCGAGCGCAACGCCTGAACGTTTCTCCGCCAACATCCTTCGCACGCACCGCACGATCTCGTCAGTCGCCACGTTAGGGCGCTTGCCTCTGGCATGAATGCCACAGACGGCGGTCGTAGAGGCGTGATTCATGTCGGGACTCCAGCGCGACCGCCCCGTCGCGTCGCGTCCGTAGGTGAGATAGGCCGAGAGCGTGTCGAGGCCCGTGCCCGGTCGCTCGCCGATGAGATGAACGATCACGTCCACGCCAAGCAGCGCGCCGACGTGATAGCCCGCGCGCACGCGCCCGTTCCGCACGACCACGTCCACCTCGCCGACGTGACAGCCCTGTTCACTCAACTCCCGCCGGAGACGCGGCAGCACCCCGCGCAGGTTCTCGTTCAGCGCGTCCGCGTTGAGACCGTCCGAGACGACGATCTGTACTTGCGGGAGCCGCGACGGGTAGAGCCGTGCGAGGCGCGCGGCCTCTTCGTCGCGGATCAACTCGCCGGATGGCGGATGAGCCAGATACTCTTCGCGGTCGCGCGCGGCGGTGCGTAGACGCAGGCTGTGCGGCGACACGTCTCTGATAACCGCCTCGTCGAGCGTCGCGTAGAGAGCACGCCGCGCGTGGCGGTAGATAGCATCGAGGCGAGTTTCGACTTCGGGCGGGGCTTCAAAGTTCGGGCCGTGACCATAGCCGAGGTCGTAGCCGCGCGCGCGCACGCCCGCGAGTTTCTTCACTCCTTCTTCGCGCACGGCTTCAACGGATCGCGTGTCGCCTCCGGCCTTCATATAAACCGCGTACAGGTCCGCGGGGCCGGGCGCGTCCGCGCGCAGTTCGCCGCGCCCATTCAGCACGCCGAGCGCGAAGAGGCGGCGACGCATCGGCGTCGAGATTCCCCGTCCCGTCCGTCGGCGCAAGCGCGGATGCTCGCGGAACGAAGTCGTCAGGTAGCCGAGCATCGGGTCGGCGTTGCCCGCGACAGCCATCAAGTACGCGGGCGCGGCCTCGGCGACGATGCGCTCGGTAAGGCGCGCGAACTGCGCGGGTTCGATGCCCATGTGAAAGGTCGAGCACACGTCAAGCCCCATCGTCAGGCCATGCAGCTTCGCCATCGTCGCGTCTTCGAGACACGCGCGGGCAAGCTGCTCGCCCGAACGGAAAACCTCCGGCCCGATAAAGCCCGCCACGTCGTTGACGATCATCCACGCGCCCGTGCGTTGCCCGATGAAGCGAGCGACGCCGTAGGCGCGCGCTTCGAGCGTCAACATATCAACGCCCTCGGCGGCGTTGTTGGTGACGGCTGATCCCTGTCCGGTCTCGAAGTAGAGACCGTCGAAGCCGCGCGCAAGATCGAGCACGCCATCAACGTCCAGCCCGACCATGCCGCCGAGCGCCTTGGACGTTCCGGCGAGACTCTGAAACCCCACGTCAACCTTCGTCCGCGCGCGTGCGCTCGACTGTTTCACGATGTCGGAAAGGACGCAGTAGCGCGTCGGCAGTTCCAGCCGCTCGACGACGCCGCGCAGGAGTTCTTCCAGACGGATGATCGTCTCCACGTCATCGCTCGCCGGGTTGATGCCGAGCACCACATCGCCGCACCCGTAAGAGAGACCTTCGAGAATCGAAAAGAGTATCTCCTCCTCGTCGTCGCCGGGGCTGTTCGGCTGGACGCGCGAGCCGAAGTGACCGGGTGAGCCGACCGCCACGCCCTCGCCCGGCAGCGGGTTGAACAGAGCGCGTGAGACCGCCGAGAGTTCTTCGTTCGTCATCACCTTAACGACCGCCGCAATCACCTCACTCGACAGACCGTCCCGTTGGCGGCGCACCCAAACGGCCCCGCCGTCGCCGAGCAGCACGGCCTTGAGTTGACCGACGGTGAGGTGCGAGATTTCAGACGCAAGCCGTGCGTCGAGCGCGCCGGCGAGCGCGTCGCTAACACCGTCTTCGACGAGGACAGTGTGGGTGATGTCGCCTAGCCGCAACGCGGCGAGCGCCGCCCGCGCGTCCGCGCGCACACGCTCGTCGCGCGTCCCGCCGACGAGGAGGTCGCCCTCCTTGAATTCGTTGGCGAGGACGAAGATTTGTTGTAGCTCGCGGTGATTCATCTCCGTCTCGATTCAGCCTTCCGCACAAAACTGTCCAGCCATGCAACCGGCGCAGCCCCTCGCACGTCAAAATAGCACGAACATTAACCCCCTGCATGAACACGTAATGATGAGGCTCCACGGAACATTCGACTTGTCATCTTGCAAGCAGTTTTCCTCATAAAATTCAATCGTGAACGGCGTGAAACCGGCCTTTTCCGCATGTTTCGGCGCTGACCGCATAAAGTCAGACTCAGGTGGTCGTGGCGCCGGCGGGAACTTATCGGCGCGTGGCACGTAACAGATTTTGGTCAGTTTTTCAGACGACACACTCATTTATCAGCATGTTGAAGATTAACAGCTTTAGTTTCGTCATCGCGGCTGCTTTTGTGCTTACCACGGCGGGCGCGACCGCCCGCGCGCAATCAGCGACGAAGAAGAAGGCCGCCGCGCCGCGAACCGTTGCGGCGGTAGTCGAAAGCCCGAGCGACCCGGAGAGTTTTAAGAAGGACTACATCAAAGCCGCCGAGGAGTACCGGGCGAGTTTGCGGGAGTTGGCCGCGTCCTACGAGAACGGCCTCCGCAAGCAGACCGAAAAACACGAGACGCTGAAGGGGCTTTACACCGACGGTCTCATCGCCCGCCGCGAGTTCGAGGCGAGCGAGAAGTCGCTCGGCGAAGCCCGCGCGCGGATCGAGGACGTGCGCCGCGAGATCGTCTCGGTCGAGACGACGCTCGAAGCGGCGCGCAAGCCCGCGGTCATCACGCCCGACGCCGGCCTCGCCACGCTCCCGCGCGCCGATGTTGCATGGACGACCGGCAACGCGAAGATAGACGGGCTGATTCGCTTGAACGGCGAGCGCTACGGCGTTGACCCCTATCTCATCTACTGCATCATGCATCAGGAGTCGCGCTTCGGCGCGGGGGCGACGAGCTATAAGGGCGCGCAGGGGCTGATGCAGTTGATGCCGGGCACCGCCGCGCGCTTCGGCGTCACGAACCCTTACGACCCGGCGCAGAGCATCATGGGCGGCACGCGCTACTTGAAGGAACTGCTGCGGATGTTCGGCGGTCGCGTTGACCTCGCGCTCGCGGGCTACAACGCGGGCGAGGGCGCCGTGATGAAATACGGTCGCCGCATCCCGCCCTACCGCGAGACGCAGGACTACGTCCGCATCATCGGCACGCGCTACTCGAATGGCGCTCCCGCCGTCACGCCGACCGTGAAGACCTCCGAACGCAAGCCAAAAGGCGCGGGCAAATAGGGCGCTTCAGCCGTCTTCAGACGGCTGAAGCGACATCTTGCTTTTGTCGTCGCCTTACTTGAGTTACTCGATTATGCGGTTGACACTTCGGTGTGAGAGTGAGGCTCTACTTGACTCGAACATCTCGGATGGCTTGTTAAGTTGCGTATCCCCAAAGCTTGGTCAATCCGTCCAACTCTCCGTTGAACTGATCTCTATCACAATTCCCGACGCCTGCCACTGAATGCGGCTCCGGCCCGACATTCCCGTCCGTGTATTGCCACAGCGTCCAAGTCGGCCAGTTGGCGGGGACGTGCGCCACGGGGCCATATTCGGAGAGCCAGAACCAGCAGTTAGCCAGCGTGGAATTCTGATTCGCGCCCAGCAATTGTTTGATGTAAGAGCCGGAATAGAGACCGGGCCAGCGTCCCGTCGCGGCCTGTACGTGAGTGACAAACTGCTCGGCCTCGGCGAGCGTCATGCTGGAGCCTGTCGTGTTCTGTTCCAAATCGAGCACCAGCAGGTCGGTCGGGCCGGGGCTGACCACCGAGAGGAAATATTCGGCCTGCGCCACGCCGTCCGCGCCCGTGCCGAAATGATAAGCCCCCCACCAGAGACCCGCGGCCAACGCAAGGCTGCGATGCGTGTGGTACATCGGATCGGTGTAGGTCGTGCCTTCCGTCGCCTTATGAATGACGCCCACGATACCGTCGCCTTTGACGGCGTTGAAGTCCGTGACGTTGTTGAAGTGAGACAGGTCTATGACGGCATTTAATGCCATGCGGCAACCTCCACGTTAAGTGTAGCCCTCCGGCTCATCAAGACTCTCCGCCAAGTGCAAGGAGAATATCACCTATCACCCGGAATACGAATGAGAAAACATGCATTGAATCGCTCCGCAAAGCAGCAACCTGTAGCGAGTTGCGAAGCAACACTTTTCTATATGCGGAACCATTCCGCGCCACACCCTTTTGTGCAGCTCACTGTCGCGCGGTCGTGGGGGGCGGCGTCGGCGTCGGGACGGGGAACGACAGCGTGCGCCGAGAGTCGCTCGTTGAGCCAGCCGGGGTGGCCGAAGTCCCACGGCTCCATCCGCTTGGCGGCCCACTCGGCGGCGGCCCGCCTCAGAATTGTGTGGAGTTGGCGGGAGCTTACGGAGTAGAATCCCACAACCCTCTGTAAACTTCCGATTTCCTTCGCGCCGGAAGCTTCACGAATGGGCATCGTACTCAAGGAGGTAAACCATGCCGAGAATTCCCCGCCGAACTCTCGATGGTCTTCCGGAAGAAGCGTATCAGGATTCTTTCACGGCCCAGAAAAGCGCGGTTGAGCCACTACCTCAAGACGAAAAATTATATTCGACACTGGTGAACTCATTGGGCGGCATCGTGTGGGAGGCCGACGGCGAGACTTTTCAGTTTATTTTCGTCAGCCCGCAGGCGGAGCGCATCCTCGGCTACCCCATCGAGCAGTGGCTGAACGAGCCGAACTTCTGGCTCAAGCACACACACGCGGACGACGCCGACTGGTGCGCGGCGTTCTGCGTGGACGCGACGATGCACCGCCGGGATCATCAATTCGAGTACCGCATGATGGCGGCGGACGGGCGCGTAATCTGGCTGCACGACATCATTTCGGTCATCTCGGCGCCGGACGGACAGGTGCGTCTGCGCGGCATCATGGTAGACATCACGGAGCGCAAGCGCATCGAGGAGGCGCTCGAAACGCGCCTCCGCTTCGAGACGCTGCTCACTGAACTCTCCGCTGCTTTCGCGAACCTGCCGGCGGAACAGGTCGAGCAGGAGATCGAGCATTGGCTGCGACGCCTCGCCGAACTCCTCGAAGTTGACCGGGCCACCTTCTTTCAATTCAGAGAGGACGGGCAGACGATTCACCGGACTCATTCGTACACCGTGCCCGGCATCGAACCCCTAACGCCGGGCACGATCAACGAACGCTTCCCGTGGATGACGGAACAACTCCGCCGGGGACAGACGACCAAGTGGTTGCGGATTCCCGACGACATTCCCGCGGAGGCCGCGGAGGAGCGAGAGTATTTCATCAAGGTCGGGGTCAAGTCGGGGATGAACATCCCCGTGTCAATCGGCGGCGCGGTCGTCTGCGCGCTCGCGTTCGCTTCGCTCCGCGCCTACCGCGACTGGTCTGACGCGATGGTGGCACGGCTACGCCTCGTCGGCGAAATCTTCGCCAACGCCCTCGCCCGCAAGCACGCCGAGGAGGCGAACCACAAGCTGGTGCAAGATCTAGCCAAGCGCGTGAAGGAACTGACGGCGCTCCATAACACGGCCCGCATTCTCCTACAGAGTGAGGCGGACTCGCCCATCATGGCGCGCGCGTTGTCCTCGCTTCTGCCGCCCGCCTTCAAACACCCGGAGGTCGCCGCCGCACGCATCCGCCTCGGCGGCAACGAGGTCGCGACCCCGGCCTTCACGTCCGCGAAGTCGGCTTTGCGCGCCGACTTCACGACCGCGGACGAGCAGGCCGGGAGCATCGAAGTCATCTACACGGAAGAGCGCCCGCCCGCGACCGAGGGGCCGTTCCTCGCCGAAGAACGCGCGCTCGTCAACACGCTGGCCGATATGCTGCGAACGGCCTACGACCGCCGGCAGGCTGAATCGTTACTGCGCGAGAGCGAGATGCGGTTCCGCCAGTTGACCGAGAACATCCGCGAAGTCCTCTGGATGCACACCCCGGATTTCAGCGAGACGCTCTACATCAGCCCGGCTTACGAGGTCGTCTGGGGACGCACCTGCGAGAGCATGTATCGAGAGCCACGCTCTTTTCTTGAAGCGATTCACCCGGAAGACCGCCAGCGTGTGGATGAAACGATTGAGCAAAATCGGTTGGCGGGCTTCGAGGTCGAATACCGCATCATCAGGCCCGACGGCTCGGTGCGTTGGATCTGGGATCGCGGGTGTCCCATCAAGGATGCCGAGGGAAACTTCTACCGGATCGCCGGGCTGGCCGAAGACATCACCGAGCGCAAGCAGGCGGAAGAACAGTACCGCATGACGAGCGAGCAGTTGCGCGCTCTGACGGCCAGCCTGCGCTCCGCGAGAGAGGAAGAGGGGGTCCGTATCGCGCGCGAGATTCACGATGAGCTTGGCTCCGCGCTCACGAGCCTGCGATGGGATTTGGAGGAGATGGATAAAACGCTCGCCGAGGCGAAAGTTCAATCGTCGCTTCCAGCGTTCCGCCAGAAGATCGAAGCGATGTCGAAGCTGATTGACGCCACCGTCAATACCGTCCGGCGCATCTCTTCGGAACTGCGACCGAGCGTGCTGGACGACTTGGGGCTGGCCGCGGCCCTCGAATGGCAGGCGCAGCAGTTTGAAGCTCGCACCGGCATCGTCTGCCGGTACGATTGCTCGCTCGATGACCTTGAGTTGGACCGGAAGCAGTCCACGTCCCTCTTCCGTATCTCTCAGGAAGCTCTGACCAATCTCCTCCGGCACGCACAGGCGACGAGGGTTGGCATCATGCTGGAACTCGACGTAGACGCCCTCATCCTCTCGATCAGCGATAACGGAAAAGGAATCACGGAGGACGAGAAGCGGGGACGGCGTTCGCTCGGTCTGCTGGGGATGCGCGAACGCGCCCACCTTATCGGCGGGGAGGTCTCCATCGAAGGGGTTGCGGGGAAAGGAACCACGGTCGTCGTCCGTGTCCCACTTGCCCGACCGACGAAAGATTGAACATGGCGCTCTCACCAAAATACGGATTGAACGTCAGGAGTAAGTGTCTCTGCCATGCTTAAAATCCTGATCGTTGACGACCACGAAGTCGTGCGCGACGGCGTGAAGAAAATCTTCGACGAGCAGCCCGGCGCGGCGAGCTTCGGCGAGGCGAGCACCGCTCCCGAAGCGCTCAGTCTCGCCTGCGAACAGGATTGGGATGTCGTGGTGCTCGACCTTTCGCTCGGAGGCCGGAGCGGTCTGGAAGTCCTGCGGGAGCTGAAACAGGTTCGCCCCCGGACGCCCGTGCTGATCCTGAGCATGCACTCCGAAGAGCAGTATGCGCGGCGGGCCTTCAAGGCGGGAGCCGCCGGCTACATCACCAAAGACAGTCCACGCGCGGAACTGGCGCAGGCGATCAACAAAGTGGCGGAGGGCGGCAGATACCTTAGCCCGTCGCTGGCCGAGAGACTCGTCTTCGATCTGGGAAGGGGCGCGGATCGCCCGCCCCATGAGACGCTTTCCAACCGCGAGTTCGAGGTCATGGCCCTCATCGCCTCCGGCAAGACGGTTGGCGAAATCGCCCAACTGCTCTCCTTGAGCGACAAGACCATCAGCACATACCGCGCGCGCCTTCTGGAGAAGATGGGGATGCGGACGAACGCGGAACTCACACACTACGCCATCCAGAACAAGCTCGTTGATTGAGCGAACGCGGGCGCGAGTGGCGGCTGCGCCGCCTGAGTTGCGGCGCGGCTTAAAGCGGTCTTTCGGATGGCAGCTTCCCGTTTCAACTCGCTGTAGGTCCGCCTGTCTCTCCCTGCTCCTTCGTCGCAAACGTTTGCTTCCTCAAACACTTCGCGGAGATTCGTTGTAGGGCGAACGCCGACACGAATATCCAAGTCAGCCTGATACACGCCGCCTCACTTTGCCTGTATCTTCAGCTACAGCTTTGCCATGAGTGTGGAGCAGGGCTTTTTGCGGCGGTCTGGCGTTGGGGCGAGTGGCCCGACCGCGGCGAGCGCGACTCGTCGAGGCACACCTCCTGCGATGGGCCGCGTACTGAGAGGCGGGGGAGTCCGGGCAGATTCCTTCGCCTCTTCAAACTCGTTCCTGACATCTCCCCCGAAAGCTGGTGGAACACACCGGATCATCTCCCCACGATCCCCCAAGCCGACTATGAAAGTTTTCATTGCGGACAACAGCGACCTGTTGCGCCGGCGATTGGTAAATCTCTTCTCCGAGTTTCCCGGTGTGGATATCGTCGGCGAGGCACGGGATGCGCGCGAGGCATTGCGGGCGATTCGCGCGACGAAGCCCGACGTGATTACGCTCGACATCGAGATGCACGGCGGGAGCGGGATCGAAGTCCTGCAAGAGGTCAAGCGCGAGGCGCCGGCGCCCGTCGTGTTGATGTTGACCAATCAGGTCTTGCCCCCTTATCGCAAACGCTGCGCCGCCGCCGGGGCGGATTTCTTTCTGGATAAAGCGATTGAACTGGAACGGCTCAGAGATATTTTTCAAACACTAATCAGCCGGTTCAATTCGGCGGCAACATAACAAGGGTCTGGGTTATGCCTGACAGCTTCAGTGAGACGAGCATGGGTGAATTCTATTCCGCAACCTCGACCGTCGGCGGGCCATCAGCGTTGGTGTCTTCCCGTTTCGAGCCTTTAGCGGGGAGCGCGCGCGCGGCCCGACGGGACGATGTTTCGTCGCCGAGCGGAGGGGAGAAGGCTACGGTTCTCGTCGTCAACGACGTGCGAGACCAGCTCGATTTGATGAAAGCCCTGTTGCGCCGGTCGGACTATCGCGTCCTGACCGCGCTCGACGGGCGCGAGGGTTTCGAGGTCGCCGCGCGCGAGTTTCCCGATCTCGTCATCAGCGATGTCTCGATGCCCCACATGGACGGCGTCGAGATGTGCGGTCTGATCCGCCGGCACCCCGGACTGCGGTGGACGCCGATCCTGCTCGTCAGCGCCATCTGTAAAGACAGCGCGAGCGTCATCGAGGGGCTGCGGGCCGGCGCGGACGACTATCTGGAAGCGCCCTACGATCCGATGTGCCTCGTGACGAAGGCGGCTCGGCTCATCGAGCGCAAACACGTCGAGCAGCGACTGCGTCAGAGCGAGGAGAGGTTCCGCGCCTTCGTCGAGCACGCCTCCGACAACATCACGGTGGTCGGCCCGGACGGCATAACCATTTACGAAAGCCCCTCGGTCGAACGCATCACGGGTTACAAACCGGAGGAGTTGGTCGGCGGGTGCGCCCTCGACGGAACGCACCCGGACGATGTGGCGAAGGTGGCCGCCGTCTTCGAGAAGGGGCTGAATTCGGAGGAAGCCACCGAGCCGGTCGAGTATCGTTACCGGCACAAGAACGGCTCATGGCTCGTCCTCGAATCCATCGGCAGAAGTTACGTTGACGAAAAGGGCGCACGCGTCGGCATCGTCAACACGCGCGACATCACCGAGCGCAAGCAGGCCGAGGAGGCGCTGCGCCGGAGCGAAGAGCAGCTCTTGCAGGCGCGGAAGATGGAAGCCATCGGCCAGTTAGCAGGGGGCGTGGCGCACGACTTCAACAACCTGCTGACGGCCATCAATGGCTACAGCGACCTCACACTGCGGAAGCTGAAAAAGGAAGACCCGCTCCGCCATAACATCGAGGAGATTAAAAAGGCCGGCGAACGCGCGACGGCCTTGACGCGCCAACTGCTCGCCTTCAGTCGCCGGCAGGTCTTGCAGCCGCAAGTCATCAACGTCAACGCCGTCATCGCCGACATGACTCGTATGCTGCCCCGCATCATCGGCGAAGATATTGACTTGAAGGCCGCGCTCTCCGATGAGTTGGGAAACGTGAAGGCCGACCCCGGACAGATCGAGCAGGTCATCCTCAACCTCGCCATCAACGCGCGCGACGCGATGCCGCATGGAGGCAAGCTGACCATCGAGACGCGGAACGTTGTCCTCGATGAAAAATACGCCGAGAGCCATGCCGCCATCACGCCCGGCCTATATGTCTTAATCGCGGTCTCTGACACCGGCTCCGGCATGAGCGAAGAGACGCGCGGACACATCTTCGAGCCGTTCTTCACCACGAAGGAGCCGGGGCGCGGGACGGGGCTTGGACTTTCGACCGTCTACGGCATCGTGAAGCAGTCGAGCGGCGACATCTGGGTTTACTCCGAGGTAGGGAGCGGCACGACCTTCAAGATTTACCTCCCGCGGGTGGATGCGGAGGCCGAAGATTATCTCCACCAGCCCGAGGCACAGGAAGCGCCTCGCGGTACGGAGACGATCCTGCTGGTCGAAGACGAAGAGATGTTGCGGAGCCTGACGCGCGAGGTGCTTGAGATGTGCGGCTACCGCGTGCTCGCCGCCAGCACCGGCGCCGAAGCCCTACGGATTTGCGAGCGGCATCTGGAGCCGATTCACCTGCTGCTGACGGATGTGGTGATGCCGGAGATGAGCGGGCGGTTTCTGGCCGGGTGCGTCTTGCGGATTCGCACGGAGATGCGCGTCCTCTATATGTCCGGCTACGCGGACGAAGCCATCGTCCACCACGGCGTCCTCGCCGAGGGCACGAATTTCATCCAGAAACCGTTCACGCCCGATTCCCTGTCGAAGAAGGTGCGGGGCGTGCTCGACGCGGAGCAAGAGTAGACCTTCTGCATCATCGTTCAGGGCGGAAGCCACACCGCACAGTAAGAAGACTATCGCTGCACGCGTCCCGAAGCATCGCCCCCGACGAGCGCCTCGACCTCCGCGACCGAGATGAGGTTGAAGTCGCCGCTGATCGAATGCTTCAGGCACGAGGCGGCGACGGCGAACTCTAACGCGTCTTGTCCAGACTTGTCGGTTGCCAGTCCATAGATCAGACCGCCCGCGCCTCTTTGATCTTCTCGATAAACTCGTGCGCCGCGCGTGTGATGGCGCCATAGTCGCCGGTCTTCGCCCCACCCGTCAGGCTGCTGCCCGCGCCGACGGCGACGGCGCCGGCCTTAATCCACTCGCCGACGTTCTCCGCGTCCACGCCGCCCGTCGGCATCAGGGGGGCCTGCGGCAGCGGCCCACGAATCGCCTTAATCAAACCCGGCCCGAACGCTTCGCCGGGAAACAGCTTGATGATGTCGGCCCCGCACTCCATCGCCTCGACCACCTCGCGGATCGTCATCACGCCGGGCATCACCGGCACTTGATAACGATTACAGAGCCGCACCGTCTCCGTATTCAATGACGGCGAGACGACGTAGGTCGCGCCCGACAGAATGGCGATGCGCGCCGTCTCCGGGTCGAGCACCGTGCCCGCGCCGAGGATCAATTCAGACGGCTTGTAGCGTTCGGCCAAAGCCTCGATGACGCGATGCGCGCGCGGCACCGTGAAGGTCACTTCGACGGCGGGGCAGCCGCCCGCAAGCACGGCCTCGGCGACGCGCACCGCCTGCTCCGCCGTCTCGGCGCGCACGACCGCCACGAGACCGGCATCGGTGATGCGTCGGAGGGTGTCGAGTTTGGGGATCATGGTTTGCTGTTTGCTGTTTGTCTTTGCTAACAGCTTCTTTAAAGCGTCCGCAGGTGGAAGCCGCCGTCCACGTTGATGACTTCGCCCGTCGAGTATGGGAAGTCGCCGCGCGCGATTGATGCGACGGCGCGACCGATGTCGGAAGTCTCGCCCCAGCGGCGAATCGGCCACGCGCCCTGTTCGATCAGGCGGTCATACTTTTCTTTCACGGCCCCGGTCATCTCCGTGGCGATGACGCCGGGCCGTATCTCGTAGACGTTGATGCCGTGCTCGGCGAGCCGCGCCGCGTAGAGCTTCGTCATCATCGAGAGGCCCGCCTTCGAGACGCAGTAGTCGCCGCGGTTGGTCGAGGCCGCGTAGGCCGAGGCCGAGGTGATAGTCACGATGCGCGGAGGGCCGAAGCCGCGCACGTCGCCCCGGCGCACCTGCTCGACCATCTGACGCGCTACGCGCTGCGTCAGAAAGTACGGCCCCTTGAGGTTGATGTTGATGAGACGGTCGAACGACTCTTCGCCGGCATCCAGCAGGTCGGCGCGCATGTCGGGCGCGACCCCGGCGTTGTTGACGAGCAAGTCTACGCGACCGTAAGCGGAGACCGTTTCGCGCACCAGCCGCTCGCGGTCGGCGGAGGTTGAAACGTCGGCGCGCGCCGTCATGCCGTCGCCGCCCGCTTCGCGCACAAGTTGCAAGCACTCTTCCGCTGCACCGGCGTTGCCCGCGAAGTTGACGACGACCGCGTGGCCGAGCCGCGCCAGTTCGACCGCGATGCCGCGACCGATGCCGCGC
>JBGTBQ010000387.1:0-2329 GCA_041749275.1 Pyrinomonadaceae bacterium | reverse complement strand
GAGCGGCGCGGCGACGGTCGCCCGCCCGCCGTTCTCCTGTGTGCCCGGCTGGATGATCACCTCTTGCGACGAGAGTGCGCGCTCGCACAGTGCGATGCCCTCACGCCACGCGTTGTTGCGGTCGTCCGCGTTCCCGCCAGTGGCTTCTATCACCGAAGAGCGCAGGCGCGCGGCGGGCGCGAGGTCGCCTCCCGCTTCGAGTCGGAAGATGGCCGCGTCGTCGAGCGGCAGCACCGCGTCGAGCAGTCTCAGCCCGCCCTCCAGCCGCGCGCTCGCCTGACTGCCTTCGAGCACGCGGTTCTGTAAGGCGACGAACTGAACGCTCCGCGACAGCGCGGCGTCAATAACCCACAGGCGGCGCACCTGCACGGCGACGAGCGACCCCAGCGCGGCCAGCATCATCGGCGCGAACAGCGAATTTAAATGCAGGAGCAGCGAGGCTGTCAGGCTTATGGCGCAGAGGGCAACGAGCACCAGCACGACGAGACGCAGCGCGCGGCGTCCGCCCGCGCGCGCCACGGCAAAGCCCGCGCTCACGCCCGCGACCGTAATCAGGAGCCACGCGACCCACGTTTGCGGCGGCACGTTCTGCTCCGTCATGCCGCCGAGCATGAAGACATCTTCCAGAGAAGTGAGCATGCCGACGCCCCACGCCGCGCCGACCAATCCGGAGACGCAGAGAGAGAGCGCGACAGAGACGAGTACGGTTTTAAAAGAAGTGAAAATTAAGCGTTTCAATGTTACGGGAGGGGCAAGTTATCCGGGAAGGTTTCAAACGGGCACGCCGGTTGAGGGCCGGCGACACAAGAATCATACAACGACAAGCGTAAGCCGGACAAGCATGGAGTTTTGTGAGAGTGCGCCGGCGAAGTTTGGTGAGGTGGAAAAAGAGACTTCTTCCGGAAGCGCGGGCTTCCCGCCTGCATTGAGCACGGGGCGCGAAAAAGGGGCACGCTTCGCGCACAACCTTGAGTGAAGGCGCTATCTTTGAGCCTGCTCCTGCGCGCCGGCAGGCGAGCCGCCTGCGCTCCCGCCCACCGCCGGCCACGTCCCCGTAAACTAGATCGGTTTTCAAGTCAGTGTACGGGGGGCGGTTCTGACCGTACAGCCAAGTGAAATCTGATCTAACTTTACTCGGCGCTCTTGTTCCGTGGAGAGAGCAAGGTCAGAGTCTCCATGAGTTCTGCTTCCTCTTCTCCCGTTACCGTCCGCAGGTCGAGTACCACGCGGTCTTCGAGGATGCGCGCGATGATGGGCGGACTCGCGCGCCGCAGTTTCGCTTCGAGCGCGGCGGCGGAGAGCCGCTCGTGTGTGAGGGCGATGAGCACGGTCGGCGGGTGCGTGGTCGGCGCGGAACCGCCGCCGATGGCGGAGTGCCCGTCCATAGTCTCGAACTTGAGCGCGTCCGAGTGGAGGCGCTCGCGGAGGCGGCGACTGAAGCTGTGGACTCGTTTCTCGATGTCGTCCCGCGTCGCGGCGATCATGCGGAGCGCGGGAACTTCCACCTCCTGCGCTCCGCGCCGGTAGGCGTCGAGCGTCGCTTCGAGCGCGGCGAGCGCGAGCTTGTCGGCGCGCAGGGCGCGGTAGAGCGGATGACGGCGCAGCCTTTCGACGATCTCGCGCCGCCCGACGACGAGGCCCGCCTGCGGGCCGCCGAGGAGCTTGTCGCCGCTGAATGAGACGACATCGGCGCCGGCCTCGATTGATTCGCGGATGACGGGTTCGTCCGCGAGTCCGTAGGGCGCGAGGCGAGAGAGAGCGCCGGAGCCTGCGTCCTCGTAGATGAGCAATCCCCGTTCGTGCGCGAGCGCAGCCATCTCGGCCAGAGACGGCGTGGCGGTAAAGCCGACGACGCGATAGTTCGACGGGTGGACGCGCAGGACGAGGCGCGTGCTCTCCGTGAAGGCGCGCTCATAGTCGGAGAGCTTCGTGCGGTTTGTCGTCCCGACCTCGACCATCTTCGTCCCCGATTGCGCCATCACGTCCGGCACGCGAAAGTCGCCGCCGATCTCCACCAACTCGCCGCGCGAGACGATTGTTTCGCCGCCGCGCGCGAGCGCCGAGAGCACAAGTAGCGCCGCCGCCGCGCAGTTGTTGACGACGAGCGCGGCTTCGGCGCCCGTCAGTTCGCACAGTAGTTCTTCGGCGCGATGCCCGCGCCGGCCACGCGCGCCGGTCTCGATGTCGTATTCGAGCGCACAGTAGCCGGCGGCTTCTTCGGCGACCCGTCGCCGCGCTTCGTCCGACAGGGGCGCGCGGCCCAGATTCGTGTGCAGCACGACGCCCGTCGCGTTGATGACGCGGCGCAGCCCTTGCCCCGCGTCGCGCT
>JBGTBQ010000386.1:0-8576 GCA_041749275.1 Pyrinomonadaceae bacterium | reverse complement strand
TAGCCTACGGCGTGGGCTGGCGCGCGCTGTTCGTCGGGATGGCGGCGCTCTCGGTGGTCACGCTCGCGCTGGCGTGGCGACTTCGCTTCCCGACACCGGCGTTGAGCGAAGGAGTAGGCGACGAAGGCGCGGGCCGTGGTTTTCGTGAAGGGGTGCGCGAAGCCCTGCGCGCGCTCCGGCGGCGAGAGGTGGTGCGCTGGCTCGTGCTGTTGGAGTGCAGCGATTTCATGTGGGACGTGATGCGAGGGTTTCTGGCGCTCTACTTCGTAGACACGGTCGGAGCAACGGAGGGGCAGGCGGCGCTCGCGCTGGTCGTGTTGACGTGCGTGGGCTTGCCCGGCGACTTTCTGCTGCTCCCGCTGCTTGAGCGCGTGAGCGGGCTGCGCTATCTGCTGTGGAGCGTCGTGAGCGTGCTCGTGCTCTTCCCGCTCTTCCTGCTCGCGGAGGGCTTCACGGCGAAGCTCGTGCTCCTCGGCGTGCTCGGCTTTGTCAACACCGGCTGGTATTCGATTCTTCAGGCACGGCTCTACGCCGAGATACCGGGCCGGAGCGGCTCGGTGCTGGTGCTGGATAACGCCGCCGGCCTCGTCGCTTCGCCCGTCCCGCTTGCGCTTGGGGCCTTCGCCGAACGGTTCGGACTCGAAGCGATGATGTGGCTGCTCGTCATCGGCCCCGTGCTCTTACTCGCGGGGCTGCTGACCGCGCCCCGGCGGGACGAATGAGTCCGCGTCAAACGGCGGGCCGCGCCCTGTGCCAACCGGCGCGGCCTCGTGTTATCTTGCCCCTGATTAATTTCGCGGCGCGCTCGACGAAGACGCGCCGCGCGACCTTCACGCCGAGAGACAGAGACGATGCCTGAGAACCAGACCGAAGAGAATTTCACCCGCCACTTGAAGACGATGTTCTGCGTCCGTCTGGACGCGGAACACACGCTGGAGCTGGAGTTGGAAGAGATTCAGCCCTTCCCCTCTCTCGTACATGCTCGCGGCGACATGGAGCGCTTCTCGCTCTACTTTCGCGGCCCCCGTGACATGCTTCTCCCGCAGCGTACTTACCGCATCGAGCACGAGCGGATGGGCGAGATGGACATCTTCCTCGTCCCCATCGCGCAGGACGCCAACGGTTTCCGCTACGAGGCCGTGTTCAGCTACTTCAAAAGCGATTAGCTGGTAGCGCCATAAGAACCTTTGCTGAGTTCGAGGGCTATAGGCCGAAAGCTCGTAGCTAACGGTCAACAGCTATGAACTTCTCTTCTCCGGTCGCCACTCCATGTGGAGATAACCGCCGCCGAACTCCTCGAAGACCACGAAGCCCATCCGCTCGTAGAAGCGCTTCGCGCCGGCGTTGAGGATGAAGACCATGTGGCGCAAGGGGAGAGACTTGCGTGCGGCCTCTTCGATCAGCCCACCGACGACGAGGCGTCCGACGCCACGATTCTGGAACTCCGGCAGGAGCGCGATGTCGAGCAGACGCATCTCATCCGCCGCCTCGCCGACCCAGAGCCGCCCGGCGGGCTGCCCGTCAATCAGAATCACTTCGTAGCGGGCCTCCGGAAAGCGCGCTTCATACTCGGCGCGCTGCGTGTCGAACTGCAACCGCACGAAGCTCTCCTTCTGCCCTTCAGCCCACGGAACTTGCGCCAGTTCCTCCTCGCGCGAACTGGCGTAGACGGCGAGCAGGAACTCGTCATCTTCCGGCGTGACGGCGCGCAACGTCACGCGACCGTCCGTCCCGGATTTATTTTCAGCCACGTCACTCTCCATAAAGTTGAGGCAGGTCAGAACCGCCTGCCGCAAGCGGGCGGTCTGGTTTTTCAAGCTTAAAGACCGCCCGCTTGGAGCAGGCGGTTCTGACCTGTTAGCAAGCGTCTTACTGCTCTGGGTCGCGCCCCGGCTTTGATTTGGGCCGCGACTCGCGCGCCGGAGGCTTTTCGGGCTTCGGGGGCGGCCCGGCTTCGGTGCGGTGGTTGATGACGGCCACGTAGTAGATGGTATCGGGGTCGTTCTTCATTTTGGTCTCGGAGACGAAGAGATCGAACTTGCCCAGCGCGTAGTGATCGAAGGTGTGGATGGTGCGCGCGATGGAGAGCGTCCGGTCGGCGCGGAAGGTGAGCGAGAAACACTCGCCGGCCCCTTTGGGCGCGGGCGAGCCGCACGCTTCGACCTCAATCAGGCGAAGCGTGGCAACGAGAACCCCGGCGCGAACCGTGAAGTCCGTGTCGAGGTATGGGTCGAACGTGGATTTCGTAAAGTAGAAGACGCGGTCGGTCTTCGCCTCGTAAGGAATTGGATAAGTGCCGTCCTGAGTGGCTGAACGGGTTGAATCCTGCCCGAATGCGATGAGGGGGGCTTTCGACAGAAGTCCGACGGCCACAGCGGCCAGCGCACCGGACTTCAAAAACCTCCGTCGCGGAACTGACATGGTTGTTTCTTCTCCTAAATTTTCGCGGATACAGCGGAATGCCCTTCTTTCGGCAAGACGCACGGCCAAAGCCGTGCGCTGGGCTGAGTGTATTCATTTACGCGCGAACTGACAACTGATTTGTGATGGGAGAGCGCGGGCGTACTGGGGGCGCCAGCGGTAAGCGATCTTTTTCCTGCTCGCCAAATGTTATTTGGTGCACTCGCGCTTAAGCTTTTTCTTGTAATTCTTCCGGCCTGCGTTTACAATCCCGACGCTTCGCAGTTTGGACAAGGGCTTTTTCGGCTCCCGCGAGACAGCATTCGCAGGATAACTCTTTACGCAGCACTCTGACACACAGGTCTGACGCTGACAGGCTTCTTCGACTCGCCGGGCCGGCGCTGCCGGGCCGGACGACTTCGACCAGCCTGTTGACAACGGCTCACGCGGTACAGACTCCAAAGGAGTAAACTATGGCAGAACCGTTCCTGTCTGAAATCAGAATTATGAGCTTTGTATTCGCCCCACGGGGCTGGGCCTTGTGCAACGGCCAGCTCCTTCCGATCAACCAGAATCAGGCGCTCTTCTCGCTCTTAGGCACGACCTTCGGCGGCGACGGGCGCGTCAACTTCGCGCTCCCCGACCTGCGCGGGCGCACCCCCATCCACGTCGGCAGCGGCCACACTTTGGGCGAGCGCGGCGGCGAGCAGGCGCACACGCTCTCCATCGCGGAACTGCCAACGCACACCCACGTGGTCAACGCCACCAGTGTGCAGGCGTCGAACACGACGAACGGGCCGACCCCACAGCGCATGCCGGCGCAGTCGAACTTCTCGTTTGGCTGGGCCGCCGCCGCCAATCTGCAACCCTTCGCCCCGAACGCGGTCGCAAACGTCGGCGGCTCGCAGGCGCACCTGAACATGCAGCCCTTCTTGACGCTGAGCTTCTGCATCGCCCTTCAGGGCATCTTTCCCAGCCCCAACTAAGGAGACTTAAGATGGCACAACCCTACGTCGGTGAAATCCGAATGTTTGCGGGCAACTTCGCTCCGGCTGGCTGGATGTTCTGTGAGGGCCAGTTGCTCCCCATCTCTGAAAACGAAACGCTCTTCCAGTTGATCGGCACGACCTACGGCGGCGACGGCCAGAGCACCTTCGCGCTGCCCGACCTGCGCGGGCGCATCCCGATCCACCAAGGCAGCGGCTTCATCCTCGCCGAAACCGGCGGCGCTGAAGAGATCACCCTCACCACCCAGCAGATTCCCGCGCACTCCCATCCACTGCTCGGGACGGGCAATCTGGCGACGACCAACGCCCCGACCAACAACGTGCCGGCTAAAAGTACGGGCGCGACCGTCTTTCCCTACGGGAGCGACCAACCGCAAACGACGCTCAGCCCGCAGACGCTCTCCCCTGTGGGAGGAAGCCAGCCGCACACCAACTTCCAGCCTTACCTGTGCATTGACTTTATCATCTCGCTCTTCGGGATTTTCCCGTCCCCAACTTAAGGAGAACAATGATGGCAGACCCATTTGTCGCTGAAATCCGCATCTTTCCTTTTAACTTCGCACCGCGGGGTTGGGCGTGGTGTGACGGGCAGTTGCTCCCGCTCTCGCAGAACACGGCTCTCTTCTCCCTGCTCGGCACGACCTACGGCGGGAATGGCAAATCGAACTTCGCCCTCCCGAATTTGCAGGGCCGCGCGCCGATGCACCCCGGTCAAGGCCCCGGTCTCTCGCTGCACGATCTCGGCGAGACCGGAGGTTCCGAGACCGTGACGCTGCTTCAGAGCGAGATGCCCGCCCACTCGCACACAGTCGCCGCCTCCGAGGTTGACGGCACGGAGACGGCGCCCAACGGGCAATTGTTCGCCCTCGGTGTCGGCATCTCGATGTTTCAAGCGCCGGGCGCCTTGGTGCAGTGGAATCCGAACGGGTTAGCACCAGCCGGCGGCGACCAGCCGCACAACAACATGCAGCCGTACCTGACCTTCTACTTCAACATCGCCCTGCAAGGCGTCTTCCCGCCGCGGACTTGACGCGGCGCAGGCAGTTTCGCGGGGGCGGCTTTCAATGAGCCGCCCCCGAATGCCGTTTACTCAGTTCGTCATGGTTGAAGTGTGCTGTGTCTCCTCATCATTAGTCTTCCAACCTCGTGCCCGGCGTGGCTAAGGGTAATATATCCATAAGGAGAGTTATGAAACACCTGATCTCGGCTTTCGCCCGTCGCAACCTGAGAGCGTTTGTCGCCAGCTTGATCGCTTACCTCATGCTCGCGGGGCAGCTCGCTCCGCTGGCGTTGGCCTCCACCGACAAAGCCGCGCCGCTTGGTGCAAAGCCCGCGTCCATCTCCGAGAGGCGCACGCCTACGGACGCCAGAACCGAACAGCCCGCCGCACGGCCCGTGCCCGCGCCGCTCGCGGCCCCGGCCTTCGTGCCGACCATCACAGCCACCAAGACGGACGCCTATCCGAGTTCGCCCGGTCCCGCCATCCCCGGCGAGACCATCACCTACACCATCCAGATCAACAACACCGGCGCGATGGACGCCACCGGCGTCGTCTTCAACGACACGCCCGACCCGAACACGACGCTCGTCCCCGGCTCCATCATGACGCAGCCCGTCACCGCTCCGGACGCCTACACCGGCAGCGGCAACATCCCCATCTCCATCGCCGCGCCCGGCGTCCTCTCAAACGACATTGACCCGGACACGGGCAACAATTCGACTTTGACCGTCACGCAAGTCCAGGGTTCCGGGGCCAACGTGGGCGTCGCGACCAACTCGAACACGGCGGGACGGGGCGGCATCAATGGCTCCGTCACCTTGAACGCCAACGGCAGCTTCACCTACGAGCCGCCGCCCGGCTTCGAGGGCGCCGACACCTTCACCTACACGGTCAGCGACGGCAGCGCCTTCTCCGACACGAACACCGTCACCATCACCATCAGCGGGATGGTCTGGTTCATCAGCAACAGCGCCGGCGGCTCGAATCGCGGCACCTTCAGCCAGCCGTTCACCTCCATCGCCGCCTTCAACACGGCCAACGCCGGAACGGGCGCCGCGCCCGACCCGAAGAACGGCGACTTCATTTCACTTCGCACGGGCACGGGGACATACACCGAGGCCGATGGCATCAACCTGCGGAACACGCAGCGATTGATCGGCGAGGCGGTTCAGTTCAACACGGTCTTCACCGCCTCGACCAACAGCAGTTCCGCCTATCAGACCTTCGCCGGGGCCACGTCCACCGCGCCGACGATTGTCACCACTAGCGGCAACGGCGTTGACCTCGCCGACGGCAACACGGTGCGCGGGCTGAACGTGGGCAACACGCCGGGCTTCTTCGGCTTCAACGGCGCGGCGGTTGGCTCGCCCGTCATCAACACGGTCAACGTGACGGGCACGGGCGGCGCAGTCAACGTCTCGACCAGCGGGGCGTTCGGCGCCAACGTCGCCTTCGGGATGCTGGAATCAACCAGCTCGCCGGGGGCCAACATCAACCTCGTCGGCGTGACCGGGATGCTGGGCGTTACCTCCGCCGGGACGGGACTGAGCGGGAGCGCGGCGACGGCGCCGGCCATCAATGTCAACGGCGGGTCGGTGAGCCTGACCTATCCGGGGAACGTGACCAAGAATAACGCCAACCCGCTGCTCAACGTCGCGGGCGGGCACACGGGGATGCTCACCTTCAACACGGGCACGCTCAACGCATCGGCGGGCACAGGCTTGCAGTTCAACAACGCCGACGGAACATACAACTTCAACGGGACGACGACCTTGAACGGGGGCGACGCGGGCGTGGACATCCTCACCGGCTCGGACGGGACGTTCAACTTTTCGACGAACGCTGCCATCACCAGCCCGACGGGGACGGCCTTCAACGTCAACAGCGGGTCGCCGACGGTTGACTACAACGGGACGATCACGCAGAACACGGCGGGGCAGCGCGTGGTCAATGTGGACGGGACGACCGGCAACACGGTCGGCTTCGACGGCGCAGTGACAGGGGGCGCTTCGAGCACGGGCGTCAACATCAACAACGCCGCCGGCAACGTCAGCTTCACGTCCACGCTCACGCTGGGCACGAGCGGGGCGCGCATGACCAATCAGGCCGTGACGATCACGGGCGGGTCGGGCGCGAAGAGCTTCGGCGCGGTCAGCATCTTCACGACCGGCACGGCGCAAGGCATCGTCTCGACGACCAGCACGGGCGCGATCTCGTCGGCGAGCGGGACGGTTAACTCGTCGGGCGCGGCAGCCGTCAACATCGCCGGCACCAGCGCGGCGAGCCGCACGCCGCTCAACATGCAGCTCACGAGCGTCGCGGCCAGCGGCGGCGCGAACGCGATCATTTTGACGAACACCTCGACGACGGGCAGCCCCGGCGGCTTTCGCGTCAACGGCGGCGGCAACGTGGCGCAGGGCGGAGACAACTCCGGCGGCACTATCCAGAACAACACCGGCGACGCCATCTCGCTGACCAACGTCGTCAACGTGTTTTTCAACAACGTGAACATCCAGCTCCCGGCGGGACACGGCGTCAACGGCACGGGAGTCAACACCTTCAGCTACACGAATGGCAAGATCAACGATGCGGGCGACGGCAACGACGAAAGCTGCGTCTCGTTCGACGACCTGAACGCCGCCAACGTCACGGGAACCGTCACCTTCACCAACAACCAGTGCACGCAGACCGAGGCCAACGGCGTGGACATCGAGAACTTTGGGGCCACGCTCTCGGATGTCAACATCTCGAACAACCAGTTCACAGACAAGGGCGACGTGGCGACGCCCGGCTCGGCGGTCGTCCTCATCTCCAACTCGACGGCTTCGACCAGCGGCGTCGTGACGAAGGCGACGCTCGCCAACAACAGCATTACGGACTTCCGCGCTGGCGCGGGCTTCGTGCTGCAAGCCAACTCCATCGATAGCGCAACCTCGCCGCCGGTCACTTACGGCACCGCCGGGAGCGGCACAGACATCATCTCTGTCACCGGCAACCTGATGAACGGCGGCAACGGCGGCATCGGCAACCAGCCCGACCGCTTCGTCACTGGCGGGGTCAACGGCGTGGGCCAAGGCAACTACAACGTCTCGAACAATGGCACGGCGGCTAACCGGATTAGGAACATTGACGGCGTGGTCATCGAGCTGACAGGCTTCGGGCCGGCCACGGTCTCGATGAATGTGGACAACAACTTCATTTCCGCCAACAACGCGGTGGCCTCCGCGGGCATCGGTGTCGGATGCACTGACGACGGCTTCTTGAACACGCCCGACAACGGCACAACGACCTTGATTGTTAATAACAACAACGTCATGAACACCGACGGGCAAGGTATTTTTGCCATCGCCAATAACTCGCAGTGCACTCTAAACGCGAGGATCACCAACAACACTGTGGCAGCGCCAACACCGACGACCGCCGCCCGCGCCGGCATTCAGGCCAGTTCCGGCTCCGCGTCCGGCGACACTACCGCGTGCTTCGACATCCGCACCAATACCACGGCAGGCAGCACAAACACCGGCACTGGCTCCACTGCGCCGGGCATTTCCATCCGCAAGCAGGGGTCGGTCGCCACCGTCAACGACTTCGGCATCGAGGGCCTCAGCCCGTCGCCCGCAACCGGGCCGCAAGCTGAAGCTTACGTGTCAAGCCTGAACCCCGGCAGCGCATCCGGCACTTTCGGCACGGGCGGAACCGCCAGTCTTTCCGGCTCTAACTACGTCACTTGCAGCACCGCGCCGAACGCGCCTGTCGAGTTCGTGACGAGTACCACTCCGACCGAGTCTCAAGAGGCCGCCTTCGCCCAAGACGCGAAGGCGTCGGCCCTCTCTTCGCCGCGCGGTCAGTTCAAGTTGCCGATTACGCCGCCCGCTATCCCCGACCTCTATGATGGAACCCCGAACAGAATGCCCGTCTTCTCCACTCCTTCGACCGACACTTCCGACGCCTCGCTGCCGGCGATAGCCGCGGCGCCGGCCACGGATTCAACGTCGGACGCTCCGCCGTCCATCTCCGCGACCGGCGCTTCCGCCTCGTCACTCCCCGCGCTGGCTGACCAACTGGCTGAGATTATGCTCGCCAACCGCACCGAGCGCGCGAGCGGCAACCCGCTCGGCCTGCGCCCGACCGCGAAGCGCGACTCCGGCGCGGCCTTCAGCCACACGGCA
>JBGTBQ010000385.1:0-31750 GCA_041749275.1 Pyrinomonadaceae bacterium | reverse complement strand
TGCTTGCGGCGGGGAGGAAGCTGTCCATATTAGCTGGGTTTCCAAAGGGGCGCAGCGCCCTTTGGTCAAGGGTGGGGTGAATGCCCCACCCGCGAAGCCGAGGCGTGCGGCGTGTGTTTTCGCCGCCGCCGAGTTTTACTTATGCTTATCGCGCGTATCCTCGGCACGGTCGTCTCGACGCAGAAGGACGAGCGCCTGAAGGGCACTAAGCTGCTGCTCGTCCGCCCGTTGAATCTCGACGGCACGGAGGCTTCCGGTTACTTCGTCGCCGTGGACACGGTCGGCGCGGGTTTCCACGAGCGCGTGCTCGTCGTCGCGGGTTCGTCGGCGCGTCTCGCCGAAGGGATGAAGGACAAGCCCGTTGACGCGGCCATCGTTGGCATCGTGGACACGGTGGATTTTATTAGCGACTGACGGGACACGTATCGCAAGTCAAGCGGGGCAAGCCCTCTTCCCGACCTGTGAGGCGGCGCGCGTTGAGTGGGAAAATTCAACGCCCGCAACCTCACAGGTCGAGAAGGGCGGCTTGCCCCGCCTGCTTGTGCTTCAACTCAACCCGGCCTTGCAAAATCATTTGCTGAAATAGGGATGTGTAAGGATTGTCGGCTTCTGCTGCGCGCCGGTGATCTTGTTAAGCTGAACTTCTTCGAGCAGCACCGCGGGCGCGACGACGCTGGCGGGGACGTTCCCCGTAAAGGTGTTGTGGACGAACAAGTCGTCGCCCGCCGCTATGATCTGCCGGAGCGCCCGCACGGAGATGTCTTCGACCGTGACGCCGCGAATCAACTCTTCACGCCCGTCTTCGACATAGACCTTGTAGGCCAGCAGCGGCGCGCTCAGTCCCATCCCGTCGGGCGCGGGGTCTGCGTAGAGCGCCTTGACGAGAATGCCGTAAGCGAGATTTTGCGCGCGGCACGTCTTGATTAGTTGCTTCTTCAGGTCGGCGATGCTCTGGCCGTCCTTGGCGCGGACGAAGAGGTTGCCGATGAGCGGCTCCGCCGCGCCCGTCCCGGCGCCGCGCCCGTGCCCGTTCGAGCGCGCAAACTCCTTGCTCGGTCGGCGCGACATCAAGAGATTCTTGAGCACCCCGTCTTCAACGAGCGAGACGCGACGCGCGGCCACGCCCTCGTCGTCAATCTTGTATGCGCCGAGGAGCGCGCGGCCCTCGCTCTCGCGCTCGGTCGGGTCGTCATAGACCTTGATAAAAGCGGGGAGCACGAGCCGGTTGAGACGGTCTGCGAGCGCGCTCTTCTGCGGCGAGGAGTAAGGATTTTCAGTGAGCGGGGGACGACCGCCCGCCAGATGCGGCGCAAGCATCTGCGCGAACAGCTCGGCGGAAGCCTGCCCGGTAAAAAGCGCCGGCCCCAAATACTTGCCTTCGAGCGCGGGCGCGGCGCGCAAGGCCGTCAGCTCCTCGGCCATGCGGCGAATCGTGCGCGCCACCTCTTCGGGGGCGGGAAACTCTTCGAGATTGTTGGCGTAGAGCCGGACGGAGTGTGTGATGTCAACCCCTTCCGCCGTCTGCGCGTGCGCGTGCGCCGTGAAGGAGACCAAGAGGATGGGCTGGCGGATGCGCGTGCCCTCGCTGTTGATGAGATAGCGGTGCGCGAGCTGCACGCCGAACTCGACGCCCGAACCCTGTATGGCCGGGAACTCTCTGAAGATCACCGACCACTCGCGCACGCGCCGCTCCCACTGCGACTCTTCGAGACGGAGCGTCTGAAGAGAGGCGACGGCGATGGCCGGCTCTTCGCGCGAAAAGTCCGCCGCTTTCTCTTCCACGGTCTTGTTCTGAAGATAGGCGCGTTTGCGTGAGAGGTGTTCGAGAGCCTGTTTGTATGCGCCGTCGGTCGTGAGCCAGATGTCGTGGCGGAGCGCGTCGTAGTTGTCTTCGACGACGAGCGGGGACGAAAAGCCTTCGGCGCTGTAAGGGGGCAAGGAGCTGATAAAGCCCGTCTGGTCGAAATCGTAGCTGCCGACGCGCGTGCGTGCGCCGAAAGAGCGCGTCCGGGTGCGCGAGCGGGCCGTGAGCGCGCCAAAGGTCGCACTCACCGAGAAAGAGTCTTCGTCTTCGAGCACGTACTCGATGAAGTAAGGTTTCTCCAGCTCTTTTAATTTAAGTCGTGCGACCGAGCGCGACAGCTCGTCCTGCATGGCGCGGAGCAGCACATCGCCGTCGGGGTTGGCACGCGGCACGGACGCGGGCGTCGAGAGGGCGGCGCCGGCGACGAGCGCGGCGACGAGACAGCGGATGAGGCCGCAGTGTTTTCTCATCAACGATTCCCCCTCGCTTGGCGTGCGGTCTCGCTCTTGTCAAACGCGGGCGGCGGGAGGATGGGCGGGAGTTCGGGCGACTTCTGCCGCTTCTGCACCTCGATCTGCGCGGTCAGGATGCCGGGCGCGACCGCCGAGACCGGCACCATCCCGGACTCCGCGCCGCACGAGCCGTTGAAGATTTCCGGCTGGTCGTCGCTGGCGATGATCTTGCTGAAGGAGACGAGCGGCGTGCCGATGATGTCCACGCCGCGCACCAACTCGTCGGGCCGCCCGTCGGTATAGACCTTATAGACCATGATAGGCGTGATCTGAAACGCCTGCGGCGTCGAGCGCGCCGTCGTGGTGAAGCCGCCGGCCACGTCCTCAAACAAGAGACCGAACCGCTTGCGCTGCCGGCGACATTCGGCAATCAACATCTGGCGCAGACGCGCACGCGGCACTGTCCGCGCCGCCTGCACGATCAAGTTGCCCTGCCGACCGACCGGCGCGAAGCCCGGAAACTTGCGGCCATGCCCGTTCGATTTTTCAAAACCGAGGATGGGCGAGCGCGACATCAGGAAATTTTTGAGCATGCCGTTTTGCACGACCGCCACGCGCTCGGCTTTCACGCCCTCGTCGTCGAAACGATAAGAGCCGGCCAGATCAACGCCTGCGTAGCGTTCGAGCGTCGGGTCGTCATAGACGGAGATAAAGGGCGGCAGCACGGGCAGATTTCGTCGCTTGGTAAACGTGCCGCCCTCCGCTTCGTCCTTCTGCCGGTTGCCCTCGATGCGATGGCCGAAGATTTCGTGAAAGAAGACGGCGCTTGCGCGTCCCGTCAAAATCGCAGGCCCGGTGTACGGCTCGATGACCGGAGCTTGACGTAGCGCGAGCAGGTCGCTCGACACCTTCTCGACCGCTTGTTTGAGCGTCTCGTCCGTGGGCAGCCCTTCGGGCGTGAAGGCTTCAAAGGTCTCGAAGCGGAACAAGTCCATGCCGTCGTCGGCCTTCGTCGTGGCGAGGATGACGAGCGTGGCCTGCGTCTTCCCGTGCCGCAGCGCCGCGCCCTCCGTGTTGACGAGATACTTGTTGAGCGCCTCTTCGACGAGCAGAACGGCGGAGCTGTGAATCTCTCGATGCTTCATAAAGACGGCGGACAACTCCCTGACCTTCTTCTCCCACGCGGCGGCGTTTAGCTTGAGACGCACCGGCGGGAGACTGGCGACCTGCGGCGTCTCGCGCGAGAAGTCGGCGGACTGGTCCTCTTCTTCGACCTTCACGGCGCGGTTGGTCTGGACGTGAATCAGACGCTTGACCGCCTCCTTGTACTTCTCATCGGTCTTGAGCCAGATGGCGCTCTTGATGGCGTCAACGTCGTCTTCGATGGGAAGCGAGACGGGTTGCGTGTAGCCGCCGGTGTAGTCGGTCGCGCCGTCGCCCCTGAGCCGGTGCGTGTTGTCGAGCCGGTAGTCGCCGACGCGCACGTCAACGTCGAGAAGACGTGCGCGGTTCGTGGCGCTCAAGCGCAGCGCGCCGTAAGAGGCGCTAATCAGCGTGGACTCGACCTCCATGACCTGATAGCTGATAAAGTACGGCGGCGGGTTGCCCTTCTGGCCGAGCGCCTCTTTGGCGCGGCGCAGCTCTTCCACGAGCGCCTTCGACACGGCATCCTCCGTGGCTGGCCGCGCAAGCCCGCCGGGCGCAATGAGGCTGACGAGGGCGCACACGCAGAGCAGTCCGCGCCGCGCGAAGTTTTTGTTCGTCCCGTTCATGCGCGATAGAGTAACATCCGACCTCCCCCGTCGGGCAACAGGAAATTCCACAGTCGAGGGCGTGGACAACCCCGGACTACAGCCGCCCTGAGCGCGCAACGGTACGGCGCGCGGGTCGGTTGGCGCGAGACACAATCCGCTTGCTACCGCTCGCGGCACTGTTCGCGGTAAGATGCCCCGCGATGCAACTGGCGCGCGTCATCGGGACGGTCGTGGCGACGGTGAAGAATGATTCGCTGGTAGGGCGGAAGCTTCTCGTCGTGCAGTCGCTCAACGCCAACCTTCAACCGCAGGGGCCGCCGCTCGTGGCCCTTGACGCTATCGGGGCCGGCGTGGGCGAACTCGTCCTCTGGTGCCGCGGAAAGGAAGCGAGCTTTCCTTTCCGGCGCGAAGACACGCCGACCGACTGCACCATCATCGGCATCGTTGATTCCGACGCACACGTCACGAATGGGAGCCGGGCGAGATGATTCTGGCGCGCGTGCTCGGCAACGTGGTGGCGACGCAGAAGAATGAGCGTTACGCGAACGCGCGCGTGATGTTGTGCCAGCCCGTGACGCCCGAAGGCGCGGAATGGGGGGCGACGTTGATCGCGCTCGACTCGGTTGACGCGGGCGCGGGCGACATCGTGCTCATCGTGCAGGAAGGCTGGGGCGCCTCGACCGCCGCCACGGGCGAGCAGGGAGCGGCCATTGATTCGGCCATCGTCGGCGTTGTTGATCGAGTTGACCTGTTGGAATAGTTGAAGGGCGGTTTCCGAGTGAGCAGCGAGCAGGACAGAATTCGAGAACTGGCCGAGCGCATCGCGCGCAAGTTGGATGCGTCAACGCCCGCGTCCGACGGCGCGAACAGCGAGGCGCACCCCGCCGCCGCGCCGGATGAGATCGCCGCGCTCCGGACGAGACTGTCCGAAATGCAACGGCGTCTCGCGCATCTTGAAGCGCACATCTCGCATGACGATGATTGCGAATCGGACGCACGCGGTTCCATCGCGCCTTCGTCTTCACGCGAGGCCGGCGCGCGACGGCAGGGAATGCAAATGCCCGCCGCGACGCCGACGCGCTCGACGTGGTTGAGCGGCACTTATCTCCCCGTCGTCGCGCACCCGAGCGAGGAAAAGTTCGCCGGCATCGGCGAGGCCGTCTCCGAGTTGGTTGATTTTTTCGAGAACGAGAAGACCTGCGCCGTCGAGCCGGGCGGCAAACCCTGCGACCACTGCGGCATGTGCAGTTCGCGCGGATTCTGACAGTCAAAGCATGAGCGTTTAGAGGCGGGCAATGCCCGCCGTCTCAAGTCTCGTCGGAACTTGGGACGGCGGGCATTGCCCGTCACTAAACACTGGATAGGGTTTGGTTGATTTCTACCGTGCGGTGTTGCTCTGCCCGCCCTGATTCCGGCGCAAGCTTTCAGAGTTGATCTGCGGCGCTTGGCGCGCGCCCTCGTCGGCCTTGAAGAGCGGCTCTTCCTTGAAGCCATAGAGCTTGGCCGAGATCACCATCGGAAACTGCGCGCGCGAGGTGTTGTAGTCCTGCACCGCCGCGTTGTAATCCTCGCGCGTGACGCTGATGCGGTTCTCGGTGCCCTCTAGCGAATCCTGAAACTTCAAAAAACTTTCACTCGACCTGAGCTGCGGGTAGCTCTCGGTGAGCGACAGCAGCCGCCCGATGGTGCCGCCAAAACTGTTGTTGGCTTCGATGACGGCCTGTTTCTGTTCGGGTGACTTGTCGCCGCCCTCGCCCGTCGGCGCGGCGCTCGTCGCGTTCAGTAATCGTGAACGCGCGTCAGCGATCTGTCCAAATACTTCCTGCTCCTGTACGCCCGCGGCTTTCGCCGCCTCGAACAGATTGGGAATCAGGTCAGCGCGGCGTTGCAACTGAGTCTCGATGTTGGCCCACTTCGCCTTCACGTTCTGCTGCTTGGTGGTCAGGGTGTTATAACCGCAACCGCTGCCCACCACGGCGACGAGCATGACCAGCGCCAGCAGCGACATCCTTTTCTTGTTCATTACAATTCTCCTCTTTCCGTAAGTCCTCGTCTGAAACACGACGCCTCTCAAACGTCACCTGTTATCTACTATGTCCACGCGGTCAACCGCCTCGATGACGCGCTCGATCTGCGCCATGTAGGCGGCGAAAAGTTCGTTGGCCTCTACGTCATCGAGCGTGCGCTCGCTAGCGCGCAACTCGAAGACGCGCTCGAACGGCTCGGCGTCGAGCGCGAGCGAACGCACGGTCGCGCGCACGATGTCATGCTTCAAGACCGGCGGCTGTTGGCCGTGCAGCAGCAGCACGGGCGCGAACAGCGTAGCGAAGCTCGACAGGCTATCCGTCATCAAGTCTTGCAGCCGGCGCGCCGAGACCGAATGCGGAATGTAGAGCCGGCGCAACTGAATGAGCTTGCTTCGCAACTCGTACTCAGTCTGGTGGCGCAGGTTTGTATCCGAGATGCGGAGCGTCTCGAACGGGTCGCGCCCGTAGAGCACGACGCGCGCGCGTTCCATCTGGTGAAACTCGATGGGGAAAACATCCGCCGCGTCGCGCAACTCCGCGAAGGTGAAATAGACGGGCAGCGGATGGCCGAGGCGCTGCCACTCGCGCGTCGGCGCCTGCGCCTGCCGTAAATCCTCCGGCGTGATGCGGTTGAGCGCGATCAGCAGGTTGTAATCCGATTGCGACTCGACGAAATCACCGGACGCCGCCGACCCATACAACACTACCGATGCGAGATTCTCGCCGTGCGTCGCACGCAGATCGCCGATGAGATGATTGAAAGCTTCCTGCGCCACTCTGTTAGCCATAACAATCAACGATGAAGTCAGAAGTGAGAAGGATGAAGAAAGACAAGTCGCTTTTTTCATCGTTCATAATTCTGTCTTCCACCTTTCTACCAGTCTCCTCCCGCGCCGCCGCCGCCGAAGTCGCCGCCGCCGCCGAAGCCTCCGAAGCCGCCGCTATCACCGCCGCCCCAGCCGGAACCGCCTCCGCCGCCCCAGCCGCTCGAACCGCCCCGGCTACTACTCGCCACGCTGCTCAACACGTTCGCCAGCAAAAGCGCATTCAGTAGGCCGCCACCGCCGCCGCCTCCGCGCCCGCCGCGCCGCCCGCCCAACATCGAGATGATGATGATGATGACGATGGCGATGAGACAGCAGGCGCCGAGTCCGATGCCGCCGCCCTGCCTTCTTCTTCCGCCGCCGGTCGGACGCGCCGCTTGCTTGTAAGCGTAGGCTCGGTCAACCTCTTCAAACGTGAAACCGCGCTGCTCGCCGATGGTGGCGATGAAAGTCTGCACCGCATCCATCAGTCCCTTGCTATAGTTTTTTGCGCGGAACGGCTCGCGCATTCGCCGCCCGGCCTCGCCGACCAGACCGTCCGGCAGGTCGCCTTCGAGATGACGGCTGACCTGTATCTGATACTTGCGGTCTTCGATGGCGACCAGCAGCAGCAGTCCCTTCTTCTCTCCCTCCGGCGAACCGATCTTCCAGCCGCGCGCCACCGCGAGCGAGTAATTGAAGATGTCCTGTCCGCCCGTCGTCGGCACGGTCACGACCGCGAACTCGATGTCGGCTTTCTCTTTCAGGCTCGTGAGAATTCGCTCCATCCGCGCCTGCGTCTGATCGTCAATCGCATTGGCGTAATCGTTGACATATCCGGTTGGCGCGGGGAGCGGAGATTGCGAATATGCGCGCGCCGCTTCCTGCGCCTGCGCGCCACTCGCGCACGCGAGCAGCCACAACGCCGCGAGCGTCGAAGCCAATAACGATGTGTGCCGGGTTCGCATCAATACTTCAAAATGATTTCAGCAAAAAGATAAAACGAAAATATCACCAAAACTGTTCGCCCCGCACACACTTCTCACGCCTCGCCGTTGCCGTATCAACCTTCGATCAGCACGTGTAATGCGTAGAAGAGCGCAACGCCGACGAAGACCACGAGCGACACGACCGGGTTTTTCTCCTCCAGATGATTGACCTCCGGGATCAAATCGCTCGCCGCGACGTAGAGCGTCACGCCCGCCGAAAAGGGAAGCGCGTAGACGACCGCCTCCTCCAACTGCGTCTGAAGCAGCACCACGCTCAACACGCCGACCAGCGTCGCCGCGCCGATGAAGAGCGTCGCCCGCAGCGCCTGCCGCGCCGTGCGCCCCGACGCCAGCATGATCGAAGCCGCCGTAAACCCTTCGGGCACCTTGTGCAGCAGCACCGCGATGAAGAAGAGAAACCCGACCTTCCGATCAACCGCGAAGGCGGCGGCTACGGACGCGCCGTCGAAGAAAGTGTGGATCGAAAGCCCTCCGATAGCCGTGTAGGCCGCCGACGGGCGCACGACGGCTTCCGGATGCGTCTCCGCGCCGAAATGGAAATGCGGGGCGATGGTGTGCTCGAAGAAATGAATCAGGAGATAACCGCCCAGAAGCAGCATCATCGCGCTCAATGCGCCCCGCGCCGCGCCGTCGCTTCCCGGCCCCGCGCGCCCGGCCCAGATTCTGACCGATTCGGGAACAATCTCTATGAAAATCGCCGCCAGCATAAACCCGGCTCCCAGCGCCACCAAATATCTGAGGAGTTGCGTGTTACGAACCGGCGCGCCGGGACGTGTCAGCAGCAGCCCGCCCAGAACATTAGCCAGCGCCACGATGCCGCCAAACAGAAGGGTTTCGCCGAGATTCATCCGCGGTTTAGTCAGTCAAGGCTTCTGTCTACTTATTTATACGAGCTTGGCGGGCAACTATACAGGAAGCCTCGGCGCTTGGCTATGTGGTGGCTTAAGGCGAGTACACCAAATCGTGCTTAAAAATCTCGATTTGACTGCGTTTTTGTTCTTGACACTCTTGTAAAGACAAGCGTACTATGCGCCACAGGTGGTCAAAAGTGGCTAAAAGTGGGCTACTAAGAGCAGGTTGCCGACATTGTTTAGAGTTTCACTTTAAGTTTTAAGCAGTCCATGCTCCTTGAATCCGCCGCAACTCCCATGTTGAGAGGAAATTACACGGCGCGAATGGATGAAAAGGGGCGGTTGAAGGTGCCGACCGCGTTCCGTAGATATATAGAGGACAAATACGGCATAGAGTTTTATGTTACGAGCCTGAACGGAGACTGCGCGAGAATCTACCCCTTACCGGAGTGGGAGTCAATAGAGCAGCGGCTCAATCTTGTACCTTCGATGGAGCCGGCGAGACGCAGATTTCTTGATAGCACGAACTACTACGGGCAGCAGGCGGCGATGGACGCACAGGGGCGGGTGTTGATCCACCCGCTGCTCAGGAAATCGGCGGGCGTCATGGGCGACGTGGCCGTACTCGGATATTTGACATACGTGGAAGTCTGGGAGTTGGAGCGGTTCGAGCGGCGACTTCTCTCAGACCCCTACACTGAAGAGGATGAGGCCGCGATGGCGCGGCTCGGAATCTAAAGAGCGGGGAGCGCGATAAGGGTGATGGCTGGCAATTCTGGAGCCGAAAAGATGCACGCGGTTCGGGGGCTGTGCAGCCCGCTGACCGTCACCCAACGAGCGTCGCTGCTCTACGAGACCACGGGGCGGTGGTAATGGCGGAGTCCGGAGGGGGGCCGGGCGCGCCCCATCGCCCCGTGTTGTTACTTGAGACCGTTCGTCTGCTCGCGCCGGAGCGCGGCGGGCTGTTCGTGGACGCGACGCTCGGTCTTGGCGGGCACAGCGAAGCGATCCTCGAAGCCGCGCCTGAGACGCGCGTTCTCGGCATTGACCGCGACCGCGAGGCGTTGCGGCTGGCTAGGGAACGCCTCGCACGCTTCGGCCCGCGTTTCCGGGCGGTGCATGCGAACCACCGTGAGCTGGCGCGGGTGATAAGCGAGGCGGGCGAAGCGGAGGCGAGCGGCATCCTCGCCGACCTCGGCGTCTCGTCGCTCCAATTTGACACGCCGGAGCGCGGTTTCAGTTTCCGCCACGACGCGCCGCTTGATATGCGGATGGACGCATCGGGCGACGAAGAGACAGGGGCGGAACTGCTGGCGCGTCTCCCCGAAGAGGAGATCGCGCGCGTCATCTACGAGTACGGCGAGGAGCGCAAGTCGCGCCGCATCGCACGCTGGATCGTTGAAAGGCGCGAGCGCGGTGAGCCGGTCAAGACGACCGGAGAGTTGGCCTCACTCGTGGCGCGCGCCGTCGGCCACAAACGGAGCGAGAGGATTCACCCAGCGACGCGGACGTTTCAGGCTCTCCGCATCGCCGTCAACCGTGAGCTTGAAGGTTTGGGTGAATTCGTCGAACGAGCAGTTGATCTTTTACAGACGGGCGGGCGCCTCGCAATCATCAGCTTTCACTCGCTGGAAGACCGCATTGTGAAGCGAACGCTGCGCCGGCTCGCCGGACAATGCGAGTGTGATGTGCGCCTGCCGCGTTGTGAGTGCGGCGCGCGCAAAGTCGTCGAGTTACTGACGCGGCGCCCCCTCGTGCCGACCGTGACGGAGACGGAAGAGAATCCGCGCGCACGAAGCGCCAAGCTGCGCGCCTGCTTGAAACTTTAAACGCCGCCGACCGGCGGGACTGAGAAGTAAACGCGCACGTTCTCCTCCCAACTCTCAGTCTTTCCGACGCACCATCCCTTTCGACAAACGGCCCGAGGCAACATACTGATGAGAAGACTACCGCAGCAGTGCATCAACGTTCACGTCCGGCGCGAGCGCGACCCGCGCGCGGCGCGGCGGCAGGTGCGCCTGCTCGCGGCCTGCCTCGTGCTCGCCGCGGGGTTCGTCTTTGCTGTGCGGCAGCAGATCGCCGTCTTCGAGTACGGCTACAAGACCGAGGCGCTGCGACGCGAGCGCGAAGCGTTGCTTGACGAACAGCGGCGCTTGCGCGTCGCGCTCGAAGAGCATTCATCACCTGAGAAACTTGAGCGCGCCGCGCGTGGACTGGGGTTGCAGCCCGCGCGCGCGGCACAGATCGAAGCGCGGGGACGCGCCGACGAGCCGCGTTCGGAGACGCGGACTTTGATGGGCGCGACGACCGCCAGCGCCGTCCTCCGCCGTTAGTTTGTAGAGTGTCCAAGCGCGGTAGCGCGCCCGCTGCCGTTACTTTTGCGGTGGGCGCGCGAGATTTTGAATGACGTTGACAGTGTCAGGTGGGCATCGGGAAGGAGCGATCCGCCCGCAAGTCAGGTTGAGAGGGCCGTTGCCAGCCATGCCAGAACGCTATGCTGTACGAGCGACAATACGTCCCGATGTTTCGCGGCGACGTGCGTTAGCGGTCGCCGTTTTTCTTTGCGTCTGGATGTTAGCGGTCGGAGTGCGTCTCGCGTATTTGCAGACGGCGCGGCATGAGTGGCTGGCTTCGCGCGCGCGGGCGCAGCAATCGGACGAGGAGACGCTCAGCCCCGTGCGAGGTCTGATCCTCGACCGCGAGGGCCGTGAACTCGCCCGCAGCGTTGACGCGGATTCTTACTTCGCTGTTCCCATCGAGGTCGAAGATTTCGATGACACAGCCCGGAAGCTCGCCCGCGTGCTGGAGTTGGACGCGGCGGTGCTCGCCGCACGTTTGCGGCAGGCGCGGGTGGCGAAGCGCAGTTTTGTCTGGGTCGCGCGCAAGGTGACGGAGGAACAGAGTCGAGCCGTCAAAGAGTTGAAACTCAAGGGTGTGCACTCGCGCCAAGAGCCGCGGCGCCGCTACCCGAATGGAGAGTTGGCGGCGTATGTGCTCGGCTTCGTCGGTCTCGACGACAAGGGGATGGCCGGCGTCGAGGATTTTCACAACGCGGCGCTCACGGGCGAGGCCGGGCGGCTGCTCATCGAAGGCGACGCGCGGCACAAGGTGTATGAGAGCTTCAGCGTTGAGCCGCGGCCCGGACAGTCGGTCGTGCTGACGATAGATCAGGTCGTGCAGTTTCGCGCGGAGCAGGCGATCAAGGCGGCGGTCGAGCGCTCGCGCGCGAAGTCGGGCACGGCCATCGTCCTCGACCCGCGCACGGGCGAGATTCTGGCGCTCGCCAATGCGCCCGCCTTTGATCCGAACATCGTCGGGAAAGAGGGCGAGCAGGCGCGCGCCAACGACGCGCTGCAAAATATCTACGAACCCGGCTCGACCTTCAAGATCGTCGCGCACTCCGCCGCGCTCGAAGAGGGGTTGGCAAAGCCGGACGAGAAGATTGATTGCCAGATGGGCGCGATCACCGTGGCGGGGCGCGTCGTGCATGACCACACGGCCTACGGCACGCTGACGATGACCGAGGCGATGGCGAAGTCGTCGAACGTCGCGGCGATTAAGTTGGGGATGCGTGTCGGCGACCCGAAGATGTACGACTACATTCGCCGCTTCGGCTTCGGCGCGCGGACGGGCGTCGAGCTTCCGGGCGAGACAGCCGGCCTGCTGCGGCCCGTCGCGCGCTGGCAGAAAAGCTCTATCGGCTCCATCGCCATCGGGCAGGAGATCGGCGTGACGCCGTTGCAGATGGCGTCGGCCTTTGGCGCGTTGGCGAACGATGGCGTGCGAATCGCGCCGCACCTCGTCCGCGAAATCCGCGACGCCGATGGCAAGATCGTAAGCAAGACCGAGGTCGAGTCGCACCGCGTCGTGAGCGCCGACACGGCGCACAAGATTAGGATGATGCTTGAGTCGGTGACGTTGAAGGGGACGGCGAAGCGGGCGCAACTCGAAGGTTACACGGCGGCGGGCAAGACCGGCACGGCACAGAAGATTGATCCGAAGACGCGCGCCTATTCGAAGACGAAGCACGTGGCGTCGTTCGTGGGTTTCGCGCCGGTTGAGAATCCTTCGGTCGTCATCGTCGTGGTGGTTGACGAACCCATCGGCGCCTATCACGGTGGCGACGTGGCCGCGCCCATCTTCCGCGAGATCGCCGACCAGATTCTCCCGTACCTTAGCGTAAGGCCGGACGACGAGATGAAGAAGCAGCCAGCCGCCGAAGAAGAGCGGCTTCTCGCGGCGACCGCACGGGCGCGGAAAATCGCGGACGAGGCGGGCGAGGGCGAAGGGCGCGTGAGTCCGCCGGAGGTCGTGCGGCGCGGTGGGGAGGTGAGCGAGATCGTATACGCCGCCGCCGCCGCCGAGCGCGCGTTGCTGATGCCGGATTTACGCGGACGGAGCGTGCGCGACGCGGCGCGTATCTGCGATCAGCTTGGACTCGAACTCGAAGCGAGCGGCGAAGGCCGCGCCGTCCGTCAAAGCCCCGCCGCTGGCGAGAGTGTGAAGGCGGGCCAAGTCGTCCGCATCAATTTTGACAGGAGTGATTAAAGAGGTCGGAGCGAGAGACGCTCAAGCAAGTGCTTTGTGTTTCGCGGAGAGCAAGAAGAACCCCCGCGCGGAGCAGCTTTGAAATTTTGATTCCGGAAAATGCAAATGCAAAGTCACAGAATATCCGTCGGTCTTTCACAGTTGAACGACTATCACGGAGACGAGATCAGACGCAGGGTCGCGGGCTGCCGCGACCGTTTGCGGCGTCACCGCGCGACGCGCAGAATGACGGAGCGTGCCACGCCGCGCGCGCCGGAGTTTTCAGCGGAAGCTTTGGCAGCGGAGACTGTTTCCACGGGGCGCGAGGCGCGAAAGGAAAAGGGTTGAGAGACGACCGGCCTTCCAGACTCGAACGGCGCGTGGGCCGCGTTAGGCATCTCGCGTGTAAAGGATGGGGTCGGACGTGAAACTGAATGAAGCGGCGGCTTTGATGGGCGCCACCACCATGACCGTGGCAGAGGCGGACACAACGGTCTTTGACAAAGAAATATCTGGATTTGCTCTCGACTCGCGCGCGTGCGCGCCGGGCGAACTGTTCTTCGCCCTCTCGCCGGAGGACTTAAGCCGGCACTGCTTCACAGACACTTCGGCGGCTGACGCTCACCGCTTCATCCCCGAAGCTTTAGAACACGGCGCGGCGGCGGCTGTCGCGCGCACCCGCCGGGTCGAGGGCGATATTGAGCTTGAGGCTCTCGGCGAGCGCCTGTTGCTGGTCGAGGACGTGATTGAGGCGTTGCAGATGCTCGCGCGCGGAGTGCTGCGAAAGTGGGGCGGCCCCGTCGTCGGCATCACGGGCAGCGCGGGCAAGACCACGACGAAGGACTTGACGGCGCACGTCCTCGCCGCGAGCGGGCGCAGGGTCTTGCGGAGTCGCAAGAACTTCAACAACGAGCTGGGCGTCGCGCTCTCCATCTTGCAAATGGAGAGCGGAGGAGCGCAGCCGAGTGACTTCGATGTGGCTGTCCTCGAAATGGGGATGTCGCTGCCCGGCGAGATCGCGCGGCATTGCCTCGTCGCCCCGCCCGACGTGGCCGTGGTACTGACGGTCGTGCCCGTGCATCTCGAATTCATGGGTTCGATTGAAGCGATTGCCGCCGGCAAGGCGCAGATCGTCGAGGGGCTGAAGCCGGGCGGCACGGCGGTCTTGAACGCGGACGATGCGCTCGTCGCCGCGATGCGCGAGAAACACGCAGGCCGCGTCGTGACCTACGGCATTGACCACCCGGCGGACGTGACCGCGACCAAAATCGAGCGCGCGGGACTTGGCCTGACGCGCTTCGTGCTTCGCACGCCGTTCGGTGAGGCGCAAGTCGAACTGCCGATGCCCGGTCGTCACAATCTGTCGAACGCGCTCGCGGCGGCGGCTGTCGCCACTTGCTTCGACATCGAGCCGGACGCCATCGCCGGCGCGCTCGCTACCGCGGCGCCTTCGCGGATGCGCGGCGAGGTCTTGCACTTCGCCGAGGGGTTCACGGTCGTAGACGACTCGTACAACTCGAACCCGCGCTCGCTGCTCGCCATGTCGGAGGCGGTGGCGCAGGGCGGCGAGGGGGTAAAGCGGCGCATCGTCGTCGCGGGCGAGATGCTCGAACTCGGCGCGGAGTCGGCGGCGCTCCACCGCGAGGCGGGGCGTGAGATCGCCGGACTCGGCGTGGATGTGGTCTGGGGCGTGCGTGGGCACGCGCGCGAGCTTGTCGAAGGCGCGCGCGCGGCGGGCATGACCGAAGAAGCGACCGCGTTCTTCGAGACCGCGGAAGAGGCGGGCGAAGCAGTCGCAAGTTTTATCCGACCGGGCGACCTCGTTCTCGTCAAAGGCTCGCGCGGCGTGCACACGGAGAAGGTTGTAGAGAGGCTGAAGGAAGGGATGAAGGAAGGGATGAAGGATGAGGGGTGAGGGATGAAAGTTCGAGGATGAAGTTCCTGAGTTTACTTCATCCCTTATCCCTCCGCCCTCATCCCTTAAAAGATGATCTACTACATCTTTTACGAATTGCTCTACCGGAACCTCGCGGGCGGGACGGAGTCGTACTTCGTGAAGGCCCTAAACGTCTTCCAGTACGTCACGTTTCGCACGGCCTACTCGACGATCACGGCGCTCCTTATCTCGCTCGTCTTCGGCGGGCGCGTCATTCGGGCGCTGCGGAATTTGAACGTCGGGCAGCAGATACGCGAGGAGGGGCCGCAGGCGCACATGGCGAAACGCGGCACGCCGACGATGGGGGGCGTGCTCATCATCGGCTCGGTGTTGATCTCGACGCTGTTGTGGGCGCGGCTGTCGAGCGAGTACGTATGGATCATCCTGATCGCCACGACGCTCTTTGCCGCCATCGGCTTCTTGGACGACTACGCAAAGGTCGCCAAGAAGCGGAGCCTCGGATTGACGGGCCGGCAGAAGCTGGTCGGGCAGTTCTTAATCGCGGCCTTCGTATGGGGGGCGCTGCTCCTGCTGACCAAGTACGGCTATGGCGACTACACGTGGCGGTTGAGCCTGCCGTTCTTCAAGGACACGGCGCTCACACGCATCACGGAGATCGGGCCGTGGCTCTACCTGCCGTTTATCGTCATCGTCCTCACCGGGTTCTCGAACGCGGTGAATTTGACGGACGGGCTGGACGGTTTGGCGATCAGCGTGACGGTGGTCGCCATGGCGACGCTGACGGCGTTCACTTACATCAGCGGCGACGCGCGCTGGGCCGCCTACGTCGGGCTGGAGCATCAGCGGGACATCGGCGAGTTGACGGTCTTTTGCGGGGCGATGGTGGGGGCGAGCTTAGGGTTCTTGTGGTTCAACGCGCCGCCCGCCGAGGTCTTTATGGGTGACGTGGGCAGTCTCGCCATCGGCGGAGCCATCGGCACCATCGGCGTGCTGACGAAGCAGGAGTTCATCCTCGTTCTGATCGGCGGCGTCTACGTGCTTGAGGCGTTGTCGGTGTCGTTGCAGGTTGGCTTCTTCAAGCTGACGAAGCGGACGCAAGGCACGGGGCGCAGGCTCTTTAAGATGACACCGCTTCACCACCACTTCGAGATGCTCGATTGGAAGGAGCCGAAGATAGTTTTCCGTTTTCTCATCATCGCGATTCTCTTCGCGCTGTTGAGTCTTTCAACTTTGAAGCTACGATGAGAAAGGAACGCTGAAGTATGAACGCTGAACGCTGAACTGAAAAACATTCTAGCTTTCGTTCCGCGTTCATCATTCCGCGTTCATCGTTTATTGCAATGGATGTCAACGGCAAAAAAGTCCTGATTATCGGCGCGGGCCGGAGCGGCATCGCGGCGTCGCGTTTTCTGGCGGCGCGGGGCGCGGTCGTCGCGTTGAACGACCGCAAGCCGTTCGTTGACTGGCCGAACGAGGCGCTGCGTTTGAAGGGCGAGGGTGTCGGATTGCTCACCGGCGACGTGCCGTCGTGGCTGCTCGATCAGGTGGAGTTAGTGGTCTTGAGTCCGGGCGTGCCGACGAAGAGCATCCCGGCGCGCTACGCCGACCGCGCGGGCGCGGAGGTGATTGGCGAGATCGAGCTGGCGTGGCGATACCTGCGCGGGCGCGTCGTCGGCATCACGGGCACGAACGGGAAGACGACGACAACGGCGCTCGTCGGCAAGCTGCTCGAAGAGGCCGGCATCCCCGTGCAGGTTGGCGGGAACATCGGCACGCCGCTCATCTCGCTGGTCGAGAGTTCGCGCGAAGATGGGTGGACGGTCGTCGAGCTGTCGAGCTATCAACTCGAAACCATCAAGGAGTTTCGCCCGACGGTCGCGCTCGTTTTGAATTTGATGCCCGACCACATGGATCGTTACGACAGCCTCGCGGACTACGGCGCGGCGAAGCATCGCATCTTCCGCAACCAGACGACGGGCGACGCGGCGATCCTCAACGCGGATGATGAGATCGTCGCTTCGTGGGCGAAAGGTTTGAGCGCGCACGTCGTCATGTTCAGCATCGAGCGCGAGTTGGAGGAAGGTTTGTTCCTCCGCAACGGGCGCGAGTTGGTGGCGCGCACCTTCGCGGGCGAGCGCGTGCTTTTGACGCGCGATGAGATGCAGCTCAAGGGGTTGCATAACGTCCAGAACGTGCTGGCGGCGCTCGCGGCGGGCCTCGCGTGCGGCGCTTCGCCCGACTCGATGCGCGAGACGGTGCGCCGCTTTACGCCGGTCGAACATAGGCTGGAGCGCGTCGCCGAAGTGGAGGGCGTGACCTACTACAACGACTCGAAGGCGACGAACGTGGACGCCGCCGCGAAAGCCCTCGAAGCGCTCGTGGACGAGCCGGGCCGGATTGTGCTCATCCTCGGCGGTCGCGGTAAAAACGCGCCCTACGCGCCGCTCGCGCCGCTGGTGCGCGAGAAGGTCGGCAAACTCGTCCTCATCGGCGAGGACGCCGACCGCATCGAGGAGGAGTTGAAAAATTACGCTCCGACCGTCCGCGCGACGGACATGGCCGACGCCGTCCGCCTCGCTCATGCGGCGGCGCGGCGCGGCGACATCGTACTGCTCGCGCCCGCGTGCGCGAGCTTCGATATGTTCACCGGCTTCGAGCACAGAGGGCGCGTGTTCAAGGAAGCGGTGAGAAAAATGATGAATGATGAATGCGGAATGATGAATGAAAAAGCGAACGCTCATTGAATTCATCATTCATCGTTCATCGTTCATCGTTGAAGTTTATGGCTCGGAAGTTACAACCAGACGAGTGGCTGTTCGCGGTGACGGTGGCGCTGGCGCTGTTCGGCGTGATTATGGTCTACAGCGCGTCGGCGGTGGTCGCGGTGGGCGAAGGCCACGGACAGCATCATTACGTCGCGCGGCAGGGGCTATGGACGCTGATTGGTCTTGGCGCGTTGCTCGTCGGGGCGCGGTTCGACTACGGCTGGTTGCGAAGCGAGGCGGTCGTCTACGGATTGTTGTTTTTGACAATCGTGCTGCTGTTCGCGGTCTTCGCATTCCAGCCGATTAACGGCGCGCGGCGTTGGATCAGGTTCGCGGGCTTCTCGGTGCAGCCGTCGGAGTTGGCGAAGCTCACGCTGGCGATCTTTCTCGCGCGGTTCCTCGAACGGCGCGCGGGTGACGAAGGCTCATTCGTAAGAACTTTCGTGCCGTGTGTGTTGGTCGCGGGCGCGCTCGCGCTGCTGATCGTCGCGGAGCCTGATCTGGGGACGGCGTTGATGCTGTGCGTGATTGCGGTCGCCATTCTGTTCACGGCGGGCGCGCGGTTGAAACACTTGGCGATAGCCGCCGCGCCGGCGCTCGTCGGACTCGCGGGACTGTTGATATTCGTGCCGTGGCGTTTGAAGCGTCTGGCGATTTTTCTGGACCCGTGGAGCGACCCGAAGGGCGCGGGCTATCAGATTATCCAGTCGCTGCTCGCGGTGGGGTCGGGCGGGGTGAACGGTCTGGGCTTTACGGAAGGCAGGCAGAAGATGTTCTTCCTGCCGTTCGCGCACTCGGACTTCATCTTCGCGGTGGTGGGCGAAGAGTTGGGGATGCTCGGCGGTTTGGGCGTCGTCGCGTTGTTTGGGTTGTTCCTGTGGCGCGGGATGCGCGCGGCTTTGAACGCGCCGGACAGGTTCGGGATGCTGCTCGGCACGGGCATCGTGACGGGTATTGTCGCGCAGGCTCTTTTCAACATGAGCGTGGTGCTGGCGATGGTGCCGACGAAGGGCATCCCGCTGCCGTTCATCTCTTACGGCGGCTCGTCGCTCGTGCCGACGCTGTTTGCGGTCGGGGTGCTCTTGAACATTTCGCAGCAGGCCGGAGTTGGCGACGTTGGAACGCGGAGGGGTTGGAGCGCGGAGACGCGGGGACGCGGGGACGCGACGGTTTCGCGTGCAGCGAGCGCGGCATCGCCGAAGCGGCCCATTTCGACAGGGGCGAGTGTCCGCTCTTCCGCGCGTCCCCCCGCCTCCGCGTCCCAACGCGGAGGGTTCACGGCTCCGGCGCCGCGCACGGGATGACGGCGATGCGCGTGCTCATCGCCGCCGGCGGGACGGGCGGCCACATCTATCCGGGCATCGCGGTGGCGAAAGAGGTGATGCGCCGCGACCCCGAATCGGTCGTGAGATTCGTCGGCACGTCGCGGGGTCTTGAGACGAGATTGGTGCCGCGGGCGGGTTTTGAACTTTCGCTCATTGAAAGCACGGGGCTGGTCAACATGGGTCTCCGCGAGCGTCTGCGCGGCCTCGCGGTGCTGCCGAAAAGTTTCGCGGCGGCGCGGCGGCTGCTCCGCGAGTTTCGGCCCGACATCGTGGTCGGCGCGGGCGGATATGTTTCCGGGCCGGTACTGTTGATGGCGGCGCTCATCCGAATCCCGACGCTCGTGATGGAGTCGAACGCCGTACCCGGTTTTACGAACCGCAGGCTCGCGCGCTTCGTGAAAGCGGCGGCGGTCTCGTTCGAGGCGGCGCTGCCATACTTTCATGGCAAGGCGGTTGTGACCGGCAATCCCATTCGCCGCGAGTTCTTTGAAGTGCCGGTGAAGCCGCGCGACCCCGCGCGCTTCTCGCTTCTGATCTTCGGCGGCTCGCAGGGTGCGCGCCGCGTCAACGAAGCGATGGTCGAGGCGCTCCCGCACCTCGACGAACACCGCGCGGTGCTGCGCGTCACGCACCAGACCGGCAAGCTCGACTTTGAAAAGGTGCGCGAAGGCTATCGCGCCGCCGGCTGGGGAGAGAGCGCGGACGTGCGCGAGTACATAGACGACATGGTCTCGGCCTTCGCCGCGGCAGACCTCATCGTCTCGCGCGCCGGCGCGACGACCAGTTTTGAATTGATGGCCGCGGGACGCGCCGCACTGATGGCGCCGCTCCCCGGCCAACTCGAACAGCGGCGCAACGCGGAGGCGATGCAATCGGCGGGCGCGGCCCGCATGATCTTGCAGGAGGAGCTTGACGGCGAGCGGCTCGCCCGCGAGATTGCGGCGCTCATCACCGACCCGGAGCGCCTAACGCGAATGGGAGAAGCCAGCCGCAAACTCGCACGCGGCGACGCGGCGCAGGCCACGGTTGATTTGATGGAGAAGCTATCAACGGTCAGCACTCTGCATTCAGCAAAAACAAAAAGCTGACTGCTGAAAGCTGAAAACTGAAAGCTGACTGCTCGTAAATATGTTTCGACGCATCCAGCACGTCCACTTCGTCGGCATCGGCGGCATCGGCATGTCGGGCATCGCCGAGGTGCTGTTGAATCTGGGCTTCCGCGTGTCGGGGTCAGACCTCAAGCGGTCGGACGTGACGGCGCGGCTAGAGAAGTTGGGGGCGAAGGTCTTTGAAGGACACGCGGCGGAGAACATGGGCGACGCGCCGCATGTCGTCGTCTGTTCAGCGGCGGTGCGCGACGATAACCCGGAGGTGGTCGAGGCGCGGCGGCACGCGATTCCCGTCATCGCGCGGGCCGAGATGCTGGCGGAGTTGATGCGTCTCAAACCGCACACGGTCGCCGTCGCCGGTTCGCACGGGAAGACGACGACGACCTCGATGATCGCCACGGTGCTGGCGCACGCTGACCTCGATCCGACAGTGGTGGTCGGCGGCGTGGTCGGCGCAATGGGATCGAACGCGCGTTTGGGGAAGAGCGATTTGATGGTGGTCGAGGCGGACGAGAGCGACCGCTCGTTTCTGATGCTGACGCCGACCTTCGCCGTCGTCACCAATATTGACCGCGAGCACATGGATCACTACGCGGACATGATGGACGTGCGGAAGTGCTTTGCCGATTTCGTCAACAAGGTGCCGTTCTACGGCGCGTCGGTGCTCTGTCTCGATGACCCGCACGTGCAGGAGATCATTCCCGAAGTCGTCCGCCGCCGCATCACATATGGGTTGAGCGCGCAGGCCGACATCTCGGCGCGCGAGGTGCGCTATAACCAGCAGTTCGGCTCGACCTTTCAGGTGCGGCAACTCGGTGAGACCGTCGGCGAAGTGAGTTTGCACGTGCCGGGTCTGCACAACGTCTATAACGCGCTCGCGGCCATTACCATCGGGCTTGAGTTGGAAGTGCCGTTCGAGACGATCTCGACGGCGCTGTCGAAATTTTCGGGCGTCAACCGTCGCTTCCAGTTCAAGGGCGAGGAGGCGGGCGTCATCGTCGTGGACGACTACGGCCATCACCCGACCGAAATTCGCGCGACGCTCGTCGCGGCGAAACTCGGCACGACCGGAAGACGCATGGTCGTTCTCTTTCAGCCGCACCGTTACACGCGGACGCAGGACTTGATGGACGAGTTCGCGCGCTCGTTCAACAACGCCGACGTGCTGATGGTGACGGACATCTACGCGGCGAGCGAAGACGCTATCGAGGGCATTTCCGCCGAGACGCTGGTCGAGGCCGTCAAACGCTACGGCCACAAAGACGCGCGCTACGTCGGCTCGGTCGAGGACGCGACAAAGGCGCTGCTCGAAGAGGTGGGCGAGGGCGACATGGTCATCACGCTCGGCGCGGGCAACGTCTATCGCGTGAGCGAACAGTTGCCGGAATTGTTGAAAGAGAGGGCGCGGGGTTGATGACGACGGCCTCTCGAATGGTTCGCATGACTGAGACACAAAGCACAGCCGACACTGCGAAACGCGACGCGCTCGTGGAAGAGATCGCGGCGCGGTTCGGCGTGCGCGCGGAACGCGGGCGGCGGTTCGCGGAGTTGACGAGTCTGCGCGTCGGCGGGGTGATTGACTGGGTGTTATTGCCGGAGACCGAAAGCGCGGCGGCGGGCGTGGCGGGCGCGCTCGATGAAGCGGGCGTCGCGTGGCGCGTGCTCGGCGCGGGCAGTAACGTTTTGGCGGATGACCGCGAGCATCGCTACGTCGTCGTCTCGATGCGCGAAGTGAAAGGCGAGGCGCGTTTCAATGGCGAGCGCGTGTCGGTGAGCGCGGGCTTCTCTTTGCCTCGGCTGTGCGTCGAGGCGGCGCGGCAGGGCTTGTCGGGCATTGAAGGTTTGGGCGGCATTCCCGGCACCGTCGGCGGCGCGTTGTGGATGAACGCGGGCGCCTACGGACATGAAATCGGCGAGGTCGTCGAGTCCGTGCGGGTCGCGCGCGGCGGGCGCATCGTCGAGGCGCCGGGGCGCGAGGTGAAATGGAACTACCGCCACACGTCATTCAAAGAAGGTGAATTGTTGCTCGGCTGCACGCTCACGCTCAGGCCCGACGAGCCGGACGAGATCAAGGCGCGCATGGAAGAGGCCAAGCAGAAACGTTTCGCCACACAGCCGCACGGCGCGCGCAGCGCCGGGTGCTTCTTCAAGAACCCGCCGGGTTCGGGCTTGAGCACCGGCAAGATGATTGACGAGATGGGGATGAAGGGCGAGCGACGCGGCGGCGCCGTCGTCTCGCCCGTCCATGCGAACTTCATCGTCACCGAAGGCGAGAATGCGCGCGCCTCGGACGCGCTCGCGCTCGCCGAAGAGATACGCGAGCGGTTCCGGCGCGAGCACGGCGTCGAGCTTGAATACGAAGTCGAGTTGTGGGGCGCGGACAGAGAGTTTAAGGATGAAGGGTACGAGGATGAAGAAGTTGCGGTTGTGAGTCAGGCGTCGGGTGTTGTCGAAAATGAAGCTTCGGCCCATGACCCGCGGCCCACGGCCACTTCTTCCGAGGAGAAGCAGTGAGAGCACAAGTGATTCCACAGAGCGCGGGACGCAGCCGCGCGGCGGCGGGGAAGAGCGGCGCGTCGTCGGTCGCGGCGCAGCGCCCGGCTCCACGTCGCGGGCGCTCTACGTCTTCCGCGGCTCCGCGCCAGAAAGTGTTTTCGTGGAAGTCCGCGCTTCGCTACGCGCCGGTTTTGGCGAAACTGATGCTTGCGATCACGGTCGGCGTGCTCGCCTTTTACGGCTACCGCACCGCCGCGTCGGCTTCGTTCTTTCAGGTGAAGACGGTGGACGTGGAAGGCAACACGCGCGCGTCGCGCGAAGAGATCAAGGAGGTCGTCACGGGCATCGCCGGTCGGACGGGCGTGTGGCGCGCGAATCTCGAAGCGATCAGTGCGGAGATCGAGCGGCTGCCGTGGGTGCGTTCGGCGGTCGTCTCGCGCGTGCTGCCCGCGGGCGTGCGCGTGCGCGTCACGGAGCGCGCACCCGTCATCATCGCGCGCACTTCGCAAGGTCGCCTCGTGTGGGTTGACGACGAGGGCGTCGTGCTCGGCGCGGCGTCGCCCGGAGATGGTGAGTTCTTTATGCGCGGTCTTGACGAGGGCCGGAGTGATGTGGCGCGCGAGCAGAACCGGGAGCGCGTCCGCGTGGCAACCGAACTCGGTCGCGAGTGGCGGACGGCGAGCCTGAGCCGCCGCGTGAGCGAGATCAACCTCGACGACCTGCGCGACGTGCGCGTACAACTCGCGGGCGTGGACGCACACGTCGAAGTTCGTCTCGGGAAGGAAGACTACGCCAAGCGATTCCGCCAAGCGCTCGAAGTCCTCGACGCGCAGCGCGGAACGGCGCGCGGCCCGTTCGTCACCTACATTGACGTGTCGCAGGGCAAGCGCGCCGTCGTCGGCACGGGCGCGAGCGCACACGTTACAGCGGAAAGTCCTGACCTCGATGCGCCCGCCGAAGCCCCCGCGGCGGCAAGCGCCGGCGAAGCGAGCCAGCCGCGACCGGCGGCGCGAGAGGCGACGAAGAAGAGCGACAAGGCGCGTAAGGGGGGGCAGAGTAACGTTGGTGGGCGGGACAGGAAGAGCGAGGCCGAGCGCCGCGCGGAGTCGGCGACTCGCCCGCGCCGCGTCGGCTAAAGCGGATCACTCGTTTGCGGAGGAGCGGAAACAGAAATGGTGAAACACGTGTCGCACACGGTTGGCCTCGACATCGGGACGAGCCGCGTGACCTGCATCATCGGCGAACCCGCCGAGGGCGGCATGGTCAATGTCGTCGGCATCGGCGATTCCGAGGCGCGCGGTCTGCGTAAAGGCGTCGTCGTTGACCCTGAAGCGGCGGTCGAGGCCGTCACGCGCGCCGTCGAAGAGGCCGAGCGGATGAGCGGTCTCGAAGCCGAAGAGGTCGCCATCAATCTTTCCGGCTCGCACATCATGAGCTTCAACGGTCAGGCCATCGTCGCCGTCTCGGGCCGCGAGCGCGAGACGGCCTCATACGGCAACATGCACGGCAACGGCAGCCGGCGCGGCCACGCCACGATGACCGTGGTTGCGGGCCGCGACCGCGAGATCACGGCGGACGACGTGCGGCGCGCGATTGAATCGGCGAGCGCGATTCAACTCCCGGCGGGCCGCGAAATCGTTGACCGCTTGCCGCAGGAGTTTATCGTGGACGATCAGGACGGCATCAACGACCCGGTCGGCATGATCGGCGCGAGATTGGCCGTCAAGGTGCATATCGTGACCAGCCCCGTCACCGCGCGCCAGAATGTCATCAACGGCGTCAACCGCGCAGGTCTCGTCGTCGGCGAGATGGTGCTCGAACAACTGGCCGCCGCCGAGGCGGTGCTGTCCGAAGACGACAAAGAATTTGGCGCGGCGCTTGTGGACATCGGCGCGGAGACGACGGGTCTCGTCATCTACCAGCGCGGCGCGGTGCAGCACACCGCGGTCTTCGCGCTCGGCGGCTCGCACTTTACGAACGACATCGCCTTCGGATTGCGAACGCCGATTCCCGAAGCGGAGAAGATCAAGCGCACGGTGGGCTGCGCCTCCTCGATGAGCCTGACTGAGATGGAGCGCGGCGAGTTGATCGAGGTGCCTTCGGTCGGTGGTCGCCCGCCGCGCCAACTCTCGCGACAGATACTGTGTGACATCCTACAACCGCGCGCCGAAGAAGTTCTCTCGCATGTCGCCGACGAGATACGCGACTCCGGCTGGGCGGGCCAGATTTCGAGCGGCGTGGTCTTGACGGGCGGAGGCTCTTTGCTCGACGGCATGGTCGAGATCGCCGAGCAGGTTTTCGACGCGCCCGTGCGTCTTGGTTATCCGGAGCGCGACCGCTTCGGGGGATTGGTGGAAGACATCCAGAGTCCGGCGTGGGCCGCCGCCGCCGGACTCTGTTTGATGGCCCAGCGCGCCAAGTCCGCGGAAATGCGGGCCTCGTTGGCGCGCGCGAGTTCGGCGGGCGGTCTCGGCGCGCTCGTCTCGAAATTTCGTGATCGTTTCAGTGGTATTTTCTGAGTAGATGTTGTATGCTGCCGCGCCAGCCGGCACAATATCTAGCCCTCAATATATTGTTGAGGCCGGCGCGCACAGCCCAAGATAACCGCACCAGCCCTTTCGAGGCCGCTAGTGAAGCTTCTGAAAGAGAGAGGACTATTGCAATTATGACACCGGAAGGCCACCTGCCGGGCAGCGCGATCAATTTCATCATTGACGACGAGCCGCCGATCACAGGCGCGCGCATTAAAGTCATCGGCGTCGGAGGTGGAGGCGGCAACGCCGTCAACCGCATGATCGAGGCCGGAATCGAGGGCATCGAGTTCCTCGTCGCCAACACTGACTTGCAGGCGCTCAAGCGTTCGCGCGCGCCGATCAAGATTCAGCTTGGCGGGAAACTCACGAAGGGTCTCGGCGCGGGCGCCAACCCCGACATCGGGCGCAACGCCGCGCTCGAAGATACGGAGAAAATCATTGAGGCGCTCGAAGGCGCGGACATGGTTTTCGTCACCACCGGTCTCGGCGGCGGGACGGGCACGGGCGCCGCGCCGATCATCGCCAGCCTCGCCACGGAGTTGAACGCGCTGACGGTCGCCGTCGTCACGAAGCCCTTCCACTTCGAGGGCAAGCGCCGCATGGCGCAGGGCGATCTGGGCTTGCGCGAACTACGTGAATGCGTGGATACGGTCATCACGATCCCGAACGAGCGGCTGCTCCACACGGTTGACCGCAACGTCTCTTTGCAGGACGCCTTCAAGCTTGCGGACGACGTGCTCCGGCAGGCCGTGCAGGGCATTTCCGACTTAATCATCGTGCCCGGCCTCATCAACCTCGACTTCGCCGACGTGAAGACGATCATGGCGGGGATGGGGCTGGCGTTGATGGGCGCGGGGCGAGCGAGCGGCGAGCACCGCGCGATGGAAGCGACGCAGCAGGCCATCTCTTCGCCGCTGCTTGAAGAGGCGACGATTCAGGGCGCGAAGGGCGTCCTCATCAACATCACGGGCGGCTCGGACCTCACGCTCTACGAGGTCAACGAAGCCAGTTCGATCATCCGCGAATCGGCGGATGATGACGCCAACATCATCTTCGGCGCGGTGATTGACGAGACCTTGCGCGACGAGATGAAGATCACCGTCATCGCCACCGGCTTCGACAAGGACATGTCCGACGTGGGCACGGCCACACATCCCGGCGCGGGCGGGCCGCCGCGCTACACGGCGCCGCCCGATCTGCCGCCGCGCTCCTCCGGTTCAAGCCGCTCCGACGACTTGGACGTGCCGACCTTCATCCGCAAAAAAGCGGACTGAGCAAACATCGGGCAAGCAGGCAGTAGGCAGTAAGAAAGAGGCAGCCTCAAACGTCATTTCGTTAAGGCTGCCTTTTTCAATTGGTCTGGTTTTCATTTAACTACCTGCTGCCTATTTCGCGCTCGTCACCTTGAACTTTAAACTCCGGTCATGTAGCATGTCACGCATCCCTGACAGGATTGAAATTCAACAACGGGTAAAGACCGTTTCTCGTCCGTTTACTTTTCAGACCGCAGGCCGTCGAATGGGAACACGGTAAGGCCGCCGTCGTGCCCTGTCCGTCTGGCCGTCCGGTCGCGTATCCGAAGACCGGACGCACCGCTTACGCAATCTATCCGGCTACGCATTGATGGAGGTGAGGAGGCTAAGGTGAATCGCAAACTTATTCGAACGACATTGGCAGAGGTCAAGGGGCGGGGCGACAGTGTGCAGCATAGGGAACGCCCGGAGGGCGCGGGTCGCAGCGGGCCGCCGCACCGTTCGGGCGGGGCGCCGCCGAGAGAGGGCGGAGGGTCGTCGCGCGAAGGCGGAGCGTCCTCCTTCGCGCAGGGGCGCAAGAAAATTCCGCCCGTCGAGACCAACGCGGAAATCTTCTACTACAAAAAGCAGATGGACTCGCACACGTTGATGGTCATCGTGTTGATGGACGGCGACGAGGTCGAGGGCACCATCGAGTGGTACGACCGCAACGCTCTGAAGATCAACCGCAAGGGCGAGCCGAACATCATGCTCTTGAAGCACAACATCAAGTACATGTACAAGGCCGAAGACCGCGACGGCGGCGGCGAAGACGACGACTCGGACGGCGGTGAGGACTGATTGGAACGCCCTTGCCTGACAGTTTCGGCATCGTGGCGGCTCGCCGCCGCCGCGATGCCGGCGCACTGTAGAGTAGTTCCTTCGGCTGCCCCTCACATGTCCCGGCTTTGAGCGATGAGCGACGTAATACCTGAGCCAGCCACGGTCGCCGCCCTGCACGTCGGCGAGCGGAAACTGCCGCGCATCGGCATCACAATGGGCGACCCGGCGGGGATCGGCCCCGAAGTCGTTCTGAAGGCCGTCGCCGCGCCGGAAGTCCTCGCGCTTTGCGCGCCCGTCATCGTCGGCGACGCGCAACTCCTCGCCCACCAAGCGCGCCGGCTCGACCTGCGTTGCGGCTACGAGATCATCCGGCGCGGCGAACTCTTCCCGGCACAGACCACCGAACCCATCATCTACCACCTCGACAACATCCGCTCCGACATTGAGCCGGGCGTCGAATCGGGCGATGCTGGCCGCGCCGCCGCCGAGTACATCGAAGCGGCGGTCGAGCTATGCACGGCGGGCCACGTGGACGCCATTTCAACCGCGCCGATCAACAAGCGCGCGCTCTTCCTCGGCGGCTACAGCTTCCCCGGCCACACGGAATTTCTCGCGCATCTGACGGGCGCCGAAGAGTACGCGATGGCCTTCGTGGCATCCAACCTGCGAATCGTCCTCATCTCAACGCACGTCCCTCTAGCGGAGGCTATTCAACTCGTTCGCAAGGAGCGTATCGTGCGCGTCGTCAGGCTCACTGACCGCGAGCTTAAGCGCTGGGGAATTCCTTCCCCGCGCATCGCCGTCGCCGCTTTAAACCCGCACGGAGCCGAGGGCGGTCTGTTCGGCGTCGAAGAGTCAGCGGAGATGCTCCCGGCGGTCGAGGCGTGTCGGGAGGGCGGCGAGATTGATGTGGCAGGGCCTTTCTCGGCTGATACAATCTTCCTGCGGGCCGCGCGCGGAGAGTTTGACGCGGTCGTTTCGTGCTACCATGACCAAGCGATGATCCCTGTCAAGTGCCTCTCGTTCGGCGAGGCCGTCAACGTCACGTTGGGGTTGCCGTTCATCCGCACTTCGGTTGACCACGGCACGGCCTTCGACATCGCGGGGCGCGGCGTCGCCGAGCATTCGAGCATGGTCGCGGCCATCACGCTCGCCGCGCAACTCGCGCGCGGCGACGAGCGGGGCAGGGCGGTGGAAGTATAAACAGGAGTGTTGAGCGATGAATGAGGAGGGTTGAGTAAATGATAAAAATGGTTTCATGCTCACCACTTACCTCGCACCACTCATCACTTCGGAGACCGGAGGTTTCCGCGGGTGTCTGATCAAGCTTTGGCCTCACGCAAAATCCTCGTCGCGGACGACGACCCGGCGATCCTGCGTCTGGTCTCCGCTATCGTCGAAAAGGAAGGCTATACGGTCGTTTCGGCGCGTGATGGACGCGAGGCGTACAAGCACCTTCAGGACGCCGAGTACGTTGCGTGTGTCTTCGACGTGATGATGCCTCACATACAGGGGCCGGAACTCGTCCGCTATATGAAGACGGAGAAGCGGCTTATGAAAATCCCGGTGATGATGATGACCGCCGAGCAGAACCCGAAACTCTCGTCGGACAGCTTCGCCGCCGGCGCCGTGGTCTTCCTTCCCAAGCCGTTCACGACATCGCAGCTACAGGTCATGCTCCGCATGTTGATCGCCAAGGCACAGAGCGAGCAGTAGCTTTCAATCAGGCCGCGCCCGCCGCGCTGTACAGGCCACGCGGAACGGAGGAAAGCAATGACGACAACTCCCGCCGGAACTCGCCGCACAACGGGCGTCATCCTATCTCTCGTCATCGTGGCCCTCGCCCTGTGCGCGCTCGCTCCGGGCGCGTGGACGGCGTGGGCGCAGTCCGGGCGGCGCAAGACCGACCCGGCGCGGCAGAGTCCGGCGCCGACGCCCGCTCCGAGCGCGGAGCCGCGGGGCGAGTCTGAATCACAGCCGCGCGGCGCGTCGAAGAAGCAGGGCGTGGTGGCGACCTTCGTCGTCTATGAGGACGAGAACTTGATGCTCGATTTCTCCATCACGTCGCAGAGGGACATCGTCGGCGCGACCTTCTTCGACCGCCTGCGACAGTCGCCCGCGGTCGAAGTCGCGCGCGGCGGCAAGGCTTCACGCAAGGAAGCGCGCGACCGTGCGAAGAGTGAGAGCGCGGCCTACGTCGTCCTCCTCCAACTCGAAGAGGACATGATGTCGAGCCGCACGAGCGGGAGCGGCCAAGTCGGGCGTGCCGATCCGAGCAATCTGGCGATCAGGCTCTACGTCTACGCGCCCGTCTCCGGCGACCTGAAGTACAACGACCTCGTCACGCAGCGCCCCTACCGCTCGACCACGAGCATCGGCGGCGTCCGTCTCCCCGTGCCGGTCGGGCGCGAGCGGTATCCCGGCGAGTATCAACTCGCGCAGGCCGCGCGCGACGCCGCCGACCGCCTGCTCGCGCGCTTCGACATCATGCGCCCGCCGGACAACTAAAAAAATGAGAGGGCATCAACAGGGACAGGAGGCGGAAGCAAGGGGCGGGCGAATCGTGCAACCTGTCTTGATCGCTTCCTGTCTCTCACATTCGTCTCCTGCTTTCATCTCGCCTCTCGTAACGCTCATCCCTTTGCTTGTCGCTGCGCTGCTGTGCCTCGCGCCCGCTGTCGCCGCCGTCGCGCAGAAGAAACCGAAGAAGGCGCTGAAGGAATCGGACGCGCGGCGCGCGATTGTCAAGATGCAGGGGTTTGCGTTGAACAGCGGCGCGGTGAAGGTGAAGAAAGTTTCGGTCGCGGGCGCCGTGCCGGTGACGGCTCTGGCCGAGGTCACGATTGCCTTTCGCTTCGAGCAGGTCGAAGACGAAACGGGCGACTTGCCGGCGATGCTCAAGCAGAAGAAGTGGCGCGCGGTCGAATTCCGCACCGGCGACCGGAACTGGGAACGGCTTGACCTGTTGTCGAAGCCGGTCGGACTCGCAAGAGTCGAAGGCGCGCGCGCGGCGCTGGAAGATTTGTTGAAGGAGTTCGAAGCGAGCCAGCGTGAGAACAAGAGCGTCGAGCCGTTGACGAGAGGAGTGCTGACCATCAAGCAACTGACGGCGCTCGCTTCTTCGTTGGTCGCCGAGGTGTCACTCGAAGCGTCTTTCCGTCTCGAAAAAGACACGCGCGGAAAGTGGCGCGTCACGGAAGTGGTTTTCGGAAATGACGCCGGCGGCGCGGAGGTGGGCGCGATCATGCAAGCCGTCAACGCGCAAAAGGATGCGCGGGCGCGCGAGGAGTTGGGGACGATCAGGGAGGCGCTCGAAGCCTTCCGGCGAGAGCGCGGCTTCTACGTCATCGCCGATAGCGAGGTAGTGCTGATGGATCAACTCAGCCCGCGCTACATCGCGCGCGTCATCCGCGTTGACCCGTGGGGCCGCCCGTACCGCTATGACGGCACAGGCGAGCGCTTCGTGCTCCGCTCCGACGGCGCGGACGGCAAGCGTGACACGGCGGACGACGTGACGCTCGGCGGTGGCTGAAGCGTGATCCTGCCACCCGCCCTGTCCGTCCCTCAAACGAGTCCGAACCAGCCGAATGCGTTGAGTATTTCTCCGGCGATAAAAGAGAGAATGTTCGCCAGCACAATCGTCCCGAAGTTCCTCATCTGCGCCCCCGTTCCCGCGTCGAGTTTTCTCCCGAAGACGAACCAGAAGAGAACGCACTCCGCGATGGGCGCGAACGTTTCGGCGACGAGTAGATAGAGTGTGCGCGACGCATCGGCGAAAAGAATCGGCAGGACGAGGACGACGACCGGGTAGGTGCAGGCCGTGAGCCAGAAGCCCGCGAAAAACCTCTGGCGCAACGTGAGCGCGCGCGATAGCCCCGCGACGAGCACGGGCGTTTCGATCAGCACCGTGAGCAGGTAGCCGAACGGTAGAAAAAGCAACAACTCATCCGGCTGCGAAGTGACGGGCGTGGGTGGGCTAATGGGGATGTCGAATAGCATCAGGCGGGTTGAATGTCAGGGGCGCCGATCTTTAACGCGGAGGACACAGAGAAGAGATGCGGCTTTGAAATTTGAAAACTGAAAAATGTAATTGGATTTCTCCGTGCTCTCCGCGAACCCTCCGCGTCCTCCGCGTTACAATGGAATCTGCCGCACGCTCAATGCAAAAAGCAAAGTTCACTCAAACTCGACTTTATCCATTTTAGGTCTTTGAAAAAGTAACGGCAGGCCGCGTAAGCTGAGAAAGACAACTTCACCAAAAGAGGTCTTTCCGATGCCGACACTGCCTGCCGAACTGCTGCACCTGATTGTAGTCTTCGCG
>JBGTBQ010000384.1:0-7471 GCA_041749275.1 Pyrinomonadaceae bacterium | reverse complement strand
GGCGCGCGCCTGCGTCGGACGCCGCGCTCTCGGCGGGGCGCGCGAGAATCAGATACTTGCCCGGCGCGAGATGCTTGAAAGAAAATCCGCCGTCGGATGCGGGCGCGGTTTCGTAGTAGCGCATCGCGTTGTCGGCCTGCTCGCGTTCGGCGGGGACGAGGTGGACGCGCACCGGCACGAACGCTGGCGGTGGAGTCGTCAGTTCAGCTACGAGGCGACCGCTCAGAGATGCCGCTCCCTCGGCGACGCGGATGAAGAGGCCCGTCGTCTCCTGACCGGCCTTGAGTTCGAGCCACTCGCGCGAGGGCGGAGCAGCGGCGACGCTCTCTCTGCGCGCGGGAGCGGCGCTCTCTTTGCGCGTGGTTGCGGGGCGGGCGGAAGTCGCGGCGGTCGGCGTCGGCGCGGCGGAGAGTTGAATGTCGCGCACGTACCAGTTCTCGTCGGCGGGTTGCGACTCGACGCGGTAGCGTCCCGATTCGAGGTTGCGGAGCGTGAAGACGCCGCCCGCGCCCGGCGACGTTTCGAGCCGCTGGGGTGTGCGTCTTCCCGCCCGCTGATTCTTCGCGGCGTTCAACTCGTCGCGCCGCGCAACGATGATTGCTTCCTGCGGCAGCAGGCTCGACCTGCGTTCCTTGCAGACTTCGCTCACGCGCGCTGCTTCGTTCAAAGGCTCGGTGACGAGATTGCCGCTGGCGGAAGCGAGCGGAGAGAGCGTGAGCTTCAAGCCGGTCACGTCCGCGCCACTCATCGTGATGCGTTGCGGGGTTGAGGTGCTGCTGGCGCCGTTCCTCGTCGTGCTTCGGGCCTGCACTTCGTACTCGCCATCGGCGACGCCCTCGAAGGAAAATGCCCCGCCCGGTGGGCTATATGCGAAGCCGGCCTGCGTTCCAGTGCTCGCGTGCGTCAACACGACGCTGACGCCGGCATCGGGAGGCTGTCCCTGCGCCGACGTGACCGTGCCGGTGATGCGACGGCCACGCTCGCCGCGATAGTGGATGTCTATGCCGCTCGTCTCCTGCCCGGCGCGCACCGTCACCTCCGACGCCGTGTCGCGCGTGCCCGAAGGGTAATAGGTCGGCGCTTCGCCCTCGTAAAGCGAGGGAATCCGCATCCCCGGCCCTGACCCGCTCGATGAGTCGTTGCCGGCGACGACAACGTAGACGCCCTGCCGGAGGCCGTAGATGCGAAAGACGCCGCGGTCGTCCGTCTGGTCGCCGCCGACGAAACCCGCGCGCAGGTCGTTGCCTTCGAGGTCGCGCACGAAATAGGCGCGCACGGTCATGGCGATGAGCGGCTCGCCGTTCGCGTCCGTCACGCTGCCGGTGATGACGCCGCCTTTGACGAGCCGCACCGTCACGTTGTCGCCGGCGCGATAGACCGGCGTGGCGCGACCCGGCGGCGTATCGTTGGGGTCGGGGACGAAGCCGCGTAAGGGGGCGCTGAGGCTGTAGAGACCGGGCGCTAGTCCGTCTATCTTGAAGTTGCCCTGCTCGTCGGTCGTGTTTGCATTGAGTTGCGCCTGACGGAAGCTATCGGAACTGTAGTTGGTTGGGTACGCGGCGACCGGGACGCCGGACGCAGGCTCGCCGCTCTCGTCCACGACGCGCCCGGTGAGCGAGAGCGTGGCGGCGTTCGCCGCTTTACTCGCGCCGTCGTCCGTCGGGTTTCTTGTCGGTGAGGGCGTCGGTTGCGGGGGGCTGGGCAACGCCGTTGCATCGGCGGGCGCTTGTGCGCGCGCCTCAAACGAAGCCGCGAGGCCGATGCACGCGGCGACGAGAAAGAGAAAGAACGCGGCGACGCGGCGGCGGTTCGTCGTCGTGAGATGAGAAGATGTATTCATCGGTTTCCGACGCTACTGGAGGTTGAGGACGAGCGTGATGCTCTGTTCGCCGGTTTCGCTAACCATGACGCGCTGCGAAACGCCCATGATTCGCCCGCCCGCCCCGCCGCCGCCGCGATTTCCGGGGCCGCCGCCCCCGCGACCACCCACGGCAAAGGCCGTGGCCTGAAACTCGTACTCGCCGGCCACCAAACCTTCCACCACGAAGCGTCCGCGCGCATCAACCTGCGACCCGCGACCTCCCCCGGACTGCCCGTCGCCGCCCCCGACACGCCGCGCAGTGACCATCAACTGCCAGCCTTCGGGGAGCACTCCGCCCACGACGTTGACCTGCCCGCGAACGACCGCCGTGCCGTGGGCGACGACGATTCTCACACCCGTAACCTGCGCGCCTTCGGTGACCTCGACGACGTTGCCGCGCGGCGAGCCTACGCCACCCTGCTCGACGCGCACTAACATCAAGCCGTTCTCAATGCCGCTCATGAGGATTGTCACTTGTCCCGCGCGCAGGCCGACGAAGCGGAAGCTGCCGTCCGGGGCGATGGCTTGCGAGGGGAAGGAGTCGGGCGTAGGCACCTCGCCGGGATTGTTCATGCGTGCGAACACGCGCACGCCGTTCAGCAGCCGCGCCGCCGTCGCCGGATCGCTCACGCCCTCGATCTGAACCTTGCCGCTGACGGACGCGCCGTGCCTGAGCTTAACCTCCACCCCTTCGACATCAGCGTCCGCGACCTCGAAGGCCACCTGCTCGCTGTACCAGTCGGGGTTTCCCTCTCTGTTGGCGAAAAGGAAATAGCGACCGGAGGCGAGACCCTCCATCTTGAACTCGCCCCGCGCGTCCGTGACGATGCCGCCTGCGCCGCCGCCACCGAAATTCACAAAACCACCCCCGGCCACGCCGCCCCGCCCCGCCGGCGCGAAGCTGACGCGGATGCTCGCGGCGGGCTGCCCCGTCTCGGCGAAAACGAGCCGTCCCGCGACGCCGTAGGTCTGCCGCGTCGTCTTCTCCAGAGTGATGTCAATGTCGGTCGTCTCACTGCCCGCCGTGACCTCGACTAATTTGGCCTGCGCTTCGTCCGTCACGCCCGGATAAAAAGTGCGCTGGTAAAAGGTCTGCGTGCCGTTGCTGCCAGTCCCCGCGCGGCGTGGCGCTCGCGCCCCGCCCGTGCCGACGCTGACGCGGTAGCGCCCGGCGGCCAGACCGTAGATGCGGTAGACGCCGCGGTCGTCGGTCATCAACTGGCTCCGGTCGGTTCGGGCCATTAACATGAGTGCGAAAGGCTGCGTGTTGTCTTCGGGCGTGAGTTGCACCATCTCGCCGATGATGGGCTTGCCGTCCGAGCCGGTCACGCGCCCGGTGATGACGCCTCCGCGCGTGAGTCGGAAGTCAATGTTCTCCACCGCTTCGCCCGGATTGATCGTGAGCGCGCGGCCAAACGGGCCTTCGCTCGTCTCGGTCGTGACGTGGGCCGGCGCGATGGACATGATGCGGTAGCTGCCCGGCGCGACGCCGCCCAGACGGTAACGCCCGTCGGCATCGGTCTTTGCGCTGGGCATATTTTGAGAACGGTTCACCGGGCCGTTAGGCTGAAGCGTGATGATGATCCCGGACAGTGCGCGTTTGCCATCCGTCACGCGGCCCGTGACGGTCGCGGGCGCGGCCTTCGACGGGTCAGACTGCGCGAGCGTCGGAGCGGCGAGCACGCAGAGCGCGGCCAGCAAGAAGAGCGCGGCCCGTGTGTGTGAGTACAGCATGGCTTTCATCTTTCTCATGGCTCACGAGGCGGTAATTGAAACAACCGGTCGGCTGTTTCCGAGTTAAACGCGGCGGGCGCGCGGCGGTTCGACTTTCTCTACGGGCGGCTGCCAGCGTACATCCCACGCCGCTTCCACGCAAGTGCTTTAAACGTGCGGCGCGAGGCGGGCCGAGGCAGAGTTGCGGCGCCTCCGACGCAGGCCCTATAATCCGCCGCACACCGTTCCAATTTTGATACTCGCTCTTTAGACACGCACGGAGGTTACGATGAAAAGATTCTCTCTGTGGCTGGCGCTGCCGGCTCTTTTCTCCCTTTTAAATCTTAATCTGATTGCACAGACGAACAACGCGATGACCACAGGCACGCTGACGCCGCCCTCGGCCAAACGAGCGCCGAAGAAGACCGAGATTCACGGCGAGACGCTCGTTGACGACTACTTCTGGATGCGTGAGAAGACGAACCCCGACGTGACCGCGTATCTCGAAGCCGAGAACGCTTACACGGATTCGGTGATGAAGCCGACCGCGGGGTTGCAGGAGAAGCTCTACAAAGAGATGCTCGGTCGCATCAAGCAGACCGACACGCAGGTTCCTTACCGCGAGAACGGCTACTTCTACTACTCGCGCACCATCGAGGGGCAGCAATACTCGATCTACGCGCGCAAGAAGGGAAGCCTGTCCGCCGCCGAAGAGGTCACGGTTGACCTCAACAAGTTGAACGAGGGACACAAGTATACGGCGATGAACACCTACGCCGTCTCGGACGACGGAAATTTGCTGGCCTACTCGATTGACCACAACGGCTATCGTGAGTACATCCTCAAGATCAAAGACCTGCGGACGGGCAAGGAACTCGCCGACGAGTTCGGCAAAGTTGTCTCGGCCTTCTGGGCGCCCGACGGCAAGACGCTCTTCTACGTCACGGAAGACCACGCCAAGCGCCCGCACAAGGTCTGGCGTCACACGCTCGGCGACGCGAAGGAAAAGGATGCGCTCGTCTACGAAGAGAAGGACGAACTGTTCCGCGCCGGCGCGGGGCGCACGCGCAGCCGCGGCGCCATCCTCTTCTTCTCGTCCAGCGCGACCACTTCGGAGACCAGTTTCATCCCCGCCGACCAGCCGACCGCGACGCCCAAACTCATCGCGCCGCGCGACGCGAAGCGCGAGCACGAGTATTACCTCGACCATCAGGGCGACAAGTTTCTCATCCTGACGAACGACAAAGGGCGTAACTTCCGTCTCGTCTCCGCGCCCGTCGCCGACCCGCGCCCCGAAAACTGGAAAGAGATCATGCCGCACCGCGACGGCGTGATGCTCGAGGACATTGACGCCTTCGCCGATTTCTACGTCGTCGCCGAGCGCGAGAACGGCCTGCCGAAACTTCGCATCACCGACGCCAAGTCCGGCAAGGCGCACCATCTGCCGTTCCCCGAACCGGTCTACTCGGCCTCCGTCAGCACGAACAAGGAGTTCAAGACCTCCTTACTGCGCTACGCTTACCAGTCGTTCACGACGCCCGCTTCCGTCTACGACTACGATGTCGCGACGAACAAGAGCACGCTGCTCAAACAGCAGGAAGTCCTCGGCGGTTACGACGCGAAGCAGTACCAGTCCGAGCGGGTTTACGTCACCGCCCCGGACGGCGTAAAAATCCCCGTCTCGCTCGTCTACAAGAAGGGCTTCAAGCGCGACGGCACGCACCCGGCGCATCTCTACGCCTACGGCTCTTACGGCTCGTCGTCGAATGTCAGCTTTAGCCTCGCGCGGCTCTCTCTGCTCGACCGCGGCTTCGTCTATGCGCTCGCGCACATCCGCGGCGGCGGCGACCTCGGCAAGCCGTGGCACGACGACGGCAAGATGTTGAAGAAGATGAACACCTTCACCGACTTCATCGCCGTCGGCGACCATCTCGTCAAAGAGAAGTACGCGGCCAAAGACAAGCTCGTCATCAGCGGCGGGAGCGCGGGCGGCCTGTTGATGGGCGCGGTCACGAATCTGCGGCCCGATCTCTTCAAGGTCGTCGTCTCCTACGTGCCCTTCGTGGATGTCATCAACACGATGCTCGACGAAACCCTGCCGCTCACCGTGCAGGAGTTCCTCGAATGGGGCAACCCGAAGAAGAAAGAGGAGTACGCCTACATCAAGTCCTACTCGCCTTACGACAACATCGCGGCGAAGGATTATCCGACGATGCTCGTCCGCGTGAGTCTGAACGACAGTCAGGTGCCTTACTGGGAGGGCGCGAAGTATGTAGCGAAGCTCCGCGCGATGAAGACGGACGAGAACACGCTGTTGCTCAAGGCCAACATGGGCGCGGGCCACGGCGGCGCGTCCGGTCGCTACGACGCGCTCAAGGACACGGCGTTCGACTACGCCTTTATCCTCACGCAGCTCGGCATCAACCAATAGCGCCGATGCCTGATAAACAAGTCACCGTGCTCGCGCGCATCCGCGCGCTCGCCGGCCACGAAGGGGAAGTCAAAGCCGCGCTTCTGGCGCTCATCCCGCCCACGCGCCGGGAGCGCGGCTGTCTCCTCTACGACCTCCACCAATCGAGCGAAGACCCGACCCGCTTCATGTTCTACGAGACTTGGGAGAGTCGTCCCGCGCTCGACGCGCACCTCAAAATGCCCCACCTCGACGCCTTCGGCGCACAAACGAAAGACCACCTCGCCGAACCCGTCGAAATCACCTGCTGGGAAAAGATCGCCTGACGCCGAAAAAGATCGCAGATGCCGGGAGCGCGGGCATCCCTGCCCGCGTTGAGCGCGTAAGCGCGAATAAAAGTTTCCGCCTCCACCCAAGATTGAGTTTAACGAGTGCACTATTCGCGCCTCTCGGCGCTCAACGGCGGGCAGGGATGCCCGCGCTCCCGGCAGTTAGTTCTGTGTTCTAAACCGGGCGCTGCTGAAGGGCCATTCGGCGGGCGTGTGGCAGAGGCCGGCTTTGACGGGGTTGTTTTCGATGTAGGCGACGGTCTGCGCGTAGTGTTTGGCGTCGCGGATATAGCGGTCGAAGTATTCTTCTTGCCAGAACGCGCCCTTCCGTCGCAGGAGTTTGTTGGCCTCGCTCGCCGTGTAGGATTTGATGGAGTGCATGATAGCGTCGAGCGTGTGGTCTTCGCGCGGCGTCGCCAGCAGGTGGACATGATTCGGCATGACGACCCAAGCCGTCAGACGGTAGCGCGCCCCGTCGTGATAGAGCAGGGCGTTCTGGACGATGGACGCGACGCCCGGCTCTTTGAGCCACAAGCTGCCGTAACCCTGATCGAGATATACTTCGACACGCCGCCGCAACATTGCTTCGCCACCCGGCCTCTTCAATTCTTGCCGCCAACGCTCCAACACAGTTTGCGGCAGTGAATCCTTCAGCCTGAAGGTAATGAACTGCGAAATCTCCCCGCCGTCAAAGTGGGGCAGATAACCCCGACTGCGCCAGCCGGCCTCAATCAAGTCCTGAGTAAACGGTCGCCTCACAGGCATATCAACCTCCTTGCCGGGAGCGCGGGCATCCTTGCCCGCCGTTGAGCGCGAAGCGCGAATAAAGTTTCCGTGTCAATTCAACATTTCGTTTATCGCAACCCCTGTTCGCGCCTCTCGGCGCTCAACGGCGGGCAGGGATGCCCGCGCTCCCGGCGTTAAGGTTGTGCGGTTTCGAGGTTGAGTTTGAGGAGGCGCGCGAGAATCTCTGCGTCGGAGAGCGCGGGGTCGAGGCCGTAGGCGGCGAAGACCGCTTCGTCGAGGCGGCGGTGGGCGAGGTCGAGCCACGCGGGGCGCTGGTTGTAGAGGTTGGTGAGCGTGCGCCGCGCGAGTTCGCGCGCCGCCGCATCGTCGCGCGGGACGAGGCGCGGGAAGCGCACGACGCCGACGCCGCTC
>JBGTBQ010000383.1:0-11723 GCA_041749275.1 Pyrinomonadaceae bacterium | reverse complement strand
CAATCTCGCCATTGATGGAACCGAAAGAAGACTGCAACGACCCGTGGACCCACTCAAACAAAGAGAAAAGTACAGTGGGAAGAAGAAGGCGCATACGGACAAGAACCTCTTGGTGGTCAACGAGAACACGAAGAAAGTGATCTATCTGAGTCCGACGGTGGAAGGGAAAAAGCATGACAGCCGTGCCGCCACCGAAGCGGCCATTGCTTATCCGGTCAATGCCACTTTGGACAAGGACACCGGCTTTCAAGGTTATGAGCCGGCAGGGGTGTTGACGAGCCAGCCCAAAAAAAAGCGAAAGGTCAAGAGTTGAGTGTGGTGGATAAACTGCTGAACAAACTCTGTTCAAGTGTGAGGATCGTCGTGGAGAATGTGATTGCCGGAGTGAAGCGTGGTCGGATTGTCAAAGACCTGCTGCGGCTCACCAAAAGTGGCATCTCGGATCTGGTGATGGAAATCGCTTGTGGTTTGCACAATCTCAGAGTGACTTGCCGTCAACCACAGGAAACTCTCGATTTGTTTGATTTGGTTGGTTCGCCTTAATCCCGATAATGTCTATTACACCCGCCTGAAAGAGCAGAGGATATACTAACTTGTGCACGTCATTGCTAACCAGTACAATACGACCAAAAGGGACTTTCACGGCGGCGACACGGGTTCGACTCCCGTACAGGACGCCAACTTCCGCTGGTGCGCGGCGAGCGTCAGCGACGCTCTTTCGGGTAAGGATTCCTTGAGGCCGCCGACGCCGTGATTTGATTCGGGCGACGCCGGCCTCTCGGCTTTTTATGATGCAAGGAGTGCTTTTCATGCTTAGACGATTTGCCACCTCATTCACTATCGCGCTCTTCCTCATCGCCGCCGCCATGCCGCTCCCCGCGCGCGCGAGCACTGCGAGACAGGCCGGCAACGATGTCGTGATTATCCTGCCGTTCGAGAACACTTCGGGGCAACGTGAGTTCAACTGGATCGGCGAGAGCTTCGCCGACATCCTCTCGGAGTTGCTCGGCTCGCACGGCCTCTCGGTCGTCACGAGTGATGCGAGGGAGATCGCCTATCAACGTTTGCGCCTGCCCCCGACGGTCATCCCCTCGCGCGCCACTGCCATCAAGCTCGCGCGCGAGTCGGGCGCGACGCTGCTCGTTCTGGGCACATATGAAGTCTCGCCCGCGCAGGACGAGAAGTCCATCGCCGAACTGCGCGGTTCCGCGCGCGTCATCCGCGTCAACGAGGGCCGGCTGTCCGGCAAGGTGATGGACGGTCGCTGGGCGTCGCACGAGTTCTTCTTTGGCGAGGCGCTCGTCAACCTCCAGACCATTCAGGGCAAACTGGCCTATCAGATTCTCTACGAGCAGGACGACAAGCTGCCCTTCTCGCAAGTGGCGATTATCGCGCAGGCGACCAAAGTGCCGGCGAAAGCATTCGAGGGACTGGTCAAGGCGACCATGACGGATGACCGCGAGAAGAAGACCAACTACCTGAAGAACGCCATGAGCGAGTATGCGAAGGCGAACACGGGCAGCGTCTATGCACAGGCCGCCTTCGAACTCGGACACCTCTATCTTTACCAGAAGAATTACAAGCTGGCCGACGAATACTTTTCGATGCTCCCGGAGAGAGACCCGCATTACGCGGAGGCCACCTTCTATTCCGCCCTCAGCCGCTGGCAGCTTGGCAATACGCAGGGCGCGCTCGACGCGCTCCTGCCGCTCACTTCGACCGCTCCACTGACGAGCGTCTACAACAACGCCGGCGCCATCGCCGCGCAGGCCGCACGCGCCGAGAAGGATGCCGTTAAGCGCGAGAGCCTGTTGAAGCAGGCGACGAAAGTGTTGAGCCGCGCCGTCGAATCGGCGCCCGAAGACCAGATGCTGCGCTTCAACTACGCCTACGCGCTGATGCTTTCAGGCAAGCACGCCGAGGCGACGGAGCAACTGCGCGAAGTCGTCAAACAGAACGCGCGCGACCCGCAGGCGCTCTTCCTCTTCGCCAAGTCGCTGGAGAAGTCGGGGCAAGCCGAGGCCGCCAGCGCAAACGACAACGACGCGCGGAAGTATTTCAAGGGCTACGCCGAGGCGCAGATCGAGTGGGAGAAGTCGCAGACCATTTCACAAATCCCGGTGCGGCTGCGCGGCGACTTCGACCGGACGCAAATGCAGAAAGATCCGCCGGGCGGCTCGGACACTACGACTGATACGCAGAGCCTGCTCGCCAAAGTGCGGGGGCTGTACGCTGACGGGCGCGACGATGAAGCGTTGAACGAGTTGCGCGACGTGATGCGGATCGAGCCGATGAACGCCGAGGCATACTTGCTGACGGGACGCATTTACCAGCGGCGCGGTGAACACGCGCTGGCGATCAACCAGCTCAAGACCTCGATCTTTTGGGAGGCGAAGTTGATTGACGCGCACATCCTCTTGGGCCGGATTTTCCTCGAACGCGGCGACCGCGCGCAGGCCATCTCCTACGCGCGCAACGCCATGCAAATTGACCCGAACAATCAGGAGGCCATTGCGCTCCAGCGACAGGTGCAGACCGGCATCAACTAAAGGATGAAGGATGAAGGATGAAGGATGAAGAACAGACGGTTCAACGCTTGTTGAATAGTCTTCACTTCATCCCTCATCCCTCATCCCTCATCCCTCATCCCTCATCCCTCATCCCTCATCCCTCATCCCTCATCCCTCATCCCTCATCCCTCATCCCTCATCCCTCATCCTTCATCCTTGCCTATTTGTGGCACGCGGTGTGCTCTAGGTAACAGCGGCAAGCACGGAAGAAGTTAAACCGTGACCCCGCCGCCGTCACTTCTCTGAGCGTGGCCTGCCGCTACGCCAGCCGCCCGCCGAGCGTCCCAATCAAATTCCCAACCTTTCAAGAACCTGGCCCCCAGCCGGGTTCTCCTGCTTTTGGGGTCTTTTTCCTTTTTTCGAGACGATTCAAGCTATACGGTGTCGCCCGCGGGCGACGAAGATGTCAATTAGTGGCGACAAATTGACATCTCACTTCATCCTGCTTCCCTGTCGAGAGATTTCACGGCGACAAAAAAATGTCACATATAGGGTGACGATTTGTGTTGAATTCTGTCTTTTTCCGTTAGCCGGGCAGACGATTTGACGCACGCCGGATTTATTTTTTTCGAGCCGGAGGGAAGGCCCTCACCATGACGGTGGATGAGCCGCTCTGTTAAACTCCGCCCGTGCAGGATGCCGTATTACTCGACGCGAACGCGAGCGAAGGGCGTCGCTTCAGAGCGCTCGCGCGACGTGCGAGTGCCGCCGTGCCGACGCTCGCTGAAACCAGCTTGGCGACTCTCTCAGCCGCCCTGCTCGTCCTCGCCTTCCCCGATTTCGACTTGTGGCCGCTGGCGTGGGTCGGACTCGTCCCGCTGCTCTTCGCAATCACGCGACGCACGCACGCGCCCCGCGCGTTTCTGCTCGGTTGGCTGACGGGCACGCTCTTCTTCTACGCCTCCTGTCACTGGCTCACCTATCCGATGATCCACTACGCCGGCATCCCGGCGTGGCTCGCTTACCCGCTTCTCTTGCCCGGCGCGCTGGCGGTCGGATTCTTCCCCGCGTTGTGCGCGGCGGCGCTCGCTCGTTTGTATATGCGCTGGGGCGCGCGGGCGCTCTTCATTGCGCCCGCGCTGTGGGCGTCGCTCGAATGGGCGCGGCTCGGCGTGACGGGGCAACTCTGGAACGCGGTCGGCTACTCGCAAGCTTTCGTCCCGCAGTTCATCCAGAGCGCACGCTTCGGCGGAGTCTATGCCGTCGGCTTTCTCGTTGTCTCTTTTAATGCCGCGCTCGCATATACCCTGCTCAAACATGAGAGGCGCGCTGTCCTGACATCCGCGGCAGTGCTCGCGGCGGTCGTTCTTATCGTCGTCGGTTTCAACTTAACCTCGACGCCTGACGCGGAGAGCGAGCCGGGCGCGATGGTCGTCGCCGTACAGCCGAACGTCATCCCGGACTTCGACCGCCCGGCGTCCGAGATGGCGGCGCTCACGCGGCAGCACTTCGCCGCGAGCGAGCGGGCGCTCGGCGCTCTCGACGAGAGGCCGGCGCGCGTTGTCGTCTGGCCCGAATCGCCGATGAACTTTTCTTTCGCGCGCAACGCCGAGTTCCGCGAGACGGCCTCGCGCTTTACGCGCGTGCATCGCGCCTCGCTCCTCTTCAATTCGCTCGAACCGGCGCCCGGCGACGGGGCATACAACGCCGCCGTTCTCATAAATGAAGAGGGTCGCCTCGTCGCGCAGTATGATAAGATTCGCCTGATGCCGTTCGGCGAATACGTCCCGCTGCCGAGTTGGCTGCCCGGCTCTGGCTCCGTGCGGGGCATCGTCGGCGAGTTCACGCCGGGCACGCGCTACGCATTGATGCCGCTTGGCGGAGAGAAAGCGGGAGCGCCGCGCGCCGGAGTTCTCATCTGTCTTGAGTCGGCCTATCCGCACATCACGCGGCGGTTCACGCAGGAAGGCGCGGACGTGCTGATTGAAATCACGAACGACGCTTATCAGGGCGACACCGGCGTCTTGCGGCAGCATCTGGCGAACGCGGTCTTCCGCGCCGTCGAGACAGGCCGCCCGGTTCTGCGGGTGACGAACACAGGTCTCACCGCACGCATCTCGCCGCGCGGCGAACTCTCGGACGCGATTGAGAAGTATACGTTGGGGGCGCGGGCGTGGCCGGTTGCGCGCTCCGGCGGCGGGGAGACTTTTTATGTCGCGCGCGGCGACGGCTTCGTTGCCGCGTGCTCAATCGTGAGCCTGTTGGCCGTGGCGTTGTCCTTCAGAAAGAGACGGCTTTCGGACACGCGATAATCAGAGCTATCTATTGAATGTAACTTACGGAGGATAGACAGTGAGCAGTTTACCTTTAAGAGACGACGAACAACGCGATTTGCGCGCACGGGCCGAAGAGCTACGCACGCGCGTCGAGCAACTCGGGAGGTTTCTTTGATGTAGCGGCGAAGCGCGAGGAACTCGCGCGCATTGTCATGCAGGCTTCGGCGCCCGATTTCTGGTCGGATCAGGAAGCGGCGCAGAAACTCCTTCAACAACGGAGCCGTCTGGAACGGGTCATCGCCAGACAGGAAGGCTTCGAGTCTTCGGTCGCCGACGCCGCGGTGCTCTTTGAATTCGCCGAGGAAGATGAAACGTCGTGGGGCGAGTTGCGGGGGCTGATCGAACGCCTCGAACACGACGTAGATCAGGCGGAGACGGAGATGCTTTTGTCGGGCGAGTCGGACGCGCTGAACGCCATCTGCACGATCCATCCCGGCGCGGGCGGCACCGAGTCGCAGGACTGGGCCGAGATGCTTCTCAAGATGTATCTGAAGTGGGCTGACCGGCGCGGGTTCAAGACCGAAGTGCTCGACTATCAACCGGGCGAAGAGGCGGGCCTGAAGAACGTTACCTTCCGCGTCGAAGGCGAGTATGCCTACGGTCTGCTCTCGGCGGAGGCGGGCGTGCACCGGCTGGTTCGCATCTCGCCGTTCGATCAGGCGGCGCGACGCCACACGAGTTTCGCCTCGCTCTTCGTCTCGCCGGAGATTGACGAGAACATCGAGGTCGAGATCAACGACAAGGATTTGCGCGTGGACACGTACCGCGCGACCGGCGCGGGTGGGCAGCACATCAACACGACCGACTCGGCGGTGCGAATCACGCATCTGCCGACGGGGATCGTCGTCGCCTGCCAGAACCAGCGTTCGCAGCACCAGAACCGCGCGGTGGCGATGAAGGTCTTGCGCTCGCGTCTCTACGAACTGGAGATTGAGAAGCGTCGTGCCGAGACCGCCGTGCTCGAAGCGACTAAGGCCGACATCTCCTTCGGCTCGCAGATACGCAACTACGTGCTCGCGCCCTACCGTTTGGTGAAGGACGCGCGCACCAAACACGAGCGCGGCGACGTGGACGCCGTGCTCGCGGGCGACCTCGACGACTTTATACACTCTTACCTGCTCTCGCGCCGCGCGGCGTGAATTGATACGGGGTCAGCAGCCGGCGACCGGAAGTCAGTGAAACCCCTCTTTCTGACTTCCGGTTTCGAGAATCGGGATTTGTGATTTCAAATCCGCGTCTTCTCACTTGCCTCTGACTTCAAGCTTCCAACCTCTGCTTCATGGAGTGACTAATGGCGACTGCACAAACCGACGTGCGGATGAAAGCGGCGAGGGGTGCCGCGCCTCGGAATTCACGCCGCAACGAAATCGTGGCGATCATGCTCTTCGCGGTGAGCGCGCTGCTGGCGCTGTGCCTTGTCTCGTACAGCCCGAACGATGCTTCGTGGAGCGCCGCCGGGGCGGAGGGCGCGAGGAATCTGGCCGGCGCCATCGGCGCGAACGTCGCGGCGGCGTTGTTCCAATCGTTCGGGCTGGCGGCGGTGATGCTGCCGATTTTGCTGTCCGCCATGGCGTGGCGTTTGTTCCGCGTCAGGCGAATCAACGCGCCGCTCTCGCGCGTCGCAGGTCTGTTGACAATCACGCTCGCCGTCGCCAGCCTGTGCGCGCTCTTCATCACGACTCCACTCGCCGACCGCAGCTTCAACGCGGGCGGGTTCGTCGGGGCGCTCTTGGCCGAATCGCTCCGGGGCGTGCTGAACACGGTCGGCGCAAGCGTGATGCTTGCGGCGCTCGCGGCCATCGGGCTGCTGCTCGCCACGAACTTCTCTTTCGTCAGCGCCTACGAACGCATCGCCGCCGCGCTCTCCAACCCATCGGGCGCGTTCCGCATGACGCTCGAACGCTTCCGCGCTTGGCGCGAAGCGCGACGCTCGCGGGCGCAAGCGCGGGCCGAACTGCGGCGCGAGGCGCACGAGGCGCGCGAACTTGAGAGAGAGGAATCTCTGTCACTCTCCAAGCCAACATTGGAGGGCGCGAACGATGGCGCGGGTCCGACTATCAGCGCGAAGCGGGCGGCATCCGCTGTCCGGCGTTCCGCCGCGCCGAATACCGGCGGAGCGGAGCTTTCGCCCGAAGACGCAATTCGCGCCAAACTCGCCGAGGCGGAAGCCGACTTGGCCGCCTTCGCCGAAACCGCCCTCAAACCCGCGATACAGGAACCGCCCGCGCAACCAGAAGTGAGCATCGCCCCCAAAGCTCGCCGCACCGTTGCGTCGCCGCCGGTTGCGCCGCCGCCCGCCGAAGATTCATGGCGCGAGGCTCCCGATGTTGAAGAGATGCTGCGCACGGCGGCGGTCGTGCGTGCCGAGTTTGACGACGACGAGTTCACGTCCGAGGATGAAGAAGCAGTTGCGCCGCCGCGCGCCAAGAAGCGTGAGGAGAAGAAGGCTTTCAAGCCTGCTCTGCTCGATTACAACCTGCCGGAGCATCTCTTCCTGACCGCTCCACCGCCGCGCCATGAGCAAGCGGACGAGGAACTGCTTCAGATTGCCACGCGGCTCGCGGAGAAGTGCAAGGAGTTCAACGTGACGGGGCAGATCAAGCACATCTGCCCCGGCCCCGTCGTCACGACCTACGAGTTCAAGCCCGACCCCGGCGTCAAGTATGCGCGCGTGACGGGGTTAGTGGATGACCTCTGCATCGCGCTCGAAGCGGAGTCCATCCGCATTGACCGCCTGCCGGGTAAGCCCCACGTCGGCATCGAGGTGCCCAACCCGGAGCGCGAGACGATTCATTTACGCGAAGTCATCGAGTCGGCCAAGTACACCGACTCGCAGTCAAAGCTCACGCTCGCGCTCGGCAAGACGATTGACGGCATGAACTACGTTGCCGATCTCGCGCGGATGCCGCACCTTTTGATCGCGGGCGCGACCGGCACCGGCAAGAGCGTCTGCATCAACTCGCTGCTCGTCTCGATCCTCTACAAGGCGCGGCCCGATGAAGTCAAATTCATCCTGATTGACCCGAAGCGTCTGGAGTTGGGACTCTACGCCGACATCCCGCACCTTGCGACGCCGATCATCACCGACCCGAAGCGCGCGTCGAACGCGCTGAAGTGGGCGGTCGCGCAGATGGAGCAGCGCTACAAAGACCTCGCGCGCTGGGGCGTGCGGAACATTGATGGCTTCAACACCGAGGTCGAGCGCCGCAACAACGTGCTCGACTTCGACGAGGACGGACTGCCACACAAGACGCTGCCCTACATCGTCATCATCATTGACGAGTTGGCCGACCTGATGATGACCTGCGGGCACGACGTGGAAGAGTCCATCACGCGCCTCGCGCAGATGGCGCGCGCGGTGGGCATCCACCTTGTGCTCGCCACACAGCGACCGAGCGTGGATGTCATCACCGGACTCATCAAGGCGAACTTCCCATCGCGCATCGCCTTCCGCGTCTCTTCAAAAGTTGACTCGCGCACCATCATTGACGCGAACGGCGCCGAAGCGCTTCTCGGTCGCGGCGACATGCTCTTCCTCCCGCCCGGCACCTCGCGCCTCGTCCGCGTCCACGGCGCCTTCCTCGACGAGACGGAAGTGAACCGCGTCGTGGCTCACATCAAATCGCAGAGCACGCCCGTCTATGACGAGACCATCACGCAGTCCGAAGAAGAGTCATCGGGTGGCGACGGCATGGGCGGCGAACGCGACGAGCTGTTCGATCAGGCGCTACGCATCTGCTGCGAGATGAAGCGCGCCTCGACCTCCGTGCTTCAGCGCCGCCTGCGAATCGGCTACGGTCGCGCCGCGGCCATGCTCGACGCAATGGAGCGCGAGGGCTACATCGGACAGGCCGACGGCGCGCGCCCGCGTCCCGTGCTCGGCAAATCCTTCGAGACGGTCGCCCACTGGGACAGCCTGCAAGGAGAGGAAGAGTATTGAAACTTGGGGATTAGAAGGGCGTTTGCTTCAATCAAAGCTCGGAAAGATTTCGACAACTTTTCCACAGTTTCTGTGGAAAAGTCTGTGGAAAAGTCGAGTTTTCACGTTACAAGTTTCTGACAACTTTAGACTTCTAGCATTTTGCACACAATCGCGGCAAGGTCTCACAAGTTCATCTCAAAGACGCGAATGCGGATATGGAACGAAGCTTTTTTCAAGCTCTCGTCCGTTATTGCTCACACTGCCTCCTCGCCGCGGCGTTAACATCCGCTTGCGTCAAATTGCCACGCCGCACGCACATCGTCTCCGAAAACGTTTCATCACGGCCCACACAGACCACGGATTCACAACCGCTCCTCTCGATTAACAGAGCTTCGCGCGAGGAGTTGGAGAAGTTGCCCGGCATCGGGCCGGCGCTCGCCGCGCGCATCGTCGAACACCGCGAGCACCACGGCCCGTTCCGGCGCGTCGAGCACCTGATGCTGGTGCGCGGCATCAGCGAGCGCCGCTTCCGCGAGTTGCGACCCTTCATTACAACGGAGTGAGCCTTATGCCAAGATGCGTTGAAAAAAGAGTTGAGAGTTCAAACTTTAGTTTGCACCCTCTTGAGCAAGAGCCAGCTCAAGGTTGAACTCTTACCCTCCGGTGTTGCTCCAACCCGGTATTATTTCGTTCCGCAATTCGAATGACTTGTCACGGTTCACGGCCTTACGAAAGTTACCACTTTCAAATCTTGACCGTCCGTGCTGAGTGTAATGGCGCCGCGCTCGCCCGTGGTCAACACTTCCGCGCCGTGTACGCGCCAGCGTGCAACCACTTCCGCGTGGGGGTGCCCGTGTGGAGAGTCGCGGCCAACGGAGATGATGGCGAAGGTGGGCCGGGCCGCGTCGGCGAAGGCTTCAGTCGAGGATGTGCGGCTGCCGTGGTGCGCGACCTTGAGGGCATCGCAACGCAGTTCGTCCGGTGAGGCCGCGACGAGTTGCGCCTCCGCGTCCCGCTCGATGTCGCCCGCGAGGATGATCGTTCTGCCGCCGTGTCGAAGCCTTAACACCACGGAGTCGTTATTGCCCGACCTCGCACGCGATGCGTCAGCGACGTGTGGAGGCCAGAGGACTTCGATTGTCGTCCCGCCGAAGCGGAACAGGTCGCCGCGCCCGATGAGATAAACCGGAGTCCCCGCACCCTCGGCTGTCTCCGCGAACTTCGCGTACTCTTCGTCACCGGTGGGAGCACGTGCGACGAGCACACCGCCGACTTTGAAATTCCGCAGAACGTCGTTCAGCCCGTCCATGTGATCCGCGTCCGCGTGTGTCGCCAACACGTAGTTGACGCGGTCGAGTCCGCGCCACCACAGATATTCCGAGACGACCGCCTCGCCCACCCCGCGCGAGTCGCGCTCGAAGAGTCCGACACTCTCTTCATCACCGGAGCGCGTGCGCGCATCGAACCGTGGACGCCCGCCCCCATCAACGAGCAACGTCGTTCCTTCGGGCAACGTGACGAGCGCCGCGTCGCCCTGCCCCACATCGAGGAAGTCAACGCGCAGCCGGCCATCGGGCCGCCCCGCGCTCAACGGATGCACAATGATAAGCGCGAGCAGCGCGACGTAGGCGAATGCCGCGAACCTTAAAAGACGGTTCGCCGCCTCGCGCTTCGTCTCATCGTCAGTCGTCGGCGCGCCGCCGACCGGTTGCCAACGCCGGAGCGCGGACATAAACACGAGAAGCGGCAGGAAGTATAAGCCGTAGAGCGCGGACGCCGCGCCGTAGTATTCCGGGAGCCTCATGCTTGCCACTCCCCACTTGGCGAACGGGTCAACCGAGTGCGCCATGAGCCAACTCGACTTCTCAGCCAACCACACGAGAGGGGCGGCGACGACGGCGCTGATGTGCGACACCGCCGTTGCCGCGAGCGCCGCGAAAGAGAGGACAACCATCAACGCGCCGACCAGAACGTTCAGGAGCGGCGCGGCGAGCGAGAGACGATGAAAGTAGAGAACGAGGAGCGGCAGCAGCGTGAGTTGGACGATTATCGAAACGACCGTCACCGCGAAGATGTAACCGAGCAGACGCTGGACGCGCCAACGGTCGAGCTGCGCGGCGAGCGGAGTTTTGAAGAGGCTGTAATCGTGTGCGGAACGGGCCATCTCGCGCCGCCAGCGCCTGTCGCTCCAGAAAAGCAGCTCGCCGAGGACGAGCCACCAGCGCGGACACCGCGGCGGGTACGGGGTCGCGCTCGTGGGTCGCCATTCGCCGACCGTCTTCAAGCTCAACAGCAGCGGCAACGCGAGCGCGACGATAGCCAGCACCGAGAGGAACGTCAGTTGGAACGACGGGTCGAAGAGGTTCGCCGGTCGCCACACCAGCAGCAGCAGCGCCGCGCCACCGAGCGCATTGAGCGCATGTGAACGCCGCCCTAATACGGGCGCGAGCGCGACAACCGTGAACATCAAAGCGGCACGGACGACCGAGGCTTCGCCGCCAACGAAGACCGCGTAGCACCACACGGACGCGACCGCGACCAGCCATTGCCGCGCGTGGCTTTTCGTCAAGCGTCGCGCCACAAGCCACATCACGCCGCCGATGAAAGTGATGTGCATTCCGCTGATGACGAGCACGTGGAAGGTGCCGCCCGCGCGGAAGCGTTCGGCGGTCGCGCGCGAAAGCCCGTGGCGGTTGCCGAGGAGCGCGGCCTTCAACACGCCCGCCGTGTCCGGCGAAAACGTCCGGTCGAACAATCCCGCCAGCCGCGCCCGCCATTCTTCAAGCATGACCACTGGCAGAAACACACGCACGTCATCGAGTCTTTCGACGAGCAGGTAGCTCTTGATTGAGCCGCGCGCATCCACGTCTCGCTGTTCGAGAAACTCGGTCAGCGTCGAGACGCCGGGGTTGCGGTATCGCTCCGCGCGCGTGAGCGCCGCCGCCACGCGCACGC
>JBGTBQ010000382.1:0-10959 GCA_041749275.1 Pyrinomonadaceae bacterium | reverse complement strand
TCGCGCGTCGGGTTGCCGCCGAGTTGGAGCGGGAGCAGCAACTGCGATGCGCCCGTGGTGCGCGTCAGAAGCTGGCCGCCGAAACGGTTCGGCGTGCCGCTGACGGGCGCCGCCACCGAGGTGCTCTCCCAGCTTGTGTTGGCTGTCCCGTCCGGCGAGTCCGGGTGATAACCGCGCTGCCCGGAAGCCGCGCCCGGCAGCTTCGGCCCGTTGTTCACACTGCCGTCCGCGATGTTCACGTTGATGCCGCTGACAGTCATCAAGACGGTGCTGCCCGTCCGGACGCTGCCGTTACGCAGCACGTCGCGCACAAGTTCATTGGCGGTCGTCACTTTGTCGAGGAAGGTCACGTTCCCGTTGACGTAGATGTTGCCGTTGGCGTGGACGCGCCCGTTGAAGGTGAAGGCGGGGCCGGGATGCAGTTCGATGTCCTTATCGCTGAACATACCGAACTGGAAGAGCGGGATCAGGTAGTTGTTGATCGAGCGCTCCAGCTTGCACTGAACGTTGGTGACTCCGGCTTGCGCCGTTGAGGACATCTTGTAGGGCGCGACCGAGGCTGACAGCCCCGTGAACGGCCCGCTGGGGATCGTCGTTCGCGGCAACGCGGTCGAGGAGGTGGGGATGCCCGCCCGCACCCTCAACTCGGCGAGCCGCACGGTGTCCAGCGAGAGGATGGGGGTCGGGAAGCTGAAGCCCTCGGCGGTCAGTCCCGCCGGGTCCGTGTCGCGGATCGTGTTGAGCTGCGAGGTCGAAGGATTGGTGGTGCGGCTGAAGAGGGCGCTGAAATCGGAGGTCATATTCTCCAACTTGGCGGCGGCGACATAGCACGTCTGCGTCCGCTGCAAGTCGCTGCCGGAGATGCGCGCCTCCTTCGAGACGACGGAGAGCACCGTCATCGCCACGACGCCGATCAAAACCATAATAATCATCGCCATCGCCAGCGCCGCGCCGCGCTCGCCGCCCGCGCTGTTTTTGCGCCGACTGGTCGCCGCCTTGTCCGTGTGTGTGTTGAGCTTCATATTCTTTTTCCTCGTTCCTCGCACGCTCAGTTCCAGATTGAGTTGCCCCGGTCGGCCTCTCTGAAGAGGACGTTGCGGATAGCGGTGCTCGTCGTCATCTTGACCTCCTGACGCTGGCCGTTGACGATGGGCTTCGTCGTCTCGGTCGTGACCGTCACCTCGACCTGTCGCACGGCGGCCTGCTGTAAACCAGTGGTGAGTTGGGCCACCACGGGCTGCGACGGCGTGCTTGAACCAGTGGCTCTCAGGATGTAGCGGAACTGGAGGTCGGTCACATGCTCGGCGATGACGTTATCTCGGTACCCGCTGCCGGCAGCCACATCGCGGGAGCCGAAGACGCGCCGGTACAGAATTCCATCGTCGCCGACGAAGTAGTGGATGACCTGCAATTGCATCATGGAGACGGGCAGTGTGCTGGCCCCGCTGGCCGGGGTGCCGGCGACGACGCGGAGCGAGCCGGTCGTCCCGGTCGTGTTCAGCGTGTATGAGTTGGTGGTGTTGAATTGCAGTTGATTGGTGCCGGTCTTCGCCGTCACGGTTCCGAGCGTCTGGCCCGCGCTCGACGTGAAGAAGTAAACGTCATTCACGCTGACGGAGTTGAAAATCGCCGTCGTCGGCACTGTCACCACGTAGCCGTTGGTGTTGGAAGTGATAGTCCCGACAACGAGGGAAACCGGCGTGAAGGTCTGATCCATCTGAAGGATCGTCAAACGGTCGGTCTTTTTCGTCGAGCTGCCGAGCACCTTGACCGTCGGGGTGAAACCGGGAACCGTAGTGTCAACCGGCACGTCGTTGTCCGAGGTCACCACCGTGAGAGGGCACACGGTCGTCGTGCAGTCGGAAATCAGCGACTGCGACAGGTAGCTCAGGACGAAACTTCTGGGGACGCGGATGTTGTTGATGCCGAGCAAGCCGTCGCCCGCGGTGACGAGGTCACGGTTGAGCTGTTCGTGCGCCGTTCGCAGGTTCTGCTGCGCGTTCGACAGCTCATATGTCACGTTGCTGACCTTAACGCTATTACGCATCAGGCCCATCGTCGCGCCCGTCACGATGAGCATCACGCCCATCACTACCATCAACTCGAAAAGCGAGAAGCCGCTCTGGTCGGAAGGCCGGTGCATACTGGAAACCTCCGGTGATTGTTGGCCCATGTCGCGCTCCTTATTAGGGCAGGAAATTACTGCGCGCGTCGTTGTTCAGGTAGCTGACGCCCGTAATCGAGCGCACCCTGCCGTCGCCGCCGGGGTAACGAATCGTCACCTGAATTCTTCTAAGGTTAGTGTTGCCGGCGACCTGCGTGATGACGATCTCGCGGAAGTAGCCGGTGTGCGCCAGATTCCCGTTCGTCGTGTCGTCAGCGGTGCCGAACAGATTGTCCGGGCCGGGGTCGAGCATATCGTCGCTCGTCCCATAAATGCCGTCCGGGCCGGGCACGGTGGAGACAGGCTGGAAGCCGGTCTGGAAACCGTTGAAGGTGCGCGTCGCGCCCGTGGCGTCGTGGAGGTAGGATCCCGTGTTGGCGATCTGCCCGAAGGTCAACTCCTTCGTGTTACGCAGATTCTCCATCTGTTCGAGCACCGAGGCGACGAGCAGCTTGGTGTTCGTCACGTTGCGCCCGCTGTTGCTGACCATCAGCGCGTATCCGACCGAGGAGGCCAGCGTCAGCAGCCCGACCATCAGAATGATCAGCGCGACAATCATCTCCAACATCGAGAATCCGGACTCCGATCTGGAGCGACATCCCGGCGCGGCGCGGCGCGGCTTCTTATTCAACGTATTTGGTCGCATAGCTGGTGAACCTCCACGGTTTGACTCTGCCAGCGGTGCCGAGGACGGAAATGGCGACCGCGGTCTGCTGCGGGATGTGTGGGTTGTAGAAATAAAGGGCATAACTGACAGGAGCGTTCGCGGTGTTCACTACCGAACCATCAGGCTGGAAAGTGATATTGACCTTATTATTGGTGAGCGCCGTGAGACTCGTTTTGTCGCTAAGTTGCCCGGTCGCCGTGCCGGGCAGCCCTGACGGAATGCCGTAGGAGATGTCACCGGCGGACAGTCCGCTCGAAGTCAGAGGGACATCCAACATCGTGGTGCTCCCGCCCGTGTTCGGGTAGCCGGCGGCGCTCAGGATCGCGGTTCCCGCGGAGTTCGGGCCGTGGTTGAAAATTTTGATTCGCTTGGTGGCGTCGTCATACTGAAAGGTGATGGCCCGCCGCTGCGACATCGCCTCCTGCCGCGCGAAGCGTAGCTGCGATATTATTTCGCGGGGGAGGCTTGCCGAACGGAGCAGCCGCCGCGACGAGATCATTTGCGGAATGGCGATAGCGATGAACAGGCCGATGATGGCGACGACGATCAGCGTCTCGACATAGCTGAACCCGTCGTCCGTCCGTCGCCCGCGTTGGTGTTTGTCTTCTCTCATATTTCCGTGATCGCTCGCTTGTCACATCAGATTTCCGCTGGGCAGCTTCGGAGTGAGTGCATCCTCCGATGCCGTCTGCGCTTTATGTTTTGCAAAGTTCGCGCCACGGCCAGAAATCATGTTTTTCCGGGCAAAATCAAATCCAGCAAGGGCCGGGCAATGACGCGGAATGGAGGGAGTTGTCACTTCGGGTGACAGGGTGAGCAACTAGCTTCACAATCTACGAGCCGGCGGCACACAAGGCAGGTCACGTGGAATGCCGGGACAAGGCGCGTCCCGGCAGTGGGGCATAAGCCGACGGCGAACAGATAATTCCACGGGAACGAAATCCGTGTCCGCCGTGGTTTCAACCAAATCAATGGGCCGATATTTCAAACCTGCCTCCGGCACAGCCAGAATAGTCGCGGCGTCCGCCTTTTTACGTGCTCCCTCTTAGATCGGTTTACCCATCAGTGTACGGACGGCGGTGTGGTCAGAACCGCCTGCGGTAGCGGGCGGGCCTGACGTGCGTTAGACCCGCCCGCTACCGCAGGCGGTTCTGACCTGTATATCCAAGTGAAATCCGATCTAACCTTGACACGCGCGCGCGCGCGTCGCTACCATCCGCCCGGCTCAACGATGAACGATGAACGATGAACGATGAACTAAAGAGCCTTTGTCTTCCCGTTCATCGTTCATCATTTCTTTTATGCCTGACATTCTTCTCGTCGAAGATAAAGAGAGTTTGCGGCGTGTGCTGCGTCTGACGCTGGAGAACGCCGGCTATACAGTCGCCGAGGCGGCGGACGCGCGCGTGGCGGCGCAGGAGATCACGCGCGCGCCGTTCCGGCTGGTGCTCACGGACTTGCGGATGCCGCATGGCTCCGGCCTCGACGTGCTGCGCGCGGCGAAGGCCGCCGACCCCGACGTGCCCGTCGTCGTGATGACCGCCTACGGTTCGATTGACGAAGCCGTGCAGGCGATGAAGGACGGCGCGCACGACTTCCTGCAAAAGCCAGTTGACTCGAACCATCTGCTGTTGCTCATCGAGCGCGTGCTTGAACAGGCGCGACTGAGAACGGAGAACGTGTTGCTGCGCGAAGAGTGGTCGCGCCGCTACGGCTTCCCGCGCATCATCGGCGAGTCCGAAGCGATCAAGCAGGCGGTCGCCGAGACGCAGCGCGTCGCCGCGACCGACACGACCGTCCTGCTGCTCGGCGAGTCGGGCACGGGCAAGGAGCTGTTCGCGCGCGCCGTCCATCACTTAAGCTCACGGCGCGACCGCGCCTTCGTCGCCATCAACTGCGCGGCCATCCCCGAAACGCTCATCGAGTCGGAGCTATTCGGCCACGAGCGCGGCGCCTTCACCGGCGCTAACGAACGGCGGCCCGGCAAGTTCGAACTGGCCGCGGGCGGCACTATCTTCCTCGACGAAATCGGTGAGTTACCGCTCGGGGTACAGGGGAAACTACTGCGCGCGATTGAAGAGAAGTCGGTTGACCGCATCGGCGGGCGCGCGCCCGTCAACGTTGACGTGCGAATCGTCGCGGCGACGAACCGCGACCTGCACGACGCCGCCGAGCGCGGCGAGTTCCGCCGCGACCTCTACTTCCGCCTCGCCGTCTTTCCCCTCCGCGTCCCGCCATTGCGCGAGCGCGGTGAAGACATCCTGCTCCTCGCCCGCCACTTCGCCGCGAAGATCGGTAAGGAACTGCGCCGCCGCGAAGCCACGCTCGACGAGGCGGCGCTCGCGGCCCTGCGCGCCCACGACTGGCCCGGCAATGTCCGCGAGCTTGAGAATGCCATCGAGCGCGCCTGCATCCTCGCCGACGAACTCACGCTCAAGCCCGCCGACCTCGGCCTCCACGCCCACAGTGGCGGCGACGCGCGCCGCGAAGTTCCCGCTGAATGGGATTTATCCGGCACCCTCGCGGAGGCCGCCGCACGCGCTGTCGCCGCCGTCGAGCGACGCAAAATCGCCGGCGCTCTCAGCGCGCACGAAGGCAACAAGACGCGCGCCGCCGAGGAGCTTGGCGTCAGCTACAAAACCCTCCTGACCAAAGTCAAGGAATACGACCTCTGAAAACCCATGCTTGCCGGAAGCGAAGTAGACATTCCCTTCGCTCAAAGTTAAGCCGCCATCTCAATTCAATATGAACAGAGACGCCGAAGGCGAGCCTGAACCGAATGACGAATCGAGTCGTGCTCGAATCTCCGACGGCGTGACTGACACTTTTACAAACGAAGAGTCGAGCATCGTCGCGGGCGAACGGGACGTGCCCGTCGGCGCGGTCGCCGCCGAGTTACCCGCCGCGCCGCTCGCCGAAGAACCGAAGCGCCCCGCCGAGAGCACACACCGCGGCGCCTTTCTCGTCGGGGCCGGCATCCTCCTGAGCCGCATCGTCGGTCTGCTCCGCCAGCGCGTCTTCGCTTACTACCTCGGCACCTCCGACGCGATGGACGCCTTTCAGGCGGCGTTCAGAATTCCCAACTTCCTCCAGAACGTTTTCGGCGAAGGCGCTCTCTCGGCCTCTTTCATTCCGGTCTACGCCAAGCTGCTGGCGAAACAAGAGCGGGAAGAGGCGGAACGCGTTGCGGGCGCGGTCTTCTCCATCCTCGCGCTCGTCACTTCGATTCTGGTCGTCACCGGCATCCTGACCGCCCCATTTTTAACCGACTTCATCGCCCCCGGCTTCGACGGCCTGAAGCGAGACCTGACGGTCAGCCTCGTCTCCATCTTCTTCCCCGGCGCGGGACTGCTCGTGCTCTCCGCATGGTGCCTCGGCGTGCTCAACAGCCACCGCCGGTTCTTTCTCTCCTACACCGCGCCGGTTCTCTGGAATCTGGCGATCATCGTGGCGCTCGTTCTGGCTGGGACTTCGGCGCGCGGCATCAGTTCGGAAGACCTCGTCGTCTGGGGCGCGGTCGCGCGTTACACGGCATGGGGCGCGGTCGTCGGCAGCGCCCTCCAGTTTGGCGTACAGCTTCCGATAGTCTTCAAGCTCCTTGAAGGCTTGCGCCTCTCTCTCTCGGCATCGAACACGAACGTCCGCACGGTCATCCGCAACTTCGTGCCCGTCTTCTTCAGCCGGGGCGTCGTGCAGATCAGCGCGTTTGTGGATACGGTGATCGCCAGCTATCTCGGCACCGGCGCGGTCTCGGCGCTCAACTACACGCAGAGTCTTTACACGCTGCCCGTCAGCCTGTTCGGGATGTCCGTGTCGGCGGCGGAACTTCCCGCGATGTCGAGCGCCGTCGGCTCCGAGGAAGAGGTGGCCGCGCAGCTCCGGCGGCGGCTCGACTCCGGCCTGCGGCAAATCTCTTTCTTCATCGTGCCTTCCATCGTCGCCATGATCGCGCTTGGCGACGTGATCGTCGGCGCGCTCTACCGCACCGGCAACTTCGGCAGGAGTGATGTGCTCTATGTCTGGGCCATCCTCGTCGGCTCCGCCGTGGGACTGCTCCCGACCACTCTGGGGCGGCTCTACTCCTCGACCTTTTACGCGCTGCACGACACGCGGACGCCATTCCGTTTCGCCCTCCTGCATGTCGCTCTCGCCATCGTGCTCGGCTACCTCTCGGCCATTTATCTGCCGCCCGCGCTCGGCGTCGAGTTGCGTTGGGGAGCAGTCGGACTGACGGCTTCGGCGGGCGCAGCCGGATGGATTGAATTCATCCTGCTGAGACGGCGACTCAACGGCAGGATCGGGCGGACAGGACTGACGCTATCTTTCGCCATGAAGCTCTGGCTCTCGGCTGTGTTGAGCGCCGGCGGCGGATTGGCGCTCAAGCTTTTGTTCACGGGGCTGCATCCGATCATCCTCGCGGCGCTCGTCCTCACGCCTTACGGCCTTCTCTACTTCGCACTGACTTATCTATGGGGGCTGCCCGAGGCTCAACGTGTGGTTGGTCGCTTTATGCGGCTGCTGCCGGGCCGCCGTTGAGGGATTCCCGACCGACGCCGCGCGGCAATGTTGACGGCAGCGAGCGATTTCTGTTACACCTCTCATCACATTGGTTCTGGAAACACCTCGCTATTGCAACTCTTAACCTTCCAAGAGGCTAAACAGTAGCTCTTGGAAGGTTCAGGCAGTGGTCGCTTTCTTAATCTTTTCGCTGCTGCTGTATTGCTCGGCTCCTGATTGCAGGTTTCAAGACCGCTTTCGGAGAGTTAACCCAATTACGAAAGATCACAAAGGATGAGAAATCAGATGATTCGCAGACTTCTTCTTTCCACCGCTTCCGTGGTGATGCTGATGGCCCTGAGTTCGGTCGCGCGCGCCGACACCATAACGTTCACGGGAGGGTTCGGCGTCACGGCCAGCGTCACTAACTTCTCGCTCAACGGCAATCAGTTTACTTTCACAGTAAACAACACTTCTTCTTCCGGTTCGATCACCGCACTTGGGTTCAACTTGACCGGGTCTCGTCCGAACTATTCGCTGACCTCCACCACCAACAGTAACTTCACGCTCTCAAACGATGTGTCCGCCCAAGCTGGAGCGCAGAACTTTACCAGTTCCTTCGACTTCGCTCTGCTGACGGGAAATAACTTCGGCGGCGGCACTGTCTCAGAGGGCGTCTTCGCGGGAGTGTCGGCGCAAAACACCGCCACCTTTACCATCACTGGGAATTTTTCCGGGTTGACGGCGGAACAGGTCGCACAGTCTATCATCCTTCGCTTCCAAGGCATCGGCCCTAACGACCAAAGTACTATCGGCACCCCGAATGCTCCTGTCCCTGAGCCGATGACGATGCTGCTGCTCGGCACCGGTCTGGCGGGCGTCGCGGCCAAAGTCCGCCGGCAACGAAGGAAAGCGTAAAAGCCCGGTTAAATCAACGCGCTTTTGCTCATGGGCCGGAAACCGTAGCTATGCCCTCGGTTTCCGGCCCACGACATTTGCAGAAAAGGCTTTACAATTATTCTGGAAGACGGTAAATTCCTCTCCACCTTTCTGAAACCGCCGAAGAATTAGTAGTTTACTGGCAGTAACTGAGTCCAGATGAATTGACAACTTAAAGGCGTTCCGCAATGGCCCCTGCGGATGCCGCAATCGGTTCCAAGTTAAGGCTTCCCGTGCATTTCTCGTGAGAGACGCGCTGAAAGTGCGGCGCAGTTGTTACTCCCGTGAATTTTTAGCACTGAGCCTGCCCCTCCTGACCAAGCCACTGCCGGGAGGGTGATGGAGTGCATAACTGAAGTACTTACCCAAGGTTTCGACACGGAATGTAGGGAGGAGCAGAGATGATCAACCGCATACTCACGATACTTAAACCCCTTGCGCTCGGCGCATTCGTCATCACCCTTTTCGCGCTCAACCAGAGTGCGGTGAGGGCTGATGAGGTGACAGTCAACGGATCTACCAACGGTTGTTTCGGAGCCGGCTGCACGCCGACTACCATCGTCGGTAATAATACGGCTTCCGTGTTAGGCTTAACCTACCGGAACTCAATGTTCAGCGGCACCACGTCGAATGGGTTTCTGGCCATCGGCAACACGGCGGCCAATCCTAACGTGGACAACCTCGGCTCGTTCACGTTGAGCAGTGCCCCTAACACTTACAACGGTCAAAGTTTCACGCTGCGCGTCACCTTCACTGCTCCGACCGGCATCAACGGCAGTAGCACGACGACGTTTACCGCGATGGTGACTGGAAGCGTAAGTTCGGACTCTAATGGGGGCGTGTTCATCAACTTCGACAACACCCCACAAGTCTTTACCTTCAGCAACGCGAACGGGAGCGGTTCCTTCATGTTCAACGTCAATGACGTGTCGGTCATCGCGGGTGGCACGATTGCGCTCTCCGGCAATATCACCGGGGCGCAACAGAATCCCATTCCTGAACCGGCGACGCTCCTGCTGCTCGGCACTGGCCTCACCGGCATCGCCGCGAGCGTGCGCCGTCGGCGCAACAAAGCAGCGCAGAAGTAGTCTGCTGTAATCTCTCCTCTCCCGTTTTGAGAACGCAAAGAGGTAAGGCCGCGCCGAGTATGTTTCGGCGCGGCCTTACTCTTTCCGCAAATAATTTTTCGCAGTCAGGATTATTTTCTGGAGGAATCAATTCATTAAACATTTCCCTTGAAGTACACAACGACAGGCGGATAAACGTAGCGGCAGGCGTAGCGGGGAGGCGCGGGAATAGCGCCTTTTTCTATTTCCTGCCGACCCACTTTTCAGGAACCTTCCGGCTGCACTTCCGCAAAATCAGGTTTGACCGATGCCGGGTCACTCTTTATCATCGCACCCGTGCGAAAAATCGTTTCCGCCACCGAGATGCGCGAGATTGACCGCCTGACGACGGAGCGGTACGCGACCCCTTCGCTCCTGCTGATGCAGGCCGCTGCCAACGCTTCCGCCCGCGCCATCGCCGCCCGGCTGTCGTTCGATCTGAAAAACAAGACCGTCCAGATTCTCTGCGGGCGCGGCAACAACGGCGGCGACGGTGCGGCGCTCGCGCGCATTCTCTGGATGATGGGCGCCCGCGTTGACGTGATCCTCTTCGGGCAGGTCGAGGAGGCCACGGGCGACGCGCGGACGAACTTTGAAATCGTCCGTCATCTGGCGAGTTTCGAGGCGGGGTCGAGCGAGCGCCCTTCGCCCGTCTCGTTCGTCGAATGCGAGGGCATCGCCGAGTGGGAGAGGATTGCGAGCGCACGGCGCGGCTACGACCTGATCGTTGACGCACTCTTCGGCACGGGACTCACAAGGCCACTGGAAGGCGTCTTCACGAAGATCGTCGCACATCTCGAACTCATGCGCGCCGCGCGAAACCACGCCGGATATGACCGACCGCTCATCGTCTCTCTCGATCTGCCTTCTGGCCTCGACGCCGACTCGCCCGTGCTCATTGGAGACGCGGTGCGCGCCGACCTGACTGTCACCTTCACGGCCCCGAAGCAGGCTAACCTTCTCCCGCCTGCCCTGCACTACAACGGCGACTTGGTCGTCGCCGACATCGGCTCGCCTCCGTCGCTTATTGCTGCTTCATCATCCAGACTTTTTCTGACCGAAGCATCGGACGCACGCGCATGGCTGGAAGCGACGCGCTACACCCCCGACTCCTACAAGAACACGCATGGGCACGCTCTCATCATCGCCGGCTCGCGCGGCATGACGGGCGCGGCGGCGTTGTGTGGGAACGCGGCGATGAGCGTGGGCGCGGGGCTGGTGACGGTGGCGACCGCTTCCTCCGCGCTCGCGGGTGTGACGGCGCGACTGTGGCCGGAAGTGATGACGGCGACGCTGCCCGAAACTGAATCCGGCAGCGTGGGAGCCAATGCGCTCGAACACGTCGCAAAACTGGCAGAGCGCGCCACCGTCATCGCCATCGGCTGCGGTCTGACGAGCGACGAGGAAGAGACGCGCCGCTTCGTGCGTAAAGTGGTTGAGAGCCGCGCCCTCCCGATCATCATTGACGCCGACGGGCTGAACGCGCTCGCCCCGTGGCCCACGGGTCTGCGCGGCACGCGCGAGGCGCCCCTCATCCTCACGCCGCACGAAGGCGAGATGCGGCGGCTGCTCGGCGCGCGCGCCGG
>JBGTBQ010000381.1:0-4886 GCA_041749275.1 Pyrinomonadaceae bacterium | reverse complement strand
GCGGCACGCTCCAAACGGGCGAGGCCGTGCGGATTATGACGGGCGCGCCGCTGCCCGAAGGTGCGGACGGCGTGCAGCAGGTTGAGTTGACGCGCGAGCTTGAGGGCGGCGCGTTCGTCGAGATCGAACGCGCCACGACGCCCGGCCAGTTCTTCGTCCCGCGCGCGAGCGAGATCAGGAAAGGCGCGACGGTCTTCAAGGCGGGCGAAGAAATCCACGCGGCGGGGATGGCCGTGCTTGCTTCGTTCGGTTACGCGGAGGTCGCCGTGCGCCGCCGCCCGCGCGTCGCCGTGCTCGCCACGGGCAGCGAACTCGTCCCCGCCGCGGAGCAACCGGGCGCGGATCAGATACGCGACTCGAACAGCTACTCGCTCGCGGCCTACGCCGCGCTCGCCGGCGCGCTCGTCGAGCGGATGCGGTTCGCGGACGACGACCCCGAACTTCTACAACGTCTGATCGCGGAGGCGACGGAGCGCGCGGACGTGGTCGTCCTTTCGGGCGGCGTCTCGATGGGCGTCTATGATTTTACGAAGACGGCCCTGCGTGCGCTCGACGCGGAGATATTCTTCGAGCGCGTCTCCTTGAGACCGGGCAAGCCCACCGTCTTCGCGCGGCTCGCGGGTGGGCGGCGCGTGCTTGCCTTCGGTCTACCGGGCAATCCCGTCTCGGTCAGCGTCACCTTCAACCTCTTCGCGCGCACGGCCCTGCGCGCGATGCAGGGCGCGGCGCAACCCGCGCTCGTCGAAGAGCGCGCCGTGCTCGCGCGCGAGGTGAAAGGCTCGGCGGAGAGAGCGAGCTATTTGCCCGCGACACTGCGTACCGACGCGGAGGGACGCCTCGTCGCCGAACCGCTGAAGTGGGGCGGCTCGTCCGACTTCGTCGCCTTCGCGCGGGCGACCGCGCTGCTGATCGTGCCGGAGGGAGTGCGGAAGGTTGACGCCGGGAGCGTGGTCAAAATCGTGCGCCTGCCCGGATGAGCGAAGGCGAGAGATTCCGCCGCAAAGAAAAAGGGGCGCCCCGTCAAACGACGGGGCGCCCCTGAAATTATTCCCGGACGGTGGTTACATCTTCATCATGCCGTCGGACATCATCTTGTCGCCGGGCATGAGGACGGTATCAATGACGTGAATAACGCCGTTCGACTGCATGACATTGGCGGTGGTGACGGTGGCCGTCCCGCCCTTCTCGTCGCGCAGAATGACCATGCCGCCGCTCATCGTCGCCGTCAGCATATTGCCGCTGACGGTCTTGAAGGTCGCCGTGCCGCGCCCCTTCTTGATGGCGCTCATGATCTTCTTCGCATCCAGCTTGCCGGGCACGACATGGTAGGTCAGGACGTGCGTCAACATCCCCTTGTTCTCTGGCTTGAGCAGCGTCTCGACCGTGCCGCCGGGCAGCTTATCGAACGCGGCGTTGGTCGGCGCGAAGACCGTGAACGGCCCCTTGCCCATCAACGTGTCCACGAGGCCCGCGGCCTTGACCGCCGCGACCAGCGTCGTGTGGTCTTTCGAGTTTACGGCGTTCTCGACGATGTTCTTGCTCTTGTACATCGCCGCTCCGCCCACCATCGGGTTCTGCTGCGCCGAGGCTTCCGCCGCGGAGAGGCCGAAACTGGCGCACGCCATGACCATCACTAAAAGCATCTTCTTCATCAATAAATCTCCCTTGACTGACCTGTTGGAATTTAGAACTTGCCGTCATTACGCGCGCGCTCGACAGTCAGATTGTCGCGCGGATTAAATAACCGAGATTCCATTCTTTCAAGATGATTAAGAGTCAGAAACGTGACACGTTGTCCGCAATACGGTCGGGCTTGCCACGCGGTCATGGTTTGGGATTAACTCTTACGCATGAACGAACTGAGCCACGTGGATGAAGAAGGGCGCGTGAGGATGGTGGACACGAGCGGCAAGCGAAAGACGGCGCGGCGCGCGGTCGCCTCGGCGCGCGTCCTGATGTCGCCGGAGACGTTGGCAGCCGTGCGCGCGCACCAAACGCCGAAGGGCGACCCGCTCGAAGTCGCACGCCTCGCGGGGCTGATGGCCGCCAAGCGTACCGCCGATCTAATCCCCCTCTGTCATCCGCTCCCGCTGACGCACGTCGAAGTGCGCGCCGAACTCACTGACGACGGCGTGCGTCTCGAGGCAGAGGCCGCGACCAACGCGGAGACCGGCGTCGAGATGGAGGCGCTCACCGCCGCGGCGGTCGCCGCGCTCACCGTTTATGATATGTGCAAGGCGATGGAAAAAGGCATCACCATCACAGACGTGCGTCTCGAAGAGAAGTCGGGCGGCAAATCGGGCACGTGGAAAAGAGAAAGCGGGACCCGCGAGGGGCGCAAGTAAGCGTGTTTTTTACATTTGCCTTCCACTTTCCACACTGATGGTGGAAGTTTGCGCGCCGGCGACCTTTTCTTCCAAGAACCTTCGTCGTAAAATGTCGTACACGACAGCGAGGAGTCGAAAGTTTTTTCCAGAGCGGAGATTTCCAGATGAGATACAAGATCGCACACGACGCGCGCCCGCAAGTGACGACACTGCTGTGGGCCACCGCACTCACCATCGCCCTGTGGTTCATCCCCTTTGCAAACGTTCTGACCTACCCGTTCCGCATCTTCGTCACCTTCGTCCACGAAGGCGGGCACGCGCTGGCGGCGCTCCTGACGGGTAACTCCGTGCAGAGTCTGAGCGTCTCGATGGACGGGAGCGGCGAGGTCTATTCGACGACGGGCGGGCTGCTCTCGCAGATGTTCGTGTCGAGCGCGGGCTATCTCGGCGCGATGCTCTTCGGAGCGTTGCTGCTCCTGCTCATCCGTCGCACGGTGGCCGCGCGCCTCGTGCTGGCCGGCGCCGCCGCGCTTATCTTAGCCGTGACGATCTTCTTCGGCCTACTCGCGCCGCTCTGGAACGTCAGCCTGCCGGGGCTGTTTACGCTCGTTGCGGGCGTCGCGCTCCCGCTCGGACTCTTTGCCGTGGCGCGCTATGCCAGCGCGAAAGTTGCTACGTTCCTCGTCGGATTCCTCGCCGTGCAGTGCGTGCTGAATGCGCTCTTCGATCTGAAGTCGGTGCTCTTCCTCTCGACCTTCACGAACGCGCAGACCGACGCCGCGAACATGGCGAACGCCACGGGCATCCCGGAAACCTTCTGGGCCATCTTCTGGATCGGCGTCGCGTTCCTGCTCCTCTCGCTTGCGCTGCGCGCCTACGCCACGAGCAAGGGCAAGGCCGCGCAGGCAGACCTCCCGTTCGAGGATTCGCCGCTCGAAGTTTGATAAGAAATCCGTGAGCACGACTCTGACGAGGCCGCCGGACACGGAAGCGATGGACGCTTCGCCCGGCGGCCTCGCTTCATCAACCGACATCCAAAATCTGACGCTCGCGTCGCTCCCCATCGGCGCGCGGCTCGTCCTCCGCTGTCGCAAAGACTGGCGCGTCGCCGCCGTCGCGCTCATCACCGCCGAAACCGTCACGCTTACCGTCGCCTCGCCCTCCGGTCACACCTATCGTCTGCGCCGCCCGCCTGATTCTCTCATCACACTCGACGGCGACATCCCCATCCTCGGTGAAGGCGCGTGGCGCGTGGGGCTGGCGCAATACGACGTGCGTTGGTAATTACTACTTTTCCAGCTACAATTACCTGTCGTCGCGGCGGGTTAAGTCGGGGGTTGGCGCGTAACATGAAAGTTAACGACAAGTAAGGGGATGTGTTATGGATTTTTGGGAAGAATGGTTGGTGGTGCGTAATCAAGGGCAATTTCTACCGCCTTTTTTTTACAATCCCTATTCTTTGCCGTCTGTTACACCACTGCCGCATTTGAAGCGACAAGTTAATCAGTCCGCAGAGTCTTCGATGACCGAAGAAAGTAGAAGCATTCACTCACGTGTTCTACCGAACTACGATAGGGCTGAAATCCCTCGCAGCAAGATTGAGGGGTATGCGCTTAACCCGGCGAACGATGAAGGAAGGCATAAGGCGCGTGTTTTCAAAAGCGCGCTCGGCTTCGACCCATCCAACTGGGAGATGTTGAAACAGAGAATTTTAGATGAGTTGCCGTACCACGAAGCGAAACCGGAACAAGCAAGCCAATGGGGCAACCCGTATCTTGTTGATTTGCCAGTTGAGGGGCCAAACGGCAACACCGCCGAAGTTCGCACCGTTTGGCTGTTCAGGCCGGGGGCGGATTTTCCGAGCCTGATAACCGTTTACGTTCTTCCAAAGAGCAAGTAAAACATGCTTGAGACGAAAAAAGCTCACTTACTCGACATCATAGAACTGACCGAAGATTTACCTGAGTTCAGCGTCAAGCGTGGAGAGCGCGGCGTGGTGGTCGAGGTGTTCGACGACCCCGAAGAGGCTTACATCCTTGAGTTCGTTGATAAGTCAGGCACTTCGTCCAGACTCGCCTATTGGGTAAAGCCGCATCAAATAACCCTCATTAAACCCGACCAGCCGTAAAATTCGTTCCGCCTCACATCAACATTGCTGCCTGCGTTTCGTCTCTGAAACAATTCGGGTTATCATCTGTGGTTCGCGGCAGGGCCGGAGAGTTCGCTATCAACCCCGCCGCGTGTTTTCGAGCCATGACCGAAGAAGCCATCGAAGTGCGCGGGGCGCGCGTCAACAATCTGAAGAACGTCTCGTTCTCCATCCCCATCGAAAAACTGACGGTCGTCACGGGCGTGAGCGGGTCGGGTAAATCCTCGCTGGCGTTCGATACCGTCTACGCCGAAGGGCAGCGGCGCTATGTCGAGTCGCTGTCGGCCTACGCGCGCCAGTTCCTCAGCGTCATGGAGAAGCCGGACGTCGACCACATCGAGGGCCTGAGCCCGGCCATCTCGATCGAGCAGAAGTCGACCTCGCACAATCCGCGTTCGACCGTCGGCACC
>JBGTBQ010000380.1:0-8962 GCA_041749275.1 Pyrinomonadaceae bacterium | reverse complement strand
GTGTAGAACGGCGCTTCCTGACAAGTGGCGAGCTGTTTGTCCATGTTCTCTTTGACGAGGTGCATCGGCACGTGGCCCGGCCCCTCGATCATCACCTGACAATCAAGCTCCCACGCGATGCGGGTCAACTCGCCGAGCGTGTCGAGTTCGGCGAACTGCGCCTCGTCGTTCGCGTCGGCGATGGAGCCGGGCCGCAACCCGTCGCCCAAACTGAACGACACGTCGTAGGCGCGCATGATCTCGCAGATGTCGCCAAAATGAGTGTAGAGAAAACTCTCTTCGTGGTGCGCGAGACACCACTTCGCCATGATCGAGCCGCCGCGCGAGACGATGCCGGTCGTGCGTCGCGCCGTCAGAGGGATGTAAGGCAGACGCACACCGGCGTGGATGGTGAAGTAGTCAACGCCCTGCTCGGCCTGTTCGACGAGCGTGTCGCGGTAGATTTCCCACGTCAGTTCCTCGGCCTTCCCGCCGACTTTTTCGAGCGCCTGATAGATCGGCACGGTGCCGATGGGGACGGGCGAGTTGCGTAGAATCCACTCGCGCGTGGTGTGGATGTTCTTGCCGGTGGACAAGTCCATCACGGTGTCGGCGCCCCAGCGCGTCGCCCAGCGCATCTTCTCGACTTCCTCTTCAATCGAAGAGGCGACCGCCGAGTTCCCGATGTTGGCGTTGATCTTGACGAGGAAGTTACGCCCGATAATCATCGGTTCGGCTTCCGGGTGATTGACGTTGGCGGGGATGATGGCGCGCCCCTGAGCCACTTCGTCGCGCACGAACTCCGGCGTGACGAACTCGGGGAGCGCGGCGCCGAAACTCTCACCGCGATGTTGATAAAAGAGCGAGCTTCGATCATCGCGCGTGTGTTCGCGCATCGCGTGCAGAGCCTGCTCACGACCCATGTTTTCGCGCAGGGCGATGAACTCCATTTCCGGAGTGACGATGCCGCGCCGGGCGTAGTGCATCTGCGTCACGCACGCGCCCGCTTTTGCGCGCAAGGGCGCGCGTTTCAAACCGGGGAACAGCTCCAGCCGCCCCTTGTCTTTGTTCTTCGCGTACTCCGCCGCGCCCTCGGTCAGATAGCCGTCGTCCTGCGGCACGATCTCGCGCCCCTCGTACTCTTCCACGTCGCCGCGCGCCAGAATCCACTCGCGGCGCAGAGGCTCCAGCCCATCGCTCACGCGCGGCGAGCAGTCGGGGTCGCCCCACGGCCCCGAAGTTTCGTAGACGCGCACCGGCTCATTCACTTCCAGACGCCCATCGGGCAGCCGCGTCGGCTGCAAGCTGATCTCGCGGAAGGGGACGCGCACTCCCGTGTCGCCCTCGGCGTATACCCGGCGCGAGTTCGGGAGCTGCACGTCGCCGCTCTGTTGTTCACTGTTCTGTTTCGTCGTGCTCATGTCAGTTGGTTTCCTCGCGGGCCTGCTCTTCAAGGCGGCCCGCAAAACGAAAGACCGTTCCACACACGAAGGGTTGGAACGGTCTTCCGCATCAAACTCCCTTCGGCGGTACTAACCGCATCAGGTTCAAAGGGTCTCACCCGCCGGCGACTCTCAGCCGCGATCAATCGAAGCGCGGCTCCCCCGTAAAATGTTCTGCCCGCACGATTCGACACGCGGGACGGATTCAGGTGGAGTTTACTCTGCGTCGCAAAGGTTTGACAAATAAGTGACGGTGGAACAATATTCTCGGCAACTTGTTATCCAACAATCCTCGTCAAGCTTTTAAACAACCATCGGAAAGGAGTCTTCTCATGACATTCAGTTCCGCTAGGAACAGTAAGTTAATCATCGGGCTGGCGCTGCTCGCGCTGTCGCTCGCGGCGGCGGCGTGCGGAGGTAAGACCGAGAACGCCCCGGCCAACACGAACACGGCCATCGTCATCTCCACGCCGGCGCCCGTGGCCGCGCCGAGCATCGCGCCGGACACGACGCTGAAGAACAGCATCGAGGCCAACCTGACGAAGGCGGGCGTGACGGGGGTGACGGTCGAGGTCGCCGGCGGCGAAGTGACGCTGAAAGGGAGCATCCCGCGCGCCAAGCTTCCGGACGCGATGAAGGCCGCCAACGACGCCGGCCCGAAGAAAGTCAACAATCAACTAGACCTCAAATGAGGGAGGTGAAAAAAGATGGCGGCGAAAGATAAATACCAATCCTTAATTGATATGGCCGGCGCGGTCGGCATCATCAATCTCAACGTGCTGGAGGACGGCGAAGTGCTCCGCGTAACCGGGGCGGCCACGAGCGAAGGCGCCAAGCAAAAGCTCTGGGACGAGTACAATCGCCTTGACCCGGACATGCGCTCCGGCGACCTCGTCCTCGACATAGATGTCATCCCGGGCGGCGCGGGCGACGAGTACACCATCGCGGCGGGCGACACCCTGAGCGCCATCGGGAAGAAGCACGGCGTCTCGTGGCAGGAAATTCACGAGGCCAACCGCGACACGATCAAAGACCCGGACAAGATTTTTCCGGGCCAGAAGATTCGCATCCCGCGTAAGTAACATCTCGCCGGAGAATCACAGAGAGGCCGCTTGCCTTCGCATCTCTCCGAGATGCGAAGGCAAGCGGCCTCTCTTGATATTCGATGGTGGATTCTGTTCTTGTGCTCATAAAGCGACCTCGGAATCTGGAACCGGAAAAATCAACCGCCGATGAGGCTCATCGTCCGCGCGGGCTGCTCGAAGTAGGTTTCGTTGATGTAGTGGCGCGGCTCTTTCTTCAAGACGACGCCCTCGATGTATTCGGCGACCTCCGCGCGAGACGCGCCGCCCCTGATGACATTACGCAGACTATGCTCGACCTTCGAGAAGAGACAGGTGCGAATCTGCCCGTCGGCGGTCAGGCGGATGCGCGAGCAGGCGCCGCAGAAGGGTTCGGTGACGGGCGCGATGATGCCGATCTCGCCCGGCGAGCCGTCGGCGAAACGGTAGCGCGTGGCCGTCTCCGACCCGCGCTCGACGCGCTTCGGCACGAGCAGGAAACGTTCGTTGATGCGTTGACGAATCTCCGCGCCCGACACGACGAGGTCGCGCGACCAGCCGTGCCCGCTGTCGAGCGGCATATATTCGATAAAGCGCATCGAGACGCCCTGCTCGCGCGCGAAGGCGGCCATGCCTGCGACCTCCTCCTCGTTGTGCCCGCGCACGATCACCGCGTTGATTTTTATCGGAGTCAGGCCGACGCGCTTCGCCGCCCGAATGCCTTCGAGCACGCGCTCCAACACGTCCACGCCCGTCATCTGGTGGAAGACTTCGCGCCGCAAACTGTCGAGACTGATGGTCACGCGATCCAGCCCGGCGGCTTTCAACCCGGCGGCCCGCTCCGGCAGATTAAACCCGTTCGTCGTCAGCGCGAGGTCGCGCACGCCCTCGATCCGCGCGAGCTTTTGCACCAGCGTCTCGATGTCGCGCCGGAGCATCGGCTCGCCGCCCGTCAATCTGATCTTATCAACGCCGAGCGAGGCGAAGACCGAGACGGCGTACTCGATCTCCTCGTAGGTGAGCATCTCCTCTTTCGGCGCGGCGGGCGGCTCGCCATGCGGCAGACAGTAGAAGCAGCGAAAGTTACACCTGTCCGTCACCGACACGCGCAGGTCTCGGATGGCGCGACCGTAAGAGTCTTTGAGTACAGGCTTCATGCTCAATCGTTCGGCGTCGCTCGGTGCTTCAACAAGGTGAGCGAGTAAAGATTATGATACGACGCGCGCTCGTGCGCTCCAAACCGTCGTGCGCTGATGGAGAAATGACACGAAGAGGCGCGGCTCAAGATAAGAGCCGCGCCTCTCGTCTGTGGGGTGAGTTTCCGGATTACTGTCGGGCGAGTTCGGCGGAGGCCGCGATGCGCTCGACCCGCGTGAGCAGCTCTTTCAGCATGTCGCTTCTCTTCTTCCGCGCGCGCTCGTTACCGGCGGCCTCTCTGGCGTCCAACTCCTTCTGGTCAACGATCTCTTCCTCTTCCGCTTCCTCCACGTCGCTTTCAACGGCGCGCTCTTCTTCGTAGTAGGTAACGTTCTCGGAATACTTCCCTGTGAGTTCGACGGCCTCTTCGCTCTTCATCGCGTTGGCGAGAATGGTCAACCACTCCTCGACCTGATAGGGCGGGTTATCTTCGACGCGGCGCAGTTGCGCGACGAGAAAGGGGGCGAAGCGCGCGTCGCCGAAGTTCTTGACGACTTGAAGCAGTGCGCCCTCGCCCTCTTCGATCTTCTCGGCGCTGAACAACGCATCCGCGAGCCGCCGTTTCTGGTCTTCACTCAAAGCCGCCGCCAGCGACGGGTCGCGCGGCGCCCTCCTCAGCGTCACGGGAAGTCGGAATTGAGCGGTCTCGGAGTTGAACTGCATCAAAGGGGGCGCGGGGGCGTCCGTTGTGCCGCCACCGTCGGCAACCGCCACGGGCGACAGGTCGAGAGCATCGCCCGACTCCTCACCCCGCACCGACTCCATCGGGACGGGCGCCGTGGAAGCAACGTCCAACGCGGAGGCGTCCGCGCCGCCGGTCGCTTCGGCGGGCGGCGTCTCCTGCTTCCGGCCCTCTCTCTCCAGAGCGTCCGCGCTCAACATCAACTCGTAAGCGCCTTCCCAGCGCGTCGCAGGCTCTTCGGCGCAGCGCACGAGCCACTCTGCGAGCGCGGCCTTGTCGGGCGGCTCCCGACGTGTAATGTCGGATAGCTCCTTGATGCGCTCAAGATAGATTTTCAGATCATCGTCCAAGAGCTTCTTCACGCCGTAGCCTTCGTTATCAACCTCATAGCCGCCCTCCTTGCGCTTTTCGAGGAAGACGAGCAGACGGTCGCCCTGCTTGTAGCGCGGGACGGCCCGTCCGTCAGTGCTGGCGAGGCTGACATCGGACTCGCTCTCGTCCGGATTGCTCTCGGCGGCCCCGACATCTTCGGGCGAGACCCAGTGATAAAACCAGACGAGCGCATCGCCCTCACCCTTCACGTTCTCCGTCACATAGAGCGCCGTCCGCACGTGCGAAACGTGCTCCTCCACCTCGACGACTTCCGTGTGGCCGACGCGGGCGACGATGATGCGGTCGCTGAACTTGTAGAGCGTGCGTAATGGTTGCGGCGGGATTTCAATCGGACAGGCGAGCGCCTGCCGGATGAAAACCGCGGCGGCAATGGCTGTCAGGATGCATAACACAAGAGCGAGCGGCAGCGTGCGGCGGCGCAAGGTGGGCATAAACTTCCTCCTCCCGGCGTTAGAGAACCGAGACCCGCGAGGCTTAATGCGAGACCGTAGACGGACAGTCGCGCACTTAGACACCGGCAGGCCGGAAAAGGTTTCCTTCGGAAAGGCGGGTATGAGTTCGCTCTTGATTCGCCCTCAAGGATGCGGGGCCGACGCACTGGCCTTTCCGTTCTCATCAATCCTGAAACGCAAGGGAGCGCCGAGCATCTGAAGAGTAAGATAGGAGCCTGCGCCGACTTTGTGTACGGCGTAGAGGCGCGCCTCGTGCTCGCCCGCCGGGAGCGGCGGGAGCGGGAAGTCGTAGCCGCAGCGTGCATCCTTCGTCCACCCGGCGGCGACCACGTCGGGGCGCGGCAGGTCTGCGCCGGCGCGCGCGACGAACCTGCCGTCAACGTAGAGCTGCACCTCAACGCGCGACGCCGGCGCGGACAGGTTGATGGCCCAGCCCGCGACGCTCCGCCGCGCCGTCACCTCACCCCAACCGCGGAATTGCGGCGGGAAGAAATAGAGATAGAACAGCACGGAGGCCGCGCCAACCGAGAGCGCGGCGGCGGCGGGGATGCCGATGAGAAGATGTGTCTTGAGGGAAGAGTTCATCCATCAGTGGCTTAAGTATCCATGGGATGACTTTCATTAATCAGGCTTTAATGCTACCAGTTCCGCATATCCCTTGCGAATGAACCAAATCCGCCGGGAAATGATAGTTCGACTTGAGACAGATCGTTCACCAATCGGGTTGCCGCTTCACACGCATGGCGCGTCATAACGGCAATCGTCGCGCGTTCGGTGCCGTAAACTTTTTTCTTCAGTGTATTTCTGGCATAAGTGATTCGTTCGGATTGTAGCCTTCGCGCCCATGTCGCTTCCGTTACCTGCGGATCAATGCCGCATAAGTACCATGCTTCAATGGCAGGCACTGCCAGACCGAGAGCCAGCTTTAACTCACTACGGCCCGGAACAGGGCGAAGTCTTGACCTCTCATCACCGGAAACACCGCGAAGCTGGCAAAGTCTGCATCTTCGATCTTCTCCTCCGGCTTGGTCATGTATGCTTTGGTGAATAGGCGAGTCATCCGAATCGGCGACTACGACCAACGCCTCAGCGTCCGTTCTGTAATGCAAAAATTTGATAACAGTCGGAAGCACTCTGAGCACAGACGGCCATCCGCGAGAGCGTAGGGGAAGCGAAGGCACCTCTTGTGTCTCTGTGCCGAGAATGCCATTGACAAGTATCCGAATGGCCGCTTCATCCGCCGATGATTCGCTGAGGACGGCCACCTTCATGGATTACTCGGAACTCCGCCAAGAACTCCGCTGTACCACACCTCACCCAACGGGGCGTCTTGGAGAAACTCGTCAAGGTTCGGTTTATCGGATAACCGCTCGAAGTGGACGCCGTTCTCATCCTTGTGGGCGATGACCACCTCTTCGGGGTGATCCTTGTATAGATCGAGAAAGTAAGGAGAATGCGTCGTCGCAATGACTTGCACCGGGCTGCGTTTCTCGCCGTAGTCTTCGGGGTAACAAAGCCGGTACATGGCGTCTCGAATTTCGCGGAGCAGCCGCGGATGGATACCCCGCTCCGGCTCCTCAAAGCACAAAATGGCCGGCGGGTTTGGAAGATACGCCAAGGTAAGAAAAGCCAGAGCGAAGAGCGTCCCGTGAGAAAGATCAGACGCTTCGATGCGATGGCCGGAGCGCGTGCGGAGTAAAAGCGACCGATGGCCTTGACTCGGCGTATCGAATAATACGCGGTCAAATTCGGGCAACCATCTTCCGAATTCTTCGTTCAGTGTTTCAAATCTTTCGGGTTCTTTATCTCTTAAATTATCCAACACCCCAGCCAGATTTGAGCCGTCAGGTGATAGCGTCAGGTTGCGTACAAGTGCAACAGGAGCCGCTAATTTTTGTGCGTCGAAGGTATAGATTTGGAAGCTATTTAAGAAGCTGGCAAAGGTCTCCTGAAAGTTATGCTCTAGTTGACCTGAATGAAGTTTAAACTCCGGCCCAAACCAACCAAAAGTGTCACCAACATACTTCCAACCTGAGCCACGAAACACATCAGTTTTATCAATCCTAAACACAATCCCAATCTCTACAATGACATCGCCAGCATCCCTTAATGGGGCGGTAACCACGTCAAGGAAGTGAAACTCATTAGGGTTTCTCGCCATTCGTAGACCTTGCATAGCAGTGCTCTTACCGCTGCCGTTCGGCCCGACAATTAAAGTAAATCTGTTAAGCGGGAGAGTCGCGTCTATTAAAGCTTTGAAGTTTTTGAAGTGAACCGACTCGATCATTGCCCTTATCTCCTGCCGCACGGAAATCAATCTTACCCTTCTTTGTCACAACTATACTCTCAAACGCTGCTATCGTCTTCCAGAAGTGCGCGGGCGTTGCGTTGCAGCTCGGCTAGTTTGGCGCGTTTGATGGCGCTACGGCGGAAACGCGCGGCGTAGGCGTCGGGCGTGAGTTCGATTATCTCCGAGAGGTCGGCGGAGACATTGCCGGGGCGCGGCTCGAAGCGTGATTCCTCGGTCGGCTGCTCGAAGCGGTTCCACGGGCACACGTCCTGACAGATGTCGCAGCCGTAGAGCCAGCCCCGCAAGTTCGCGGCAACGTCTTCGGGCAGCTCCGGCTCGCGCAGCTCGATGGTCGCGTGCGAGATGCACTTGTCGGAATCAACGACGTAAGGCTCGACGATGGCCCCGGTCGGGCAGGCTTCGAGACAGAGCGTGCAGGTTCCGCAGTGGTCTTCCTCGCGCGCGGTGTCATAGTCGAGTTCGATGTCGAGGAGGAGTTCGCCTAAGAAGACCCACGAGCCGTAGTCGCGCGTGATGAGGTTCGTATGCTTGCCGATCCACCCCAGACCGGCGCGCGCGGCCCACGCCTTGTCCATCGCGGGCTGCGCGTCAACGCAGACCTTGCCCTCCGCTCCCGGCGCCTCTTCTTTAATCCATGCGAGCAGCGCGCGCAATTTTTCACCCAACACGTCATGGTAATCGTCGCCCCATGCGTAGCGCGAGATTTTGCCGGACGCGGGTTCGTCCGTGTGTCTGTGCGGCGTGTAGTAGTTGAGTGCGACGGCGACGACGGAACGCGCGCCGGGCAGCAACTCGCGCGGGTCGGTGCGCCGCGCCGGGTCGCGCGACATCCACGCCATCTCGCCATGCAGCCCGCGCGCGAGCCACTCTTCCAGCCGCGCCCCCTCGTCCGAGAGCGGCTCGGCGCGCACGACGCCGACCTTGTGGAAGCCTTCGGCGAGCGCACGTGCTTTGATCTCCGCCGTGAGAGCGGCGGGAGGGCCGTCGTCCTGTAATACTTCTCGGCGCACACAAAAAGTATAGCAGAGCGGGTGAGCCTCTCTTCATGGCGCTTCAACATTCGCAACGACATGGTGCACGCTGAGAGCCATTCTCTTTTAACAATGAATAGAGTCGGTCCGTGATGAATCGCCTGTCGCTGTGAAGGTTCGGAAATGACACAGATCTGACCGCCGGGGATGGACGCGCGGCGTGCGCGCTGGCTATGATGACCGCGCTGAAGTCTCTTTTTTTGTGAAGGAATTTGAAGTCAAGATGATGAACACCCGGATTGAGGAACACCACAACGCGGTCGAGAGCGCAGAGAATCCGCTTCGCGCGGCATACCTTTCGTTCGTCGGTTGCGGCGTGATGGCCGAGGCGATGGTGGCGGGCCTCTTGCGTCGCCGGCTCGTCGCGCCCGCCGGGATCACGGCGAGCCACCCGCGCGCCGCGCGCCGCGACGA
>JBGTBQ010000379.1:0-16854 GCA_041749275.1 Pyrinomonadaceae bacterium | reverse complement strand
GATCGCCTTGACCGCTTCGCGCGCGCCCGCCTCGTTGCGGTGATAGTTGACGGCCACGCCCGCGCCGCACGAGGCGAGCAGCTCGGCGGTCGCGCGACCGATGCCTGATGACGCGCCCGTGACGAGCGCGACCTTGCCTGCGAAATCGAATGGGTTATTCATAGTCACTCCTTTATGTGTTTCTCGATTGAGAGCGCGTCATGTTGCGAGTCCACGCTTTAGCGCGACCACGTCGAACCGCCTCAAGGCTGGTCTCTAACCAAGCCGCTCTAAGGCTGGACTCTAACCAAGCCGCTCTCACCTGTTGTCTTCCTCGTGTTGTCCCCGCCGGGCTTCAGATGCGTTTCAATTTGACGCGCCTGATTGGCCCAGCGAGGGTGAAAAGAACTACTGTGCCGATGGGCGCGAGCAAGCCCGCCACGACGAGAATCGGCGTGTAGCCGAGTGTGTCGGTCACGCGCCCCGTGGCGAGCGTGAACAGCATCGCGCCCAGCCCCGCGCCCGTGCCGCCCAGTCCCGCGACCGACCCCACCGCGCGGTCAGGGAAGAAATCCGACGGAAGCGTCTGCACGTTGTTGATCCAGACCTGAAAGCCGAAGAGCACGAAGCACATCATGGCGAGCGCGCCCACGGCGGTCGAGGCGTAAGCCGCGAGGATGCCCGCCGGCATCAACAGCGCCGCCGCGAGGATGACCGTCTTGCGCGCGCGGTTGACGCTCCACCCGCGGCCGATGAGAAACCCGGAGGCCCACCCGCCCAGCAGACTCCCCGCGTCCGCCGCCGCGTAAGGCGCCCACACCGAGAGGGCGATGTCCTGCAAGCTGAAGCCGCGCACCTGCGACAGATAGAGCGGCAGCCACGTGATGTAGAGCCACCAGACCGGGTCCACGAAGAAGCGCGCGAGCACGATGGCCCACACCTGTCTGTGCCGCAGTAGGTCGCGCCAGCGCGGCGCGCCTTCTTTTTCAAGATCGCCGGGCGCGGCGGAGGTCGCCATGTCCTCGATGGTGGCGACCGACTCCTGCTCCGCTACAAGACGAGACGCACTCTGCGTCGCGCTCGCATCTCTGTCATCCTCCGTGTGCTGCCCCTCACGAATGAGTTCGCGCTCCTCTTCGGTGATCCACGGGTGGCGGTCGGGCGTCTCGTAGAAGAGGAGCCACACCGCGATCCACACAAAGCCGAGCGCGCCGGTGACGATGAAGGTCGTCTGCCAGCCGTAGCGCGCCGCGAGGAACACGATGAGCGGCGGCGCGACGACCGACCCGAGCGCCGCGCCGCTGTTAAAGATCGCCATCCCGAAGGCGCGCTGCCGCACGGGAAACCACTCGGCCACGGCTTTGGCCGCGCCCGGCCAGTTGCCCGCCTCGCCCAGTCCGAGCACGAAACGGAAGAAGCCTAAAGAGGCCGCCCCGCGCGCCAAAGCGTGCCCCATCGCCGCCAACGACCAGATCGTGATCGAGACGACGAAGCCGCGCCGCGTACCCACCCGGTCGTAGAGTTTGCCTGACAAGGACTGGCTGATCGTATAGGCCAGAAGAAACCAGAAGACGATGTCGCCGAATGCCGTGTTCGAGAGGTTCAGGTCCGCGGTAATCTTCGGCGCGAGCGTCGTCAGCGTCAGCCGGTCAATGTAGTTGATGAGCGTGGCGAGAAAGACCAGCCCGACCATCCACCAGCGCAGACCCGGCACACGGAACGTCGTCTTGCTCCTCGCCCCGCCGCTCAAGTTGTATTTCGCTTTCGTCATAGACCTCTACCTCCGCGCCCGCAGCGCACCGCGTTCGCTGAACTACCGAGCCTCAACGCGGCTCGCACCCGCGCCGACGCTGAAAGTGACGGTGCGCGCCGCCTCGTCATAATTCGCCAGCACACTCGCGCCGTTGACGCGCAACACGCTTGGCCTGCGCCGGACATTGACGGTCACCTCCGTCGCCGAGGCGGCGCTCACAAAACCTCGCCAGACCTCGCCCTTCATTTCGAGTGTGGCGGTGACCGGCTGCCGTGCGAGCAGAACCGCCGTCCCCTCGTGGGCGACTCGCCGTCCGCGATGGATAATGATTCGTCGCCACGCGCCGTCACGCCCCAGACTGAGCACAGCCCTCTCCGCATCGGTCATCAACTCATCCGTACTCCCGCGAAGCACGGCCCACTCGACGTTCCCGTTCGACCACTCGATGCGGACTCCGCGCGCGCCGCCGGTTGTGCCGCCGAGCGCCGTTACGCGCGGGCGCGCAGTGTCTGCCGTCAGGGTTGGCTGAAGGAAATGGAGGAATTCCGTCCGCCGGACTTTTTCTTCCGTCCGTTCGATGAGTTGGACGCCGCGCACGTCCGGCTCGCCTTGATCCACCGAGCCGGGCTTGCCCTGCCCGATGACTGCTTGCGGCTCGATTTTGACTAGTGCGCTCGCGGGCGCGAGGCGTTCCACCAGCAGAGCCGCCGGCTCGTTGACGAGAAGAAAACGTGTCGGGGCGAGCTGTTCGATCTTTCGGTCGGCGTTAAGGAGCCAAGAGAACTCTCGCGCCTCCTTCGCTTCCAGTTCATCCCAAATGAGGAAATAGTCGGGCGCGACGAAGAGAAAGTGGCGCGTGAAGCGCTCAAGACCGAGTTCGGGAAAGTAGGCGGCTGCCGCCTCTCCGCGCACGTAGAAGTGGTCGGGCGCGAGCATCCTATCGCTGATCCGAATTCGATCCAGCCGCTCGTAGGGGACATCTTTGTAGATGTGATGCTGTCCCTCTTCGGCGTGCCCGCGCCCGTCCACGAGAACTGTGTTGTGGTCGGCGGCGAGCTTGGCGCCGATGTAGCCCGTGTCGCCCGTCAGATAGCGACCGTTGGCGTAGATGATGAAGCTGTTCGAGTCCGGGTGTGCGTGGCCCGTCGAGAGACGCCATTCGGGGATGCGTGGTTTGAGCGCCGTGACGTGATGACCTTCGGGCGGGCCGCAGCGGAAGGCGACGGCGGTCGCGCCCGCGTCCCAGCCGCTGCGCCAGAAGACCGTCTCGTTATCCTCGAAGTGATAAAAGGTCGGGACGGAAGTGATGGGCGCGGCGCGCAGGCTCGCGTCGTATGCATAGAAAGCCCAGAAATCCTCCCAAGTCTTTGTCCGCAAACCTTCGCGCAGCCACTCGGCCACCCCTTGCGCCTGCTCGTCCCTGTACTTCGCTGCGAAACGGTAGAGAACCTCGTAGCCGGTATCGGGCTTCTCCACGGTCTCACGGTTTCGGTCGGCGGCGCCCTTGCCCGTGTCGCCGAAATCGAAGACGCCGTCGCCGCCGGGCAAGACGGAATGCGCCGCGTAGTATTTCAGAGGCACGAAGCGCTCGCGCATTCGCGGATAGAGGTCTTCACCCGTCGCGTGTTCGAGCGCGTCGAGGTAACGGACGATCCAGTGCAGACTGAAGACGTAGTAGTGGAAGCCCTCGTAGTAGTAGCCGTCCGTCCCGAAGGTCGTCAGGATGCGGTCGTAGATGGCGCGGGAGAGTTGCGCCCACTTCTCCGCGTCCTTCTCCTCGCCGAGGAGCGCGAAGGCTGCCACCGCCAGCCCGGCCTGCGGAATGCCCGTGTGGTTCTGGCTGTAGGCGTAGGTCTTCTTCGGCTTGTAGCGGAAATAGTCGTACATCAGGTTGCCCTGACGGACGAGTTTGCGGCGGACGGCGGCACGCTCTTCTTCCGTGAGTTGGTGGTAGAGCGTGTCGTAAGCGAGGCCGACCGCGTAGAGAAAGTGTGCCGCCGGCAAGTCCGTATTCGGCTTGCTGAAGGTGTAGCCCCAAGGGTCGTATTGGATGATCGCCAGCAGCCACTGTTTAGCCGCTTCGAGGAGCTGCGGGTCTTGCTCGATGGCATATGCGAGCGTCAGCTCGGCGAGCGTGTAGGCGGCTCTGTACTGCGGCGCCCCGTGTCCGCTTCTATTTAAATCGGGTGCGCCCGGCGCGAGCGGCTTCTGCTGGGTAATGCGCTCGCCGACCGACGCCCCGCGCCAAAGTTCACTGTATGGCTTCGTCCGCGCACGCTCGCGCAACTGTTTGAGAGACTCGGCGGTGAAGAAGACGCGCGGGTGTTTTCCTTGAAGCTCTGGACGCAGGCGGACGGGGCGGCGAAGCAACTCCTCGAAGGGGACGATGCGTGCGCTCTCGTCTGCGCGTGTGACGATGGGCGTTTGCGGTAAGACGTGCGGGGCGAGAAGCAAGAGCGCGAGCAGCGCCGCGCCGAGGCGCGCGCAGGGTTTCCCCTGTCTGTTATCGTTACCACATTCGACGATGAATTGACGTTGAAGCATATCTATCAAAACCCCGGACGATTTTCCCCTGGATGCGGCGGCTCGCGCGCGAACTATCAAGCGGCGGTGGATTCGCGGACGACTAACTCACACTGTAAGACTTTCTCTTCGCGCGGCGGAGGCTGTGCTGCCACGATTCGGCGCAACAGAAACTCGGCGGCGATGCGCCCCTGCTCACGGGTCGGCTGGCGCACGGTCGTCAGCGGTGGCGAGGTGTGAGAGGCCAGCGGCACGTCGTCGTAGCCGACGATGGCGATGTCTTCGGGGATGCGGAGGCCCGCCTCCGTGATCGCGCTCACAGCGCCAACCGCCGTGAAGTCGTTGCGCGCGAAGACCGCCGTCGGGCGGCGCTTCAATTTCAAAAGCTGCCTCATGCCATCGTAGCCGATTGACTCGGTCGAGTAGCCCGGCATCTGCTCGTCCGTGCCATCGCTCCCGCCGACAATGAGATTCTCTTCGACCGCGAGGCCGTGGTCGCGCAGCGCCTCCAGATACCCTTGAAATCTTCTCAAGCCCATGCCGCTCGTCAATTTTATGCCAATAAAACCTATATTTTTATGGCCGAGCGAGATCAGGTGCTCGGTCGCCTCGTAGCCGCCTTTGTGATTATCGGCGGCAACCAAGTCGGCGCCGGGATGCCAGAAGTCTCGACCGATGAGGACGACGGGGATGCCCATCCCGATGAGTTCCGACAGGCGGTCGTTGCCGAGCTTGCTGGCGCGCGTGGCAACGATCAGGCCGTCAACGCGGTGATCGGCGAGTGAGTCGAAGGCCGCGAGGTCTTCCTTCACACTGTACTCGCTGATGCAGATGAAGAGCGTGTAGCCGCGCTCTTCCAGACGCTCGCGCACCCCGCGCGCGAGTTCGGCGGCAAAGGGGTTAGCGATGTCTCCGAGGACGAGGCCGACCGTGTCCGTCCGCTGTCTTTTCAGTCCCCGCGCCAATCCGTTGCGACGGTAGTTCAACGCGCGCGCCACGCGCAAGACCTTCTCGCGCGTGTCTACGTGAACGTAGCCGCTCTGGTTGAGCACACGCGAAACGGTCATCGGCGCAACGCCCGCCTGCGCGGCGATGTCGGCGAGTGTGACGGGACGTTTGCTCTCTCTATGTTTACTCATAAAACGACCTGATAACGTTAACAGGTCGTTTTATAACACCGATTGGGTTTCAGCGCAACTTTTTTTCGTACCACCGATTGAGAGGTATATCGCGCTGATTTATTTCGCCTTTGCGTTGCAACTCTACCGCCTCATAGTTTTGGGATAGGCTCTTATCAGAGACGTGCTCGAACATGGGCAGGCGGGCGTGAAACTGCTGAAAGCTGATCCCCGTGACTGAAAGCTTAGAGCATGTCTAAAAAGCACGGGCTATAAACATTCCGCTCCTCACGGAGCTACGGCGCATGGCTTTGTAGACACGCTCTTATGGGCTGGTGTGCGATACGAGGAGATTGAAGGTTGCTCCTGCTCGTCAACTTAGCTTGCTCATCCCTTATCACGCAACAGGTTTTGGTGAATAATTCATGGCGATGGTTTCGTCAGTTGTTCTCAAGCCGCGCCCGCGCCCGCTGCAAGTATGTCCGCATCATGTGCGTGATTCCCTTTTGCAACTCTCCGCTCAAGCGGCGTTCTCCGGCGAGGCCGGCCAACGTGTGCAGTTCGCGCGCGTTCTGGCGACGGATTTCGACGGAGAGGCGGACTCCGACGCGCGTCATGGCGCCGCGCTCCTCGAACTCGACTTCGTAGCGCAGGAAGTTTTTCACCTCGCCCGGCGCGGGCAGCCATTCGATGAGACCGGGGAGGTCAACCGCCTGCGCGACCGCGAAGACCTGCCGGATCGAGCCGACCACCGGCGCCTCCGCGCGAATGAGCCAACGCGCCAGCCCTTCGGCCTCCGACGTGATTCTCTCGACGCCCGGCATCAACTCGGCGAAGTTCCGCAGTTCTTTGAAGAACTCCCGCACACGCTCCACGCCTGCCCGACACTCCATCTGCTCGTTGAAAGCCGCTTTGACAAGAAACATGATGTTAGCTGTTAGCTGTTAGCTGTTAGCCCACGGCAAAGGCCGTCGGGTACGCCGCCGCGAACCATCGAAACGTTCCCGATTCTGGTTTGGCAAACGGCTCACAGCCCTTTCTAAAATATCGGTTGAAACAGGAACGAGTTAAAAAACAGCCGCGTCGTCGAGCGCCAGATGGCGCGGAAGTTGGGGTCTTCGGCGTAGAGGACGACGTGGCCTTTGCCGGTCGGCTCGTCAATGACGTAGGCCGTGCCGCGCAAAAGTTTTTCGGTCGTCGGCCAGATGAAGCCGGCGAGGTAGAGCGGCTGCTTTGCGTCGTCGCTGAAGATGACGGCGTTCGTGCCCTCCTTCGAGGGGCGGAAGAAGTAGGCCGAATCAACCAGCACGGGGAGCGTCGTCTCTTCGTAGCCGTAAGTCAAAGGCGTCGTGCGATCCAGCGTGGCGCGCATGATCGCGCCGGGGACGGCTTCGGGGACTTTGCCGGGTCGCGCCGAGGGCGAGGCGATGGGCGGCAGGTCGGGCGCCGCGCCTTCCATCTTCTCGGTCTGTGTGGCGGAGATTTGCTCCTGCTCCGGCGTCGAGACGGCGGGCTGTTGACGAACACGACGCGATGCCGTCTCCGTTGGCGTGGGCGTCGGCGTCGCGGTCGGTTTCTCTTCATCACCGCCGCTCGGCTTCTGTTCGTCGTCGTCGCTGCCGACGAGCTTCGCGCTCGTCAGACCCACATCCTTGAGCGCGCCGAAGACCGCCGCGCCTTTGATGAGGACGAGCGTGCCGCCGCGCTGCACCCAGCCGCGCAAGGCGTCCACGCCCGGCTTGCCGAAGCGCGAGAAGTAGCCGCCCGCCGAGCCGTCCGGCAGGATGATGACGTTGTAGTCGTCGAGCCGCGCCGAGCGGATGGCCTGAATCGTCATCGGCGTAAAATCCACGCCCATGCGGTCGAACGTCCACCACATCGCGCCGTAGCCCGTCACGCTCACGCCCTCGTCCGCCGCGACGATGATCTTCGGTTTACGCAAAGAGACGACCGTCTCCGCGCCGACGGACACGTCGCCCGCCTCGGTGAAGCCGCTGTTGACGGCGGTGACCGTGACGCCCGCTTCCTGCGCGATACGCGCGATGCGCTCGTGCAGGCTGCCGGGGTTACGCGAGACGCGGACGACGACCGTGCCGCGCGGCCAGTCGCGCCCGCCCGCATTGAGCGTCCGTGTCGCCACGGCGAGCTTGTAGTCTTCGCGCTGCAAACGATAGATGAGCGAGGCCGCGCCGTTCGTCTCGTAAGGGATAATGTACGCGACCTGCGCGCGGCCCGTGACGCCGCCGAGAGATGGCGCGGTGGCGGTAGGCGGCGAGCCTGACCTGTCTTGCGCCGCAACGCTTCTTGTCCCATCGCTGTTGAGATGCCAACTTACATCTTGATTTATCCACCTCGTGTAATCAGCACGGAATGGTAAGGGCAGAGCCGGCACAGCAACAGGCATGACGTTGTTGAGTTGCGCGGCGTCCTCCGTCCAGTAAGCCTCGACGCCGAAGGCGAGCGGCATTGACCACGCGGTCACGTCGTAAAAGCCGTAGCCTTCTTTATTAGAGCTGCGGCGTTCGTTGCGCTCGAAGCGCGCGAGCTGTTCGCGCGCGAAGGCCGCGTCGAGCGGCGTGTGCATTTCAAGCAGCGCCTTCGCCATGCGCTTCTGCGGTTGCGCGAGGTCAACGATGTATGCGCCCGCCGGAAAGTCGCGCGCGGTGGCGGGCGAGGTCTGGCTCGAATAGTCGTGCGCGCGGGTCGAGCGGAAAGCGGCGGTCGTCTGCTGCACTTCGACGCCGGCGCGCACGAGATTCTCGACGAGTTCGGCGGCGCGTCCGGGGTCTTTGCCGGGAAGGATGACGAAGCGGCGAATCTTTCCGCTCTTCCCTTCCTCAATCGCCGTCTGTTTGAACTTGTAATAATCGCCGACGCGCGCCTCGCGGTTCGCGGCGGCGGTGGCGAGCGTCGTCAGCGAAGCGACGAAGTGCTTGGCGATGCCGGAGCGCATCGTCACAATCGTGTCGTCATCGCGCTTCCAGCGTAAGCCCTTCCAGCCGCCGCTGTCGGTCTCGTAGGTCATGCCGGTCGCGCCGTTCAGCGCGGGCCACGAATCCCAATAGCCGGGATAAAAGAGATCGAAGATGTCGCGGACGTAAAAATCCCATTGGCGCTGGTCGAACTGCGCGGCGTTGGCGCGACCGAAGACGGCGAGCCAGCGCTCGGTCTGTTCGGGCGGCAGGTTCGGGTTGACGGGCAGCGCGGCGGGCGGGAAGAAGAACTGCGAGGGCTGGCCGTGGTGGTCAACGGCGACCTGCGGGTTCCATTCGAGGTAGGCGCGTTGCAGATTGCGCGTCTCGACCTGCGAGACGGCGATGTTGTCGCGGTTCAAATCGAAGCGATAACGGTTGACGCGCCCGTAGACCGACCACGGCTCGTCGTGCTCGGCGGCGAAAGGCTCCGGGTTGCCGTCGCCGAAAGAGTTGTACCACGTGACAAAGCGTTCGTGGCCGTCCGGGTTCGAGCAGACGTTGATGAGAGCGACGCTGTTCTTCAAGATGTCGAGCGTCGCCGGTTCGTTCGACGCGGCGAGTTGATAGACGACCTGCATCATCGCCTCGAACGACGCCGACTCGTTGCCGTGAATCGTGTAGGCGAGCCAGACGTGCACCGGCGCTTGAGCGATGATGCGTTGCGCCTCATCGTTGGGAGTCGCGCGCGGGTCGCTCAAGCGTTTCATGTTGGCCTTGATCTCGTCGAGCCGCGCGATATTCTCCGGCGCGCTGATGGCGACGACGTGCTGCATCCGGTACTCGTTCGTCAGCCCGATGTCGTAGACGCGCACACGGTCGGGCGCGGCCTGTGCAATCGCGCCGATGACGCGCTCCATCATCGCGTAGTTGGTGTGGAAGTCGCCCACGTCGTAACGCAGGATGCTCTGTGGACGCGGCACGTTCTCGCGGTAGGGGCCGCGTGTGTAGAAGTCGAAACGGTCGGGAGCGACTTGCGCGGCGGCGGCGGCGGCGAAAAGAGAGACGAGCAGCAACGCTACGGCGACGAGCGGACGGGCGTTTTTCGTCATGTCGGAGGCAAGCTTTCTATTTCCGGTCAGGTGTGCTAAGACAGCGCGATATTACCGCGCCCCCGGCACGTTTCTCAAATTCTTTCGCGTGATAGAGAGCGCGCGGCTATGCGTTGACAAGGAGACATCCGATGCCTGACGGCGATTACGCGACGAGCAGTCAGGGCGAGGGCCGTTGCCCGCGTTGCGGCGAGGGCGCTCTGCGCGCGTGGTATGAACTCAGCGAAGAGGAGCGCGAGGTCGTCAAGCGTCTGCCCGCTTCCGCCGACTTCACGCTCGAAGAACGCACGGCGCGACACCGTTGGTGCGTGCGCTGCTGGCATGAAGAAATCTTCGGCGAGCCGCGAAGCGCATGAGTCAATCCGCCCGCCTGCCATCCGCTTCATGTAAAACTTTGCACCTTTCGAATCGTCCATTGGAGGAACATGCATGAAACTCACTTTTGCCTCGGCGCTGTCTCTCGTCCTGCTTTCAGTAAATCTCATCTGCGAAGCTCAGACCGGCGAGAGGCAAGCGACGAAAATCATCGTCATCAAGGCCGCGCGGATGTTCGACGGGAAGAGCGAGCGCACGGTTTCGCCCGGCGTCGTTGTCGTGTCGGGCGGGCGGATTCAGGCGGTCGGGCCAAGCGCCGCCATCCCAACCGGGGCGGAGGTGATAGACCTCGGCGACGCGACGCTGCTGCCCGGCTTTATGGACGCGCACACGCATCTTTCGGGCGAGGCGAGCGACGACTGGAAGCAGGACGAGCTTGACGGGTTCAAGAAGTCCGTCGCCGAACAGGCGCTCGACGCTTCGGTGCTCGCGCGCAAGACGCTGATGATTGGCTTCACGACGGTGCGCGACCTCGGCGCCGGCGACTTCGTTGACATCGGCCTGCGTAACGCGGCGCGCAGTGGCAAGATCGCGGGGCCGCGGGTGCTCGCCGCCGTGCGCGGCATCGGCGCGACGGGCGGACACTGCGACCCGACCGTGGGCTACCGGCCCGAAGTCTTCGACAAGAGCACGGGCATCGCTGCCTCGGTCGCCGACGGAGCGGACGCCGTGCGCGCCGCCGTCCGTCTCAACATCAAGCACGGCGCTGACGTGATTAAGGTCTGCGCGACGGGCGGCGTACTCTCTTTGAACGATGACGTGAACTCGCCGCAGTTGACACAGGAGGAGTTGAACGCGCTCGTGGACGAGGCGCACGCGCGGAGCCGCAAGGCCGCCGCCCACGCGCATGGAGCCGAGGGTGCGAAGCGCGCCATCCGCGCCGGCATAGACTCTATCGAGCACGGCTCTTTTCTCGACGATGAGGCGCTCGACATGATGAAGGCGAAGGGGACGTTTCTCGTTCCGACTTTGATGGCGGGCGAAGGAATACGCGAGCGAATGGCGAAGGGCGCTTACTTCCCGCCGCAGGTCGAGGCCAAAGCCAAAGCCGCGCTGGCGAGCCGCGACCAGATGTTCCGCAAGGCCGTGGCGAAGCGCGTCCGCATCGCCTTCGGCACGGACGCGGGCGTCTTCCCGCACGGGCGCAACGCCGAAGAGTTCCGCCATCTGGTCGCGCTCGGCATGCGGCCCGTGGACGCGCTCAAGTCCGCTACTTCAGTCGTCGCCGAACTCTTAGGCGTCAGCGACCGCCTCGGCACGCTCGAAGCGGGCAAGCTCGCCGACATCATCGCCGTCCCCGGCGACCCCATCGAGGAGATACGCCAGACCGAGCGCGTCTTTTTCGTGATGAAGGAAGGCGTGACGTACAGGAATGAAAGACCGAAATAAGCATTTGACGCGTGATGTCTGAAACCGATCTCAAGATACGCCACGCTTCGAGCGAAGACGTGGAGACTTTAGCCGCTCTCGGCGCAAGCACTTTCCGGGACGCCTACGGGGATAAAACCGATGCGGCGGAGATGGAAGATTACGTCGTCGCCAATTTCACCCCGGACTGCCTCGCGGCGCAACTCGCGGATGAGTCCTCGATGTTCCTGCTGGCTCATGTCGGCGAGCAGCCGGTCGGATACGCGAAGCTGTCGGTCGGCCTCGCGCCTGAATGCGTGCGCGGGGCCAGTCCGGTCGAGTTGTCGCGCCTGTACTTGGACCCGCGCGTCATCGGGCGCGGGCACGGGGCCGCGCTGATGCGCGCCTGTCTCGCGGAGGCGGAGCGTCTCGGCGCGGAGACGATGTGGCTCGGCGTGTGGGAGCGGAACGAGCGTGCGCGGCGGTTCTATTTTAAGTGGGGTTTTCGTGATGTCGGCACGCATGAGTTCGTGTTCGGCGGCAAGTCATATAACGACCCGGTGATGGTGAGGCCCGTCAAAGACGGCGGGCGACCGAGGCTCGAAGCGGAGGAAGCATAAGGTCTGAAAAAAATCGTCGGAGCGGGAGAAGCGTTGATGAGGAAGGCCATCGTCGTCGGCCTGTGCGGCGTGTGCGCGGTGTTGTCGGTTTCCACCTATCGGACGGCGCGGACGCAATCGCCGCCCGACCGCTTGGCGCTGTGGCGCGAGCAGGAAAGCGCGAGCCTCGCCGAAGCTTTCAAAGGCGTCACCACCGACGGCCACATCATCCCCGGCCTGTTCAAGCTCAAGCCAACGGGCGTCTCGACGCAACCGATACGACGCGCGGCGGAGGCGTTCTTGGGCAGCCTAACTGAAGAGCAACGGAAGAAAGCGACGTTCCCCGTGGACGACGACCAGTGGCGACGCTGGGACAACCGTAGTTGGACGTTGCGGCAGGGCATCGCGTTTAGCGAGATGAACGCGCGTCAACGCGAGTTGGCCTTCGCCCTCCTCGGCGCGAGCCTGAGCGCCAGAGGATTACGGAAGACCACGGACATTATGAAGCTCAACGAGACGCTGGCCGAGTTGGCGAAGAACTTTGAAGAGTACGGACAGTGGCAATACTGGCTGGCCGTGATGGGCACGCCCTCCGACACGGAGCCGTGGGGCTGGCAGATGGACGGGCACCACTGCGACATCAACTACTTCGTGCTCGGCGATCAGGTTGTGATGACCCCCACCTTCATGGGTTCCGAGCCGGTGCGCGCCGAGGCCGGCAAGTTCAAAGGCACGGTCGTCATGCAGGACGAGCAGGACAAAGGATGGAAGCTCTTCACCTCCCTCGACCAAGACCAGCGGGCCGGGGCCATTATTCGCGCCGATAAAAAGCCCGTGGACAGTCTGGCGCAGGCTTACAAAGATAACCTCGTGCTCGATTATGCGGGCCTCTCCGCCTCTCGCTTGAACGAGCGGCAGAAAGAGTTGCTGCTGGACATCATTGGGGAATACGTCGGCAACATGAAGGAGGGTCACGCGCGCGTGAGGATGGAGGAAGTCCGCGCGCAACTCGACCGCACTTACTTCGCATGGATTGGCAGCGCCGAGCCGGGAGGCGTCTTTTACTACCGCGTCCAAAGCCCCGTCATCCTCATCGAGTTCGACCATCAGGCGCGCGCCGCGCCCTTCAGAACAACGACGCCGACGCGCGAGCACATCCACACGGTCGTCCGCACACCGAACGGAAACGACTACGGGAAAGGCTTGCTGCGCCAGCACCACGAGCGACACAGGCACCGGCAGACGACGAAACCACCTCAACCGTAAATGAAGTCGCCACGCGCTCAAGCGGCCCGCGACGTGGCGGTCTGATTTTCATGCTGCTTTTACCCGAAGGAGGAACGATGTCGAAGGTCGTGTTGGCTTTTATCATGCTGCTCGCTTTGAGCGTCGCGGCGAGCCCCCAAACAAAGAGTCGCTGGATGAACGGGACGTGGGAAGGCACCGGCTACCAGACCGACAGCGGCGACACGTGGACGATCAAGCTGACCGCTCGCGGGCGAAGGTTTCTCATCGAGTATCCTTCGCTCGACTGCGGCGGCGAGTGGACGCAGGTCGGCGCGACCCGCTGGCGGGCGACGTTCCGTGAGAAGATCAGTCGCGGAACGGAGAGGTGCGTGGAGAGCGGCAACGTGACCATTCTGAGATTGAGCGGCGGGCAACTCCTCTTCATGTTTTCGCACGTGGGTTCCCGGCAGGTCACAGCCTCCGCCGTCCTTAACCGGAAAGCGACACGATGAACTGTCCCCGGTGCCAGATGCCTCTACGCGATGGCGTGCACTTCTGCACCGGCTGCGGCCTGTCCACCGCCGAGATCAACAGGGAGACAGGGGACACGCGCCGACTGGCGGATACGATTGAAGACGCGAGCGTGCCTGACCCGTATGTGGGCCTCGTCCTCGACTCGAAGTACGAACTGGTTGCACGACTCGGCGAGGGCGGGATGGGGCTGGTCTACCGCGCGCGTCGCCTGCACATCGGCGACGAGGTGGCGGTCAAGGTCTTGCACCGGAAGTTTGTCGCGGAGCCGGACGCTCTCGAACGCTTCCGCCGCGAAGCGCGCTCCGCCGCCATCATCCGCCACGCGAACATCGTCACGATTCACGACTTCGGCGAGGCGCGCGCTTCGGGGGCGCCCGCTTACATCGTCATGGAACTGGTGCGCGGCACGTCGCTGCGCGACCTGCTAAGGCAGGAAGGAAGCCTCGCGGCGGAGCGCGCCGTCTCGCTCATGTGTGACATCTGCGCGGGCGTCGGGGTCGCGCACCGCGAGGGGGTCGTGCACCGCGACCTCAAGCCGGATAACGTTATCGTCGTGCCGCCCGCGGGCGAAGGCGAGCGCGAGACGGCGAAGGTCGTGGACTTCGGTCTCGCCAAGTTGCGCGACCTCGCCTCGGAGCCGAGCCTGACGCAGACGGGCGCGGTGTTGGGCACGCCCTTCTACATGTCACCCGAACAGTGCCACGGAGAGGAGTTGGACGCGCGCTCGGACGTGTACAGCCTCGGCGCGATTCTCTACGAGATGCTCGCGGGGCGACCTCCTTTTCGCTCGAACAGTCTCGCCGGGTTAATCTCGAAACACCTGCACGAAGAGCCGCCCGCGTTGCCGCCCGGCGCGGCGCCGCCCGCGCTCGAAGCGGCCTGCCGCCGCGCGCTCTCGAAAAATCCCGACGAGCGGCAACAAGACGCGAACGCACTGAGCCGCGAGTTGCGGAACGCGCTCGCGCAACCCGCCGCCGAAGCCCAACTATCCGACGCGGCTTCGGGGCGAACGACCGTGCGCGAAGAACCGTATCAGCCGCCGACGTTGCCTTATCCACCGCCGCGTCGGAAGTCGAAAACACTGAAACTCGTCGTCGCTGGTCTCCTCGCGCTGTTCGTCTGCGCGGTCGTCGTCGCTGTCCTTGCCGTTCAGTACATGCGCGGTGGAAGTCCTGAGAGAGCAACGAACACGACTGACAAGAATCTCAACGCCAACTCCGACGCGCCCACCTCGCAAGACAACGCCGCGCTTCCTGTCGTAGAGAGCGCGTCTCCGCAAAACACCACGCCGCCGGACGTGGCCTCGACGCCTGCCAACGGCAAAGGACTTGTTGGCAGATGGACGGGGAACTATGGCCCGATGAGTCAACCCGCCACGCTGATCGTCGAAAAACAGCAGGGCAGCAAGTTCAGCGGCGTGCTTGAGCAGGGCGCCGTGCGCGTCGTCTTCGAGGGTACTTTCGATTCCGCCTCACGGAAGTTGACGATGAAAGAGACGCGTCTGCTCGCCGGCAGCGGGTGGAGCCTCGGCGAGAACAGCGGCGAGCTTTCCGCTGACGGACGGATGATGACCGGGACGGGCAGCGACGAGGTCGGCGCGCAGTTAGGCATCTCCTACCAATGGTCTTTTTCCAGATAGCAGTGTCATCAGCCCATAAAATAGCCTTGCTTTTTACGTAAATTTTAAGTATTATCTGCGTGATTTCGGTGGAAGCCATCCTTTAAAGTCTCCAAGACGCCGGAATTAGCCAACAACACAGGAGAAGAGCAACATGGCAACAAAAAATTCAGCCCTCGGTGTGGAGAGCCGAGATGCTGAACCTAATTCGCGCGGGCCAACAGGTTCGCCAAAAAGAGAAAAGGAGAAGGTTCGGCTCAGTCTCGACATATCTCCAGAACTCAACTCTCTTCTTGAAGAACTAGCTGCCGCCATCGGCGGGACTAAAAGCGAAGTTCTCCGCAAGGCCATCGCCTTGATGGAGGTGATGGTTGATGCCAAGAAGCAGGGGAAGAAGTTTGGGATTGCGGAGAAAGACCAACCGCTTGCCACGGAGATCATCGGCATCTGAGCGAACCGCGCTCGACGATGGACAATGACAAGCTTGACTTGAACAAGCTGGCCGACAGGCCAGACCACCAGCTTTCAATCGTCCCGCGTGAAGACCCGGACGAAAGGGCCGCGCGTCTCCGGATTGAAGAAGCTGATGCCGTACATCGGCGGCGCAAAGACCTAGCGTTACACATCATCGCCTTTTTGGTGATCGGTGTAGCGTTGGGTCTTTGCGTTTGGGCCATTGCCAGAAAGGATGCTACCGCCGAGGATACGAAATGGGCGGTTCCTCTACTGACAGCCATCGTAACCGGCTTCGTTGGTTATGTGACAGGCAGAGCAACCAAGTGAATGCGCTCGCCACAGGTTTCCAGTCCGGCTAATACTCTTTGCAGAGTTGTTCCGGTTATCTCGTTAGCTTTGCGTGATCCGTTCGTAGGCGACGCGGACGGCGGCCATGCGCGCGGCGAGGTCGCGCATGAGGTCGGTGGATGAAGGATATTTCGATAGCTTGGCGAGGTCGCATAGGATGGGATGGTCTTCCGCCGTAGGGAGGCGCGTTGAGCGACCGGCAAGCAGGCGCAGATGGTGGTCGAGGGCGCGCAGGGAGGCATAGCCCTCGGCGAGCGCGTGGAAATCTTCTTTGCCCAGTGACCCCGCTTCGCGCAGACGCGCGAGCGTCGAAGGGGTCGAGCGGTCTTCAACATCATCAGGGATGTGGTCGCGCAACTGTAGGAAGCGCGCGGCGAAGTAAACGTCGAGCATCCCGCCCGGCCCGAACTTGATGTCGGTCGCGCCGCGCCGCGCGCGTTCGCGCTCCAAACGCTCGCGCACGCGGCGCGTCTCCGCGCACAGTCGTTCCACGCCCGCGCGCGCCGCTGCTTCGTGAATCGCCGCGCGCGCGCCCTCTTCCACTTCCCTCCCATACTCCTGATCGCCCGCCACGGCGCGCAGCTTCACGTATGCGAGCCACTCCCACACGTCCGCGCGCTCGGCGAGATAATTGATGAAGGCCGCGCCCCCGGAAGTGAGCGGGCCGTTCTTGCCATCGGGCCTGAGACGCAGATCAACGCGATAGAGGTAGCCTTCGCGGGTCATGTTCGAGAGCGCGGCGATGGTCGGTTCCGCAAGTCGCGCGTAAGCCTCGTCGTGCGTCATTCCTTCAAGGGGCGACGGCACATCGGGGTCGTAGACGAGGACGAGATCGAGGTCTGAGCCGAAGTCCATGCCGCCGCTTCCCAACCTGCCGAGTCCGAGGACGGAGAGGCGCGGCCCGGCGGCGAGACGCCCGTGACGCCGCGCGAGTTCGCGCCGCGCGACGAGGA
>JBGTBQ010000378.1:0-5570 GCA_041749275.1 Pyrinomonadaceae bacterium | reverse complement strand
CGCGCCCTCGGCGATTAACTTCTCGGTCTCCGCGACGAACGCCTCGACGATGTCCGCGCCCGCCACTTTCCGCAAGGGCTTGCCATCCTTAAAGATCATGCCGACGCCGCGCCCGAAGGTGACGCCGAGTTGACTGTCGTGGGCCTCACCCGGCCCGTTCACGGCGCAGCCCATGATGGAGAGGTGAAGCGGCTCTTTGATGTGCGCGAGCCTGCGCTCGATCTCCGTCACGATGCCGACAAAGTCGTCTACGTCGAGTCGCCCGCACGTCGGGCACGCGACAACCGTCACGCCGCGCTGCCGGAGTTCGAGCGACTTCAGTATCTCCCACGCGACGCGCACTTCCTCCTGCGGCTCGGCGGCGAGCGAGACGCGGATGGTGTCGCCGATGCCTTCATGGAGAAGGACGCCGAGGCCGATGGAAGATTTGATCGTGCCGCCGAAGGCCGTGCCCGCCTCGGTCACGCCGAGGTGAAGCGGGTAATCAACTTTCGCCGACAGCAGCCGGTACGCGGCGACCGTGCGGTGCACGTCCGACGCTTTGAGAGAGACGATGATGTCCGTGAAGTCGAGGTCTTCGAGGATGCGGATGTGGCGCTGCGCCGATTCGACCATCGCTTCGGGCGTGGCCGTGCCGTACTTCTTCAGCAAGTCCTTTTCGAGCGAGCCGCCGTTGACGCCGATGCGGATGGGGACTTTTTGCGCGGCGGCGGCGCGCACCACCTCGCGCACGCGCTCGATGGAACCGATGTTGCCGGGATTGAGACGCAGTTTATCAATGCCCGCTTCAAGCGCCATCAGGGCCAGCTTGTAGTGAAAGTGTATGTCGGCGACGAGCGGCACCTCCGCGGGCGTTCGCTTTCTGATCTCTTTGAGGGCGATGGCCGCGTCCTTGTCCGGCACGGCGACGCGCACGATCTCACAGCCCGCGCGCACCATCTCCTCAATCTGCCGGACCGTGCCCTCAACATCCGCCGTGTCGGTCTTGGTCATGGACTGCACGGACACAGGCGCGCCGCCGCCGACCTGAAGCTTACCGACCCGGACTGCTCTCGTCATTCTCATGGAAGTTTCTACGACCCGCTATCCGCTGAAGTTCAGGCGGTTAAAGTTCAGAGGCCGGCCTTGCGGCTGTTGTGACACACTCCGAACGCGCCAAAACGCAAGCTCCAAACCTTGAGCTACTTCTGTTGTGTCGCCGGCGGCGGCGGCTCGCCCGAAGAGCGCCAGCGCGAGGCCACCTTGGTGACATCGTTGATGATGACGAAGCCCATCAGGAGCAGGAGGAAGACAAAGCCGACCTGCTGGATGCGCTCGCGCATCCCCATCGAGAGTTTCAGACCGACGAGCGCAAGAAAGCCTTCGACGAAGAGCATGAAGATCATGCCGCCATCAAGCACGGGAATCGGCAGGAGGTTGAAGACGCCGAGGTTCAGGCTCAGAAAGCCGAGCATCTTGAAGCCGCCTTCGACGCCGCCTTCCTGAACCGCGCGCGCCGTTGCCCCGGCGATGCCGATTGGCCCCGAAACGGTGTCGCGCACCGAACGTTGGCCGGTAAAAATCTGGCCGAGCGCCATGCCCGTCAGACGCATCATCTCGATATTGTGCGAGACCGCATACGAGGTGGCGTCGCCGAAGCCGAGTTGCACGGGCGGCGGCACTTCGACCGGCGAGAAGCCAAGCTTGCCATTGGGCAGACGGCGCTCGACCGTTTCGATCTGCTGCGTCCCACCGTCGCGCTTGACGGTGAAAGTGAGCCGGCCCGTCCGGTTCTCATCAATGTAACGGACGACCTGCGCGCTGCTCTGCACGGGCTGACCGCCCACGGTCAGGAACTGGTCGCCGGGCTTGAGGCCCGATTCGGCAGCCGGCGAAGCTTCAAGAACCGAGTTCACAACGACCGGGACGTTCCCGTTATCCGGCAGCCAGTCCAACATCCCGAACGTTTCGCCCTCTTCGACCCGCTTGGACGGCCTGACCGTCAGCGCGATGCGTTCTCCCTCGCGCTCGACGACGAGCGGCAGCGGTTGCTCCGGCCAGAGCAGCGCATCGTTTTGCATCCGGTTCCAGTCGGTCCCTTCACGACCGTTGAAGGAGACAACACGGTCGCCGGGCCGAATGCCCGCCGCCTCCGCCGCGCCGCCGGGGGCGACGCGCGCCACCACCGGAGGCGGCATGAAAGGCGCGCCGATGGTCATCGCCATAACGAGCGGGATAGCGATGGCCGTCAGGATGTTCATGACGGGGCCGGCCACGCCGACGAGGAATTTGTGCCAGCGCGGTCTCAGGTCGAAACGCTCGCTCGCCGGAATCTCTTCGCCCGCGCCCTCTTCGAGGCCGGAGTTCGATTCATCGCCGCCAAGTTTGACGTAACCGCCGAGCGGAATTAGGCTGAGGCGATAGTCGGTCGTGCCCCACTTGCGGCCCCAGATGCGCTTGCCGAAGCCAACCGAGAAGGTCTCGACGCGAATGCCGAGCATCTTCGCAACGATGAAGTGCCCGAACTCGTGGATGACGACCGCCGCGCCGAGAATGATGATGAAGGCAAAACCGTAAGTAATATATTCCATAACGATCCTGAATCGGTGAATCCCAAAAAGTTCAGCGGTTTAGAGGCGAAATCGGCATCGCCGGTTGCATTAACAGTGTAAGTGCCACGGTTTACGAGCGTCAAACTTCACGCCACATTTTTTGACACGCCCGCGAGCGCCGCGATCCTTTCAAGCGCCCGCGCCCGCGCTTCCCGATCCGCTTCGAGTACGTCGCCGAGGTTGTTAACCGGGCGCGTTCGATGTGCGTCCATCACGCCTTCGATCACGCGCGGAATGTCGGTCAGACGCAGGCGATTGTTCAGAAAGGCGCCGACCGCCTCTTCGTTCGCGGCGTTCAATGCGGCGGGGAGCGTGCCGCCGCCGCTCAGGGCGCGGTAAGCGAGTTCGATGCACGGAAAACGTTCGCCGTCCGGCGGCTCGAAATGTAAAGACGAGAGTTTTGTTAAATCGAGCGGCGGCAGCGACGCGCACGCATGGCGTGCGGGATAAGTCAAAGCATACTGAATTGCGTGGCGCATGTCCGTGACACCCATCTGCGCGATGACGGAGCCGTCCACGAGTTCGATCATCGAGTGGACGACCGATTCCGGATGGACGACGATGTCAATCCGATCCGCGCCAAAGCCGAAGAGCCAGTGCGCTTCGATGACCTCCAGCCCCTTGTTCATCAGCGTCGCCGAGTCAATCGTGATCTTCGCGCCCATGTTCCACGTCGGGTGGCGCATCGCTTCGGCAACGGTCGCCGCGTCCATCGCGCTCCGCGAAGCGCCCCGGAACGGCCCGCCCGAAGCGGTGAGAATCAAACGCCGCACCTCCTCGCGCTTCTCGCCGCGCAGACATTGATGCAGCGCGTTGTGTTCGGAATCAACCGGCAGGATTTCCGCGCCCGAATTCGCGGCGGCCCGCGTCATCAACTCGCCCGCCATCACCAGCGTTTCTTTATTCGCTAAAGCCACGCGCTTGCCCGCTTCGAGCGCGCGCAACGTCGGGACGAACCCGACCGCGCCGACCGTCGCGCTGACGACTGTTTGCGCGGCGGCGTGCGTCGCTACGGCGACCAACCCCGCTTCGCCCGTCTCAATGCGCGGCGGCGGCACGTCGCGGCGATGGAGTGCCGCCAGCAACTCTTCGGCGCACGTGTCGTCTTCGACGGCGACCAGTTCAGGGCCATGACGCGCAACCTGTTCGGCGAGCCGCTCCACGTTACGCCCCGCGCCGAGCGCGACGACGCGGAAGCGCCCGTCCGCGAATGACTCGACGACCTTCAGCGTGTTACAGCCGATGGAGCCGGTCGAGCCTAAGATGGCGACGCCTTGAGTACTCATGTTGCTTCCCGCACACTTTTCATCAACGCATGTGGAGAGGCGGGCCATGACCCGCCTCTCCACGGTTGGTAAAGTGATGTGCACACCGCTCTTCGTCCTTACATCGCTAATCTCTGAAATAGAGCCGTGCAAAATAGTAGATGAGCGGCGCGTTGAAGAGCAAGCTGTCCAAACGGTCGAGAAAGCCGCCGTGACCGGGCAGGAGCGAGGCGGCGTCCTTCGCGTTCGCGCCGCGCTTCAGCGCGCTCTCCGTCAGATCGCCGACCACGCCCAGCACATTCATCACCGCCGCCAGCGGCAGCGCCGCCTTCAAAGGCAGTTCCGGAAAGAACCAGTAATGCGCGAGCGTCGCCAGCAACAGGCTCGACAACATCCCGCCGACCGCTCCCTCCCAAGTCTTCCCCGGACTGATCGTCGGCGCGAGCTTATGCTTGCCGAACGCACGCCCCGCGTAGTACGCCCCCGTGTCCGACCCCATCAGCACGAGAAAGAAGAAGGACAACAGGTGCGTCGAGAGCGTGTAACTGCCCGGCGCGCTTTCCGTGAACCCCATCCGCACCGAGATTAAATGCCCGCCGAGCAGCGCCACGTAGAGCACGCCGAGCACGGTCGCCCCGACCGACAAGATCATCTTGTCGAACGGCGCTCCGCGCAGCATCTCAGCCGCCAGCGCCGCCGCTACGAACGCCGGCACGACGACGATCAACCACTCCGGCACGTCGAAGAAGAACGCGACCAGCATCGCCGCCGTCGCCGCATAGCCTACGACGATGTCAGGCTTTGCCCCGACCCTTTTCGCCAGAAACCAGAATTCGTAAAGCGCAACGACGATGGCCGCGACGGCCACGGCGACGAAGACCAGCTTCAACGGCGGGTAGACAATCGAAGCGATGATGATCGGCAGGGCGACGGCGGCGGTGATGAGACGGTGCATGGGGAGCTGTTAGCGATTAGCTGTTGGCTAAAAGCCTACTCTTCATTATGTTTTGGAATGCAGTCGGACATGAATGATACGAACGGTTAAAATCTCCGACAAGCCAATCGCGCCTCGCCAACAGCTACTTCGCATTCGCGACCAGCTTGAGTCCGCCGAAGCGGCGGTCTCTTCTTTGAAAATCAAGGACGGCTTCGAGCAGGTGGATGCGGCGGAAGTCCGGCCAGAGCGTATCGGTGACATGAATCTCGCAGTACGCCGCCTGCCATAAGAGGAAGTTCGAGATACGCATCTCGCCGCTCGTCCGCACTAGCAAATCGAGTTCCGGCAGCCGTCGCGTGTAGAGGTGTCGCTCGATGTCGCCCTCCGTTATCTCGACGGGCGACACGCCCCTTGACGTTAGTTCGTTGGCCGCCGCGCGGACGGCGTCAACGATCTCGGCGCGGCCACCGTAGTTGAGCGCCACGCTCAACACCATCCCCGTGTTGCCCGCCGTCTGTTCTACCGCTCGCTGAAGTTCACGCCGGACGCTCTCGGCCAGCCCTGCGATGCGACCGATGGGCTGGAAGCGTATGTTCTGCCGGTGTATCTCTTCGAGTTCGAGGCGCAGGTAGCGTTTCAGCATCCGCATCAATGCGTCAACTTCGAACCGCGGACGCTTCCAGTTCTCGGTCGAGAAGGCGTAGAGCGTGAGCGCCTTGAGACCCAGCCGCGCGCCCGCGTCAACGGCGGAGCGGACGGCCTCGACGCCGGCCCGGT
>JBGTBQ010000377.1:0-12757 GCA_041749275.1 Pyrinomonadaceae bacterium | reverse complement strand
CGTCTCGGTCTGAGCGCCGGAGCTTGCGGGCGTGGCGGCGGAGCGGCGTGAGAGCAGGAGAGGGACGGAGGCGCAGGCGACGAGCAGCGCGACGACGGCGGCAACGAGCAGCTTGGACGACTTGCGCGCGGGCGTTGGCGGCGGCTCATGGAAAGCCGATGGAGTGTAAGTCAGACCTCGCGGGCGCGGCGCGCGGCGCGGGGTCTCGGCGACAGTCGTGTCGCGGAGCACGGTCGCGGATTGCGGTGGCGGCGAGGTGGGGCGCGCGGCGTGTTGTGTCGCATCAGGAGCGGCCTGTGGCACGTCAGCGCGATGCACAAACCGCTCCAAGACCGTGGTCTCGTAGAACGAGGGGTCATCTTGTCGTGTGATGGCCGCTAACAACATGGGTTGAACGTCGCGCGCATCGTCGCTGGCCGCGTGGCGCAGAGCCGCGCGCATCTCGGCGGCGGTCTGTGGGCGGTGTGCGGGGTTCTGCGCGAGCGCGCGTTGAATTACTTCGCCGACCGCAGGGGGAACCTGCGCGTGCGCGAAGTGCGCGGGACGGAGCGGGTCGGGCTGGTTGTTGATGATGGCGGTGGCGCGCGTCAGTGCGTCAACCGGGGGCGCGCCGGTCATCAGGTGATAGAGCGTCGCGCCTAAGCTATACAGGTCGCTGCGTGGGTCGGTGCCGGCGCCCTGAATCTGTTCGAGCGGAGCGTAGTTGCGCGAGTAGCCGAAGACGCTCGCGTCGGCTCCGGTGAGCGCCTCGGTGGGAGCGCCCTTCGCCAGCCCGAAGTCGAGCAGCACGACTTCGCCGCGCGGCGTTCGTTTCAGGTTCTGCGGTTTGATGTCACGGTGGACGACCGGGGGCTGCTGCGCGTGCAGATAGTCGAGCGCGTCGAGCAGCGCGTCGGCCCATTCGAGCACGAGGGAGAGGGGAAACGCGCCGTTGCGTTCGTGCAGCAGCTCGGAAAAGTCGGAGCCTTCGATGTACTCCATGACGAGGAACTGCCCCATCTCCTCGATAAAGTGGTCGCTGACTTTGGGCAGCGCGGCGTGGCGCAGATGGTTCAAAAGATGCGCCTCGCGCTCGAAGGCTTTACTGAGCGTCGGGTCGTCGAAGAAGGTCTGCTTGATGGCGACCGTGCTGCGGAAGCGTTCGTCCGTGGCGATGTAGACGGCGCCCATGCCGCCGTGTCCGATTTGCTTGGATACACGGTAGCGGTTTTGGAGCAAGGTGCCGGGCTGAATCATGATTTTTTTGGAGACTCCTTCGCGCGAGACGCGGCGGGCGGGATTTCTGAAACTTGATGCCGTGAGAGTGGCAAGCGGGGCGGGGCGAGAAACTGGCCGGGGTGTCGTCCCCGACATCCAGAGTAACCGATTAGCCCTGCTTTAATCAATACTCGTGTCCGTCTCGAAATTTCGGAACCGGCGCGGGCGAAGCGCGTGCAAGAGAGTGGAAAATCTCACCCGGAGGTCTCTATGTCCATGAATATGAAATTGACGCTTTCGCTATCCGCGCTCTTCATCCTCGTGACGCCATCGTTCGTGCGGACGCAGGAGATGCCGCCGGCCCCGCCTGCTCCACCCGCTGCCGCCGCGCCGGAAGCGCCGGAAGCGCCGGAAGCACCGGCCATCGCGGCCTTCTTCGGTAATGATAATTTCCTCGGCGTCCACGTCGAAGAGGTGACGCGCGAGAACATGAGCGGCTACGGATTGTCGGGCGACCCGCGCGGCGTCGCCGTGACGCGCGTCGTGAAGGGTGGGCCGGCGGAGCGCGCGGGCCTACGCGAGAAAGATGTCATCGTCCGCTTCGACGGCGAAGAGGTGTCGAGTGTGCGGAAGCTGAACCGTCTGATTGACGAGTCGGCCCCCGAACACAACGCGCGACTCACGGTGCGGCGCGGCGGCGCGGAGCAGGAGTTGACGGTCAAACTCGGCAAGCGCGAGAACTTTGTGCAGGCTTTCGAGGGATTTGGCGCGTCGCCGCTCGCGGGCGGGATGTTCCTGCGACGCGGCGACGAGTTGCGCGCGCAGGGCGAAGAGATGCGCCATAAAGGGGATGAACTGCGGAGGCATCTCGAAGAGTTGCGGCGCGAGCATCCCGGCGGCGGCGGCGTCTACTCGCTGGCTTTTGGCGCGGGGCGTCGCATCGGCGTCTCGACCAGCGCGCTCGGCAAACAGCTCGCGGATTTCTTCGGCGTCTCGAATGGCGTGCTCATCAACTCGGTCGAAGAGAACAGCCCGGCGGCGAAGGCCGGTCTCCGGGCCGGCGATGTCGTCACGGAGGCCGAGGGCGAGCCGCTCAAAGAGTCGGGCGACCTCTCGCGCCTCATCAACCGTAAGGAAGAGGGCGAGGTGACGCTGACAATCATGCGCGACAAGCAGCGCCGCACCATCAAGCTCACGCCGGAGCGACGACAGCCGCAGTCCTTCCAGTTCGGCCCCGGCCTCTACGCCGCGCCGCGCATCGCCGCCGCCACGTCGCCGCGCGCTATTGCTTTGGCTCCGCGCGCGACCAGTGCCGCCATCGCCGCGCCGCGCGTCAACGTTACGTCTCCGCGCGCCGTCATCGTCATGCCACATGGCGCCCTCGCGCCGACGCGCACGACCATCCGCATGAGACCGGACACGGTGATTGAAGGGCGAGTGCTCTAACGGTCGAGAGCGGTTTGCGAATGAGTGTACGAGTGGCGGGCGGTCTGGTGTTCAAGCGTATAGACCGCCCGCTACCGCAGGCGGTCTGGTGGTCAAGGGTATAGACCGCCCGCTACCGCAGGCGGTTCTGACCGTCTTTACGGGACTCGACTTTTTATTGCGGCCTTGTGCCGAGCGATGAAGACACGGCTCTTTTCAATCACCCCGGATGGGGCTTTCAATCTACATCACTGCTCTCATTTCGGCCCGTCTAGTTTTCTCTTCTCCTTCAATGCCTCTTGATGCAGGAGGTCTTGCGCGTTCGTTTTGGCAATCACGGCGTCGAACTCTCTGACGGCCTCGTCTTTGCGTTCGAGGTGCGCGAGGATGCGCCCGCTGGCGAGGTGTGCGCGCAGCGCAATGGCGCGGTCGGTGTCGGGCTTCGAGAAGAGGATGGCTTGGCGGAAGTGGCCGAGGGCGGCGTTCAAACGCTGCTCCTGAAGCGCACCGTCGAAAGCATCCTGCGCCGAAAGGCTCGCCGACTGTGCGAGCAGGAAGTAGATGCGCGCGTCTTCACGATGCTCGCTCTTGAGCGCCGTCAGTCGCGCCTCGACCTCTTCGTAGTTCTTCAGTTCCAGCAGCTTTTCCACGTCCCTGAGCGACTTGACGAGCGCGGCCCGCCGCCCGTCCTCCGCCGGCTCGGTCATGAGCGCTGCTTCGCTCGCACGCGCCTGCTGCGCCTTCCGGCGCGCCTCCCGGTAGCGCGCGACCGCCGTCGCGTATTCGGCGGGGCGCTTGAGTTCGCGCGCCGGGTCAATCGCGGCGATCATGTTGGGGATGAAGTTGGCGATGTCGAAGCCCGCGCCCTCGATGTCGCGCAACTGCTCGGCGAAGAAGAACGCGAGCACGGCGCCGCGCTCGTAGCCTTCGGCCAAGCGTGCTGTCGTTTCGTCCTCGATAGCCTGCTGCCGCTCCCCGGACTCCTTTAACACGGCGGCGCGCGACGGTTCATCTTTTGCGGCCTGCAAGCGGTTGCTCGTCTCGATTTGGAGGGCGCGCAGGCGGAGGCCCGCATCCATGCGCGCGTCCGCCGCGATGACCATCGAACGCGCGACCGCGAGGAACATGTCGGGCGAGGCGGTGCGGCCCTGACGCGCGGCCTCCGCGTCGAGGACTTGTTTGATCTCAGCCCGCTTCGCCGCGACCTCGCGGTTGAAGCGCAACACGAGCGGGTCAACCGCGAACTGCACGTAGGCGCGTCGCAGTTCGGAGGCGCGCGGGTCGGCGCCTTCGGGCGTGACGGCGAAATAGTCGTCGCCGATGACGCGGAAGTTGATCGCCCCGGGCGCGGCCAACAGATCGGGCGTAATGACGAACCGGCGCTCGCGCACGCGCAGGACAGTCTTTCTCGGCGCGTTCTTTTTCTTGCCGGACTTGGTCGGGTCTTCCGCCAAGAGCCTCTCCTCGATCTCCGTCACGGGCCGCGTGTTGAGATAAGAGAGCACGAAGTGGGCCAACTCGATGACGGGGGCGCGGAGCGCGTCGCCCGCCGCGCGGTGCATCCTGACGTACTTCGGGAGCAACCCGTCCATCCCCGTCTGCCGGTAGAACTCGCGCATGAGCGTCACGAAGTCGAGCACATCGAGCACGCCCGCGGGCAGGTCGTCCGAGCGCGGCGGCGCTTCGAAAGAGGGCGCCGGTCCGAGCGCGTAAGCGACCGACACGTAAGCGGCGACCTGATCGGCGGGCGTGTAGCGCACGGTCTCGTCCTGTGGCGTCGCGGGGTTGTCGGCTATGTCCTTCAGCTTGTGGCGCTCGTAGAAATCCTTCATGCGTCCACGCAGATTCGGATCGAGTCCCAACAGGTCTTTGCGAAGGACTTCGCGGAAGACCGAAGGGTTCGCGCCTTTCGGCGTCGGGTCCCAGCCGGCGGCGTCGAGCGCGGCCATCATCACGATCAGGCGCGAGTCAGGCTCGATCTGGATGCCGTAGTCCGCCAGATCGAGGCGTCGCGGCTGGACGGGGCGCGGCGGCGGCTGTTGCCGCTGCTGCTGCTGCGCCGCGCGGGGCCGCGGCGTCGTATCCGGCTTCGCCTGCGCGAAGGCGGCGGACGAGCCGCACCACAGCGCGGCGATTGAAACTATCAATAACTGCTTCTTCATAAATCTTCCGATTGAATCGTTACGCTTCAAGATATTCGCTATCGGTGCGCGCCTTTCGGCTCATGGCGGGACAACATAAAGATGCCGTGCGCCGTGCCGGCGGATGCCCGTTTGAAGGGATGAAGGATGAAGGATGAGAGATGACAGGAAAACCTCTTTTCATCCTTCATTCTTTATCCTTCTTCCTTTTTCCCGCGTAGGGTAACAGGGGAGGCCGGCGGCGAACAAACGGTGGCAGGCGAGCGACGGCATAAGAAACAATTGTGTAGGCGCGAGTGTCAAGATATGGTTATTGATTAAAACGCCCTGCCGTGATTAGTGGCAGGGCGTTTGCTAAAGGGGTTACTTTTGGGATTGCTTGTCACGTACCCGTAAAGAAGAAAGGTTGCGGTTGAGTTGTCTCCATGATGATCCGACGGAGTTCGGCGATTTCTTCCGATTCCGCCTGTATCGTTTCGAAGGTTTGGGTTGGCTCTTCGTGGATGTCTTCCTCTGCGATGGCTTCCCTCAATTTCTTGAAGACGATCTCAAATTCGGGAGGGCTTACGGTACTCATTAGAGTCTCCTTAGGCAATGATCGGCTTTCTTGCTTGAGCCTCTAGCTGACGGCGGGCATCGGATAAATCAATAACCGTCCCGCAGCTAGGACATGGTAGCTTATTATTAGCTGGGAAAGGAATCCTTCCCGGCTGAATTGGCTGTGGCGCGCCGAGGTTTGCTTGGATGTTTGAGACAGCGTGGCAGTTGGGGCAGTCTATCGCAAACTCCGCCATAGCTGCCTCCGCCGGGGCATTGACGTTCTGCGGTGAGGGGGGTCCTATCTGCTGGGCGATAAAGCGGTAAATCTGAGAATCAACGGTTTCGATGACCTTATAAATGTTCGTCTGAAATGTCATCTGAATCAGCGTGTGATAACGGCGGATCGCGTCCGCAAGGTCGGCGTTTCCGGAATAGTCTGTAATGCGGAGCTTCATCTCTTCCAAGTCGGATATCTTTAAAGAACGTCCGTGCGTGAGCCACCGCCGATGGTCACAGAGTTTTCCGGCAATCTCTTCTGCCCTCGCTCGTCTCTCCTCATTGGTAACAGGCTTGCCCGTGCTGGAATGGGTGTCCCAGTCTTTAAACTTGAAGTTAGTCAACCACTCAGTCACAAGCACCTTAGCGAAGTTGAGCGCATTCTGGGCGCTCTGCAACTCACCGGGTGAAATACTTTGCAGGATAGGAATGTACGCCTTATTCAGGGTATTACTTTTCGTCACCTCTTCCTTTATTTTCTCGAAACCTTCGATAAGCGCGTCGGCTGAAAATACTTTGCCCTGCCAGAATATCTGTGCGTCAATCGGCCCCAATGCTGAGGCCGGTTCCATTAAAATTTCATCACCTGCCATTGCTATGATTGTGCCTGCGCTCTTGGCGTAGCCGGGCACCATCACTGCGACATGTTTATATTTGCCATGAAGGAGGCGCACTAAGTCCTCGGCGACCTCGCCGGAGCCGCCAGGGGTTTCCAGTATAAGGTCTATCTGATCGCCGTTCAGGTTGGATAATTGGTCGCTAATAGGTAACAGGTCGGCATAGCCGAGCATTATTGGCGCGTTGCTTTTCTGAGGATTACCGAGGTCAGCCGCATAAACCAATACATCCCGCCCACCACGAAGTTGAGAAATGCGACGTAGCTGTTTCTTACGCTCGGCGGTCAGTTGCTCAAATGAGAAGTTACGGTTGAGGTAATCGCTGTAAGCACCCATGAGGACTCCTTTACGGGGCTGTGAGGTTTGTTGGGCAAGGGAGGTTGCCAAGTTGGTCTGCACACTCTGTATGCATCACATCCCTGCTGCTTCGCGTTCGTTAGATATATTGGGTGACTGCTTCTCAGTAAGTGTCGGGCACCCACACCAGATTATATGTCTTTCGTATGTGTGTTGATGCTGAAGTCTCCCACTGAGAAAGCGAGCGCTGTCCGCTCCGGCAGGACATCAGCCGTGAGCAGACAGCGGCATCAAAGAGTGACGAGTGATGAGTGTTGGGAAAAAGCGTTTATCTCATCACTCATCACTCGTCAATTACTTGAAGCTGTTGAGAGCCTCATCCTCTTTGTCGTAGGTGTCGAAGACGGTCAGGAGCTTGGTGATGCCGAGCAGGTCTTCGATCTTCTGAGTCAGATTGATGAGCTTCAACTGACCGCCCTCGCGTTGGATGGTGGTGTAGCTGGAGACGAGTTCGCCGATGCCGCTCGAATCCACGTAGCCGACGCCGGCCACGTTGAGCAAAATTTTCTTCTTGCCCTCTTCGATCAAGCGACGGATGGCGCTCCGGACGGCGACGCTGCCCTCACCGATAGTGATCTTGCCGTCCATGTCGAGGATCGTCACGTCTCCTGCCTGACGCTCACGGATATTCAGTTCTGCCATTGTGGGAAGTCTCCTTGAAATGAGCTGTTAGCTATTAGCTGTTAGCTATTAGCCATTCTTTTCTTCTTTACTACCGATTTCGTCCCGGTGGAAAACGCTACGCTCGAAAATGATTGAAGCTAACAGCTAATAGCTAACAGCTAATAGCTATTTCCTCTTCGCCATCCGCACCACCATGCCGCCTTGCGGGTGGCGTTCCCATCTCACGTCGTCCATGAAGGTACGCATGAAGAGGATGCCGCGTCCGGAAGCCTTGAGGATGTTTTGCGGGTCGGTCGGGTCGGCAACCTCGGCGGGGTCGAATCCCTCGCCTCGGTCGCGGACGGTGATGACCAGCCCGGCGGCGGAATTCTGGAAGCCGACCTCGACCGCCTTCGCTTCATCCTGACGGTTGCCGTGCAGGACGGCGTTCGTCACCGCCTCGCGCACCGCCATGTCAATGCCGAAGAGCGCCTCTTCCGGAAAGTCGGCGCGCCGGGCGACCTCAGCGGCGGCTGAAGCCGCCTCCGCAATCGAGTCAATGCGACTCGGGAACGTCAACTCGGTCGTCTCTTCGGTCACGGTTTGAAGATCGGTGCATTCACCGGGCCACCCGCGCCGCCTCGGTCGAACACTTGGAAAATTAACGGAAGCCTGCACGGTGTAACACGCGCGCCGCGCGACTGTCAAGAATGTTGAAAGGCGAAGGGCGAAACTTCCACCCCTCGCCTTTCAATCAGCAGGCGCCGGCCATGCATCCGCGGGGCCGGGAAGGGCGCGGGCTACTTCTGGCGCAGGCGCGCCACCGTTTGCCGCGAGGGGTCAGCGCCCGCGCGCAGACGTGTCATCATGACCGGCGGCCCCGTGCAACCGGCCCCGCCCGGAGGGGCGTCGAGGTTGCACGGCGTCGGCGTGCCGGGCGACAAGGGCTGACAGGTCTGCGTCGAGGCTCCGGTCGAGCTGACGTAGTTGAAGTCGTTCTCGTTCGCGCCCGTGTCCTGCGGCGCGGCGGGACTGCCCTTGCGGACGAAACTGACCTGCTGTCCCGCGGAGGGCGAGCCGGTGCAGTTTGGGAGACCCGCGCCCTCGCGGTAGAGCGAGCCGGCGGGAAGCGCCGCGAACCCGACCGCATCGAGCCGCGTCCCTTCGATGAAGTTCGACTGGGTGGCCGTGCGGAAGAGAGCGAAGCCGCCGTTGTCGGCGTTGTCGGGCGTCCACATGGCGTCGCTGTCGGCGGTGCGGACGGGGTTGCCGGTCGGGGCGTTGCTCATGCTGTAAGGCGCGAGGCCGGTGGCGCGCACCTCGTTGGTGATGAGGTAGTAGCCCTTCGCCGGAATCACCGTCCCGTTGGGGATGGTCGCCAGCACGGTGATCGTGCCGGCGGAGTTGCTGTAGGCCAGCGTCCAGCCGTCCGAGCTGTCCGTGGTGAAGACCGTGACGGGCGTGTCCCCGGGGTTGTACAGCTCGACGAACTCATCGCGCGGGCCGTTGGGGCCGCTCATTCGCATCTCGCTGATGATGAGCGTACTGCCGAAGTTGTAAGTCCCAGAGGACGAGGACGGCCTAATCAAGGCCCACCACGTTGACCAGAGACCGGCGAAGCCGCCGGGGCCGAAGATTTCCCGCTGGTCGAGCGCGTACTCCTGTATGGTCCAGAAGTCGGTGTCGTTGACGGGGTCAACCATCGTCTGGCTATAGTCACCCCAACGGATGTTGAAGGGGCTGCCCGCTCCGATGTTGTAGGTGCCCTGCCCCTCTCGGAAGACCATCGAGTCGCGCATCGTGTTGGCCGGGTCACTTGCGGCGCGGAACGAGTAGGCGGCCTTCGGCAGCGTGAAGGGCGAGAAGCGCGAGTAGCCGATGAGCACGTCGTTGCCCGCGTTCACGCTGATAGTCGGGAAGGTATAGAAGTCGCCGCGTTGATTGGCCGTGGCGCACCCGGTGCGGTTGCCCCCCGCGCCGTTGTGGCAGTTGTCGGCGCGCGGGTCGGCGATGATGTTGCGCTGGATGGGCAGCGTCCCCGCCGCGGCGTTGACGGTGGTCGGGTTGATCTGCCACCACTGGACTGCGCTGCGGATGTCCGGGTTGGCCGTTCCGCCGACCGACGTGCCCGCCGCCGTCTGCGTGCGCGCGAGCATCACGGTGTGCGTCGTCCAGAACGAGCCGTTGCGTAAGACGGCGTTCTGGATGCGCGAGTCGTTGGCGGTGGGCCGGCTGCCCGAAGGCAGGTAGACGTTCTGCTGCCGTTGCGGAACGTAGCCGCCGGAGCCGGCGATGAGCGTGGAGTTGAAGCGCCACGAGTAGGGCGACTGCGGGAACTGGTAGCCGACCGTCAGGACAGGCGCCGCCTGCGGCCCCGTGACCTGCGTCATGCGGAGTTGGCCGGAGGTCGAGTCCCAGTCCTCGGTGATGTATTCCGGGTCGGTCGTGTTGTCCTCGGTGATGGCCGGGACGTAGGTGAAGCCGCAGCCGAGGGCGCCGTTCTGCTGGGCCGCCGGGAGGTTGAGGCAGCCGGTCTGGAAGCTGTCCTCGAAGACCGAGACTGTGCCGAGCGTGCCGGCGTAGGCCGTCGTCTTGTTGATGACGTAGATCGAAGGCCCGCGGTAGCCGCTCACGTTGCCGAAGCCGAAGCGGTTGATCGAGATGACGATCCAGTTCTTGTTGAACCCGATGGAAGGATAGTCGGCCCACGCGCCGCCCATCGCCGTGGCGGTCGCGTCGGCGTCAATGGCGTAGCGGTTCCACATCCCCAAAGGGTCGCCGGTCTGCGACGTGGCGACGAGCGTGGCCGAGGTGGGGTCAAAGGAGTTCGCCGTCACGCAGAAGATGAAACGGTCGTTGAAGCGGTCGTAGAGAATCTTGGGGTCGAAGGTGGACGGGTTGGGCAACCCGTTGGGCATGACGGCCCAGAAGGCGTTGAGCGTGACGGTGCTCAGGACGACGCCGTTGCGGTCGTGGATAACCACTTTCTCGTTCGTCGTCGTGACGACGTGGTTCGGGCCGACCGCGCCCATCGTGTCGGGCGGGATCGAGCCTAAGGTCAGATTGTCAGACTTGAAGGTGCGGGTCACTGATGGGGACGGGATGGTCGGGATGGGCGAGAGCGGCGTCGGTGAATCTCCCGACTGATCCTGCGGCTTTCTCTTCACCGTGGACGTATTCCGTATGCCTTCGAGGGTTCTGGTGATCCGCACCCCGGATTTCTCTACGGTCGGACGATCCTGCGGCGGGTGGATGGCCTTAATCTCGACGGAACCGTTGCTTTGCGCGGGCGCGAGAGCCTTCTCTTTACTGAGCGCGCTCATATCAACGGGCGGCAGGACGGTGAGCAGGCGGTTCTCCGGCTCGATCCGTCGCAACGGCTGCTGCGTGGAGGGCGGGCCGCCCGCCGTCTTATCCTTCGACGGCTGGGCGAGTTCGGGCGTTTCCGGCGCCGCGGGCGTCGTGTTGGCCCGGCGATTCGGCACAATTACCCACCCCGGCTGCCGCGCGCCGGACGATTGGCTTTTTTCCGACTTCTCTTCCTTGTCTTCCTTTTCCTTGGCTTCCTTGTCTACAGCTTTCTTGCTCTGCGCTTTCTTACCCGACGTTTTGCGGGTCTGCGCCGTGGCTGCTGTCTGGGGGACGAAGCATTGAAGGATCAGCAACAGGCTGACCCCAAGGCTCAACCCACGAATCAGTGCCGTGGCGAATTTTTCTTTCAGCACAATCGTGCGTTGCCGGGCCGACAATGAGAGAGGCCGGGCAGTGGGCTTTGTTTTCTTCATCAAAAATTCTCCCGTTAGGTTAAGTAGGTCGCTTCGGCAACCACGCAAAAACTGTGGAGGCGCCGGGCGAGAGTCTAGCGCGGCCCGAAGCGTCGAAACATGGGGTCGAGCGCGGCGCGCTCAACGGACTGACAAGTTAGAGTCAAACGCTCGAGGTAAGTTGGTGCCGACAGGCAAGGCCCGCGCTGTGCCCGTCTCGTTAGGTGCATCGGGATAAGAGAAAACAGTCTTCCGAAAGAGTGTCGGACTATCCTGCTCTTTGGATGAATGTGTTCTGCATAGTACGCCAAACGACGCCAACCGGCAAGGGTGAGGTCTCGTCTTTGGCGCTCAAAAATATTCGCGGATGACGGATGCGAAAGGGAAGAGTACTCCTCTTCGATTCGCGGACGGCAAACTCGTTACCGGCGCTTTCTCAAACGCGACGGCGCGCCATAAACGAGGCTGAAAGTCCCGACGGGTTGTGCTTCGCCTTCGAGCAGCACCGTCAGCCGCCATGGAACCTCCCATGCTTTCGTTCAGCAGGATCACCACCTCGCCGGAGCTTGAGTCAACCGTCGCCAAGTCCGCACGCCCGTCGCCGTCGAAATCTCCCGCCGCGATGCCGCGCAAAGTTTTGCCCGCCGCGACTCGCGGCAGCGAAGTGAGTTCGCCGCCGGAGCCGCCGAGGAAGACGGACACGTCGCCGGAGGCGGAGTTGGCAACGGCCAGATCGCCTATCCGGTCGCCGTTGAAATCAGCGGACGCGACCGAGTAAGGCTGCGCGCCGGTCGCGTAGTTACGCGCGCCGGAGAAGCCGCCTCGCCCGTCCCCCGCAAGGACGGAGAAATAGTTTGGGCCGTAGTTGGTCACGAGCAGGTCGTCGCGTCGGTCATTGTCGAAGTCGCCGACGATGACCGAGGTGGGCGTCGGCCCCGCTGCATAGTCGCGGGCCGGCGCGAAGCCGCCGCGTGCGTCGCCGCGCAGTACGGAGACGCTGCCCGACCTGTGGTTGGCCGTCGCTATGTCAACGTGGCCGTCGCGGTCGAAGTCGCCCGCAACGAGCCAGAAGGGGCGCTCGCCCGTAGGGTAACTTTTGGGCGCGGCGAAACGCCCACGCGCCTCGCCCATGTAGACCGAGATGCTGTGGCCCGTGTCGTTCGCGGTTGCGAGGTCTATGCGTCCATCGCCGTCGAGGTCGGCGGCAATGATGGAGCGTGCGGTGCGCGCACCGGCGAGGGTGACGGGCGCGCCGAGACGCCCACGCGCATCGCTGAAGAGCACGGAGATGCTCAACTGCCGAGGGTTGAGCGTCGCAAGGTCGGCGCGTCCGTCGCGGTTGAAGTCGCCCGCGACGAGCGCGGCGGGTTGCGCGCCCACGCCGAAGCGCGCCGCTTTGCCGAACCCGCCACGCCCATTTCCCAGCAGGAGCGATACGTCGCGCGAGGAGGCGTTCGAGACGGCGAGGTCGGTCTTGCCGTCCGCGTTGAAGTCCGCGACGACGATGCCCGAAGGGCTGTAGCCGACGCCGTAGCTCACGGGCGGCGCGAACCCGCCTTTCCCGTCGCCGAGCAGCACGACGACATTGCTGGTGATGGCGTTCGCCAACGTCAAATCGGCATGGCCGTCAGCGTTGAAGTCGCCGGCGGCGGCGGCGGTCGTCTTGGATTCCGCGCCGGGAATGGCTGGCGCCGTCGTGGAGTCGAAGCCGCCGTCGGCCTTCGAGAGCATGATCGTCATCCCGCCCGCGCCGACGAGCACGGGGTCGGGCCGCCGGTCGCCGTTGAAGTCGGCAGCCATCGCGTAAGTCGGCCCCGGCGCCGGCCCGGCGACACGC
>JBGTBQ010000376.1:0-2834 GCA_041749275.1 Pyrinomonadaceae bacterium | reverse complement strand
TTCGTGCTCGACGACGGCGCGGCGGGCGCACAGGACGCGCTCTCGGCACAGGTTTCCGCCGGGCTGCAACTCATTGAGGCATGGGATGCCATCGCCGCCGACCCAGAGTTTGAGGGCACGCTCTCGCCGCTCGCCAACGTGCCCCGCTGCGACTGGCCCGACGTGTCGGGCGCGAGCGCCGGGACGCTTCGCGAGCGTCTCCTGCTCCTCGCTCGTGTGCTCGGGACAAGGCAACTGACCGATAATCTTTCCAACACGCTCAAGCAGCTCAAGGGTTCGGACTTTCTCATCATGGACATCCGCCGCGCGGCGCACAGGCTGGCCCTCGCGTCCACCAACGACGACGCGACGATTGACCGCGGCGTGGGCCACGAGGCGCACGCGACGGCGGCTACGACGGGCGATAAGCTGTCACCGGCGCAGACCGAGGTTGTCCTCCGCAATTTCTTCGAGGATCGGATGGAAGTGTCGGAGGCCGCCAGCCGCCGACTCGATCCGCGGAAGCTGGTCGAGATGTGTCTGAAGTACGAGCCGCCGGGCGATGCGCCGTCGCCCCTGTTGCGCCATTATCCGGAGTTGCAGGTCGAGGTCTACGCGCGCGCGCTGGAGACGACGCCGAAATACGACGATACGCGTCCGCTGCTGCTCGCGGCTTACGATTTCGTAGTCCGCAACTTCGCATCCGAGAGCGAGGCTGCGGAGCAACAGCGGCTGCTTCTTAAAGCGCTCTATCAACGCACGAAGGCGGATGGCGCGAACCTACACGTGTGGGACGCGTTCCCGGACAATCACCCGCTCTGGCCCGGCCTCGCCAACAACCTGCGCGATGAAGCGAAGCGGCGCGCACAGCTGCGCAGCGACGGCTGGGAGCTTGAATATCTCTGCTTCGGCGACGACCCCGGCGGAGAGCGGCTCCCCGACCTGCTCCCTCTGAAAGAGTTGGAGCCGGCGCAGTCCGCGCGGCTCGCTTCGCAACTCGTCCAGTGCTACCTCGCGGAGCTACGCGAGCAAAGCGACCTCGCGCTGCGCGCCAAGGCGTGGCTCGAAGCGCTGGCGGCCTCGCTGCTCCGGCCCGTCGTACCGGTCATGGACAAAGTCTCCATAGCACACTCGCACGCCGTCGCGGGCTGGCGGCCACTGCTCGCTCTGTGGGATGCCTATTGCAACCGCGCGTCCGAGGTAGCGATGAATGAATCCGGTCTTCCGGCGGGACTCCGTGCCGGTGTCGCGCGCGATGCGGCGCGCTCACGCCTGTGGGGCGAACTGCGGCAGATGCTACGCGAGAAGCCGCCCAGAGATTTCTTCCCCGCCCTACGGAGGATCGTGAAAATGCTCGGCGACGTGCCCTCAGACGTAATCGAGCAACTCGCGAATTACCACTCACGCACACGCAACCCGCACGACTTCGACCGCTGGATCGCTGGGTTGCTGGAGATGGGCGAACGCAGCAGGGCGTCCACTGAAGTTAAGCATTACATCATTCAAGAGAGCATGCCGCTGCCCGACGGTTGGCTGTTCGCCGGCTTCGACAAAAGAAGACTGGAGGAGGTCGCTGACCTCCTGCTCTTCCGTGGCTTCTCCACCGAAGATGAACGCTACCGCGAGCGCTGCGAGGAAGTGCTCGGCAACTGGGAGAACCCTGAACGTTGGCGCGACATACCCGACGAGCTTGACCGCGCGCGGCTCGGACAGGCCGAACGGAAGGGCCGCGAACAGCTCCGCGCCAGCTTCGACCGAGTTTACAGAGAGGGAGCCAGAGAAAAGTGTGCGCTCGAAAATTTCGTCCGCCGTTACGCCGGGCACGAGTCCGCCCTCGAACAACTCTTCGCCTGTTTCTCCACGGCGACGCAGGATAAAGCGGCTGGCCATCTGTTGAACCATGACAAGGGCGCGTTCATCAAAACTGCTCGCGCAATCTACGAAGAGGCGCGGGCGGACGCATCGCCGCTCACGCCCTACCGCCGTGCAATGCTGCGCTGCCTGCGCCCGCTGAACGACAAGAAGTTCAGCAACCATCGAGCAGTCCGAGGGCTGCTCCACTTTTTCGCGGAAGATAGTGGGCCGAGCTTGGAAGAAATTCTGGCCCGTCCCACGGTGACGGCGGAGGCCACCGTTTTAGGAGTAGAGCCGGAGGCGACCACCGCTACGATGCCTGAGACGGTGGCGGGCGATGCGTTGGATGAGACCGACGCTGCCGGACATGAAACATCCGACGACGAACGCCCGCGAGTTGACGTAGACAAGGAAGGCGCAGCCGACGCGGCGCACGACCCGCGCCGTCCGACGTTGAGAGATAAGCCTTATGAAGCGGAAGCAAAACAAGGCATCTTGAAGCGTGCGGCGACCGGGCTGCGGCGATTGACGGACACCCTCTTCAGCGAGCCGCCGCCCGCCAACTCTCACGGCGCAAGCGTCCACGGCTCACACGCGCCGACCGGGGCCGACACGGATGACGCGCGCCCCTCACAACCCGCAAAGGATGACGCCCGATGAATGCCCTCCCCATCGTCCTCCGCAGCCTGATTATCTTCGCCTTCTTCCTCGCCCCGTTGCTCTTCGGACTGCTGCTGCTGCGCCGCTCCACGAAGCCGGAACGGCTCCGCGTCGTCGCGCCGCGGTGGGCGCTGGTCGTCGCCATCATCTCCGCTCTCGCGATGCTCGGCGTCGTCCACTTCACGCGGCACTGGCCCGAAGGAACGCAGGTCGCGTGGACGGGCGTCGAAGCCAACGCGCGGCAGTTCGCCATCGGCGGCGCGCGCGAGCGCGCGGTCGTCGGCTGGCCGAACGGCTCTTTTTCGCCGCTGCTGCGGGCCGTCTCCGTCGCCGGCAACGTC
>JBGTBQ010000375.1:0-20965 GCA_041749275.1 Pyrinomonadaceae bacterium | reverse complement strand
CTGGCGGGCGCGGGCGCGGGCGGAGCGGCGGGAGGCTTGGTCGGCGCGCTCGTCGGCGCAGGTATCCCGGAGCACCGTGCGAAAGTTTACGACGCCTCGCTACGCGCGGGCGGCATCCTGATCGGCATCGAAGCGAGGACGGATGAGGAGGCCGAGGCGTTGGAGAAGTTGCTCACCGACCTCGGCGCGGAGCACGTCAGACAAGAGTGAGTAGAGTTGGCATGAGAGTATGACGTGTCAGATCGAGTGAGAGAAAGTCGAAGGTCGCCGCTCAATGAAATGAGCGGCGACCTTCGTGTTTGAAAAGCCGTGTGTTCAGAATTTAATCGCGGATAGCATCACCCACATCTTTGATGGCGTCGCCGACTTTCCGCTTGGCGGTGCCATAACCTTCTTGCAGGTTTCCCTCGGCGCGGTCGGCGGCGCCTTCGGTCTCCATGTCGCGGTCGCCGGTGGCGCGTCCCACGTTCTCTTTCACCGCGCCTTTAGCCTGCTCGAATTTGCCTTCCATCTCATCTCTGTTCGGTAAGCCCATGATGCAACATCCTCCCTCAAGGTTACTTCCACAATTGTCGAGCGGAATCGCTCAAAACCATGTCTTGCTCGAAACGTCTAAAGGGCAACGCCCGTGCCAGTGGCGGAGGATGTCGGCGAAGTGTTTGAAGGAGCTGGCAATACAGGGAGTGGGCGACGCTTTTCACGTTGCGGCGCGGCTGTTGGAGGCGAGTATTTTAGTACAACGGTCGAGACCTCGCGCTCTGTCTTCGGACAGAGCACCGGAGGCGCGCGTGTCATCAACTTGGAGCAACGTGTGGCATGGAGCGCCTTGACTTGCTGTCCGTCGCCCTTAACACCACAGACTATTGACTCTTATGTCGGTGGCGACTCACCGTAAAAGTTCAGCACGTCCTGAAGGCTGGTCGTGTCTTCAGGACTGAGGGGGTGGAACTCTAAACCGATGCCGATAGGCAAGTGTTTCGGACTCAACTGGAGTTGATAGCGGACGGTTCCCTTAAAGACGCCTTTGCCGCCGGGCATCTCCCAGAGGCGGATATAGACATCCATTCCCTCTTCAAGTTTTCTCTCGGTCTGGATAAAGCATCCGGTGAGGCTAAGGCTCGTCACCTTGTCGCCGGAATACTCGCAATCGGGGGTCATGCCCCAGTTGATGTTGATGGAGACTTTGGCGCGAGTCTGCTTTCTCTGCTCTTTGAAGATCGGCGCCGGCGCGTCCGAGAGCAGCGCGGCCACCCGGAGAGGCAACTCATCCTGCGACTTGTAAGGGTCGCCGTTGTGATAATCCTCGACCAGCCGCGCGAGCAGATAATGCTCCGCGTCGGGAATCTCATCGAACTCGACGGCAAAGCCAACTTCCCGCAGATAGTAGATCACCCTGCCCTGAAGCGTCATCCACTCGTCATCCGGCAGAGGGAAGCGCAGGTGCAAAGTCTTACCGTAGAGCGGCTCGACGTGTTCGGTCTGAAGAAGACAGCCTTTGGTGCTCAAGCTGACGAGCTTGCCGTGACGCTGATAGTCACGCGTCACGCCCCATTCAACGGGGATCGAGGTTCGCACGCGTTCTACTTTTCTACGCTTTTCCGTCATACAAAAAGTGTGTGAGTAAAGGCCACCATCCTAGCACAATAACAAGGCGCGGACACGGGCGACAGCAACTGAGTTTGCGGTGAACCGGAAGGCGGGTAAAAAAAGAGTGCGCCCCGTTGGACGAGGCGCACTCTTCGATCAAGGGCCGCACGGGTTCGGCTTAGAATGTGAACCGCACGGCGAGCTGCACCTGCCGCTCGCGGAAAATCGAGTTGCCCGTCGCAGAGTCAGTCCCAAAGGACGCGACCGGAACGAGGAGCGTGCCGACCGCGCCGGGAGTGGCGCTGACAAGGTTGAAAGCCGTCGTGTTCACCGAAGTGATGTGGGTCCGGTTGAAGAGATTGAAGGCTTCAACCAAGAACTCAATATTGGTCTGTTCGGTGAAGTTGAAACGGCGCGAGAGGCGCATGTCAATGTTGACGATCTTCGGCTGGCGGAAGCTATTGCGCCCGAGCGGGAGGAAGTAGCTGTCGCCGCCGGAGCCGGTGATACTGCTGTTAAGCGCGTTGGCGGCAGTTCGGTTGATGACCGAAACGCCCGGCGAATAGGGCCTGCCCGACTGGGCCATGACGATGGGAGCCAACGTCCAGCCGTTTAAAAGCGCGCGCTGCACCGCCGAGCTGTCCTGCCCGAACTTCGGCGACCAGACGGCGCTGGCGACGAAGCGATGCGGGATGTCGAAGCTCGTCGGGCCACGATCCAAGTTCTGATTGTAGGGATCGGTCGGCGTGTTGGTGGAGGTGAACGTCACGGACGTTTGCCCGTTGTCACGCGCGCGCGAGTAAGTATAGTTCATTTGGAACTGCAATCCGTTGGTCAGGCGGCGATTGGCTTGCAGCACCAGCGCGTTGTACTGGGATTCGACTTGGCCGCGAACCTCCGTGATATTGAAGAAGTTCGGATCCAGACGGGCCGTGTAAATCGGCACCGTGACTGATTGGCCCGCGAATTGGCCGCTGGCCACGGTCAGCGTGGCCAGCGCGCTCGACGGAGCGATGTTCTTGTTGATGAAGGTCGGCAGGAAGCGACCGCGGCTGCCGAGATAGGAGAGCGAAACGACGGTGTTGCGCGCGATCTCGCGCTCGATAACGAAGTCGCCCTGCACGATCATCGGCAGGTGGAGGTCTGGCGCGAGCACGACAATGCTCGATCCGGGGACGTGCGCGCCGGTCGGATTGGCGACCGCCGCCGGGGCCGCAATCACGTTGGGGAAGATGGGAGCCGTCGCGGCTGTCGCCGGATTCAGAGAGGATTGCAACTGTCCCCGATCAACGCCGGTGTTGGTGATCGCGTTCGAGATCGTCGAATTAATCAAACGTCCGTAATAGATGCCGACGCCGCCGCGAACCGAGGTCTTGCCGTTGCCGAATACATCGTAGGCGAAACCGCCGCGCGGGCCGAAGTTGTTTTTGTCGGTCGGAAGTTGGCCGGTCTGCGCGTAGATCGGATTCGTAATCTGCGGATCGGGCAGCAGTTCGACTTCGTAGCGCAGGCCGAGATTGATGGTCAGACGCGATGACCAACGCCAGTCGTCCTGAATGTAGAAAGCGAGATCGGTCGTGTCGAACTCGGCGCCTTGCGCGCCGAACCCTTGCGCGTAATTGCTGGTGTAGCACAGGCCGGCGCGGCGGGTCGAAGTCGCGCAGCGTCCGAGCGGGTTGGTGGTCGGAGTGGTCGCGCTCAAGGCGCGAATCGCGCCGTTGCTTGTGAAGTTGACGTAGTCAACGAGGAAGTCGTTGACGTTGTTGTAAGCGTAGACGCCGCCCTCCTGAAACAAGTTATCGAGCAGGTCTCTGGTGCGGAGAATCTCGCCGCCGATTTTGACCGTGTGATTGCCCCGCGTGACCGTCACGTTGTCCACCAGTTGGAAGGTCTTCTCCAGCGGGTTGTGGTTGCGTTCGAGGAAGTTTGGTTTGCCGAAGGTCAGGCCGCCGGTGGTGAGAGCCACCGAGGGCGAACGCCCGTTGAGGCCGGTCGTCGGCTCGCCGGGCGCAGGCGGATTGCTGAACTGGATGAGGTCTTCCTTCCCGATCTTGACGCGCGCCTCGTTAATGACGGTGGGCGTGATGGTCGAGGTCAGGCGGAAGATGCCGTAGTCAATGTTAACGAAATCGTCGCCGAAGCTGGCTTTGCCGCGCGTCACGGTCGGCTGCGTCTGAACGCCGTTGGGCGATTCGCTCCGCAATCGATTGTAAGTGACTGTGAAGGTGTTTCGGTCGTTAATGTTCCAGTCAATCTTCGGCAGGATGAGACGCTGATCCTGTCGGCGCGGCACTTCGCCCGTCAGGCTGAGGATGAAATCTCTTGTCGCGCTGATCTGCGTCGTCGTCAAACCACGCGCCGCCAGCGTCGTCGAGTTGATGGTGTTCAGGTACGTCCCACTATCGAACTGAGCGATGCCGGGGAAATCGCGCTTCTGTTGATCGTAGCTGAAGAAGAAGAAGAGCTTGTTCGGGACGATGGGGCCACCGATGGCTCCGCCGAACTGATGGCGACGATCCACGGGCTTGAGCGGCGCACCGGTCTGCGGGTTGACTCCGCGCGGATTGCGCGCACCGAATTTGTTGTCGCGCAGGTAGTAGAAGATTTGGCCATGGAAATCGTTCGTCCCCGACTTGGTGACGGTGTTGACGACGCCGCCGGCGGCGCGTCCATACTCAGCGGAGTAGTTCGAGGTGTTGACTTGAAACTCGCGCACCGCCGCTTGGCTGATCGAAGAGCTGATGCGCGTGCGGCCTGCTTCCTCGGCGAAGAACGCATTGTTATTGGTGCCGCCATCAACGGTGCTGTTGTTGAGCAGCCCGGAGATGCCGCGGAAAGAAACCAGTCCGAAGTCGCCATCGGGAACGGCGCCGGGCGTCAACAGCACGAAGTTGGAGGCGCGGCGTCCGTTGATCGGGAGTTCGTTGATCGAGGTCTGGTTGATATTAGTCGAGAAGTCCTGCTGTGTTGTGTTGATGACAGGGGCTTCGCCCGTTACTTCGACGACCTCGGACGCGCCGGGCAGGGCAAGCTGGATGTCAAGCGAAGTGACGCGCCCGACCTCGACCACGATCTTCGGCTGGTTGAAGGGGGCGAAGTTCTGGGCGTTGATGGTGATGGCGTAGTTGCCGGGCCGAAGTTGCACGACGCGGAAGCGCCCTTCGTCGTCGGTCGTCATGGAAGATTCCTTGTTGGTCTCTTCGTTGCGAATCGTGACGGTGGCATTCTGCACGACAGCGCCGTTCAAGTCTTTGACGGTGCCGCCAATCGCGCCGTCCGTCGTGGACTGCGCGAGGGCCGACACGCACATGCCGACGAGAAGAAGCATTGAAGCTAATGAGAGGCGAAAAAACTTATTCATGGAGAAGACTCCTTAATTCGAGTTCAGGGGTTTCAGGTTTGGAAGTGTTCCACGGCAATGGGCGTGGTCTTTCGTTGTGTGGCGGCGATTGCCGGGTCGCGCCGTCGGCTCTTTGGCCGCTAAGTCCCGGAAGTGTCGGACAGGCTTCCTTCATGCCGGCGAATCTAGGCTTGAGCGAAATTCATGGCGTGCGCGTTGACGGCGGCGGGACGCAAGATGCCATGTCCACTCAGGTCCCGGAAATTTAAATTGTACCTTGTTTGCGATGAATGACGGTTCAGTTTGGAAATCAAACTTATACCATACAAAGAGCCGGTTGCGCGAGTCTTACGACGACGTGAATGCGCTGTTAAATATTACTTTGACGACGGCCCGCACGTCTGACCATATCCAAAAAAATGAATAAACCTCCATTTTTTTAAAGCGACCACGCTCTCGCCTCAAGGCTTTCCAACAAAACCCGCTTGAGACTCAAAGCGGGATGAGTTGTAACACCTCTGACGAACCAACACGCTTGAAGAAACAAGTGTCATGCCAGATATACAGTCCGGCGACGCGGGCGGGAAGAGTGTGTCTGCTCCGCACCACATCTCTTCCCTCCCAGCATCGCCGCGCGCACGGACTCAGCGCGGGACGCGCTTCTTCAAGTTTCCGGACTTACCGCTCCCGCGCGGCCCGGTGAAGAGTATGCTCTCGGTCACCGCCTCGACGTTGAAGAAGAACCTGAACGCGCCGGACTGCTGGACGCCGAGCAGGAACTGGACGCTGACCGAGTCACCCGGCGACATGGAGACAGGCACGGAGAGCGTCGAGTTCCAACCTCCGCCGGAGGCTTGGGTGGGCGGCTCTTCGAGCATTGTCCCCTGCACGTTGACGGCGCAGGGCGGCGACCCCGCACCCGCCGCCGTGCAGGTGTTCATGTCCATGATGCCGCTCACCAACACATCCATGGAGGTGATGGCCCGCAGGTCAGCCGTGCCCGGCGGCGCGGGGAAGGTCGTGAAGTTGACGAGGCGGAAGCGAAGCCGCGTGACGTTCTGGCCGGTGTTGTTGACGACGCGGCGACGGATCGAGAGCGTACCGTTCATCCCGTTGGTGACGGAGGCAAAGTCGCGCACGCGGTTCGGCGGTTGCGGCCCCGACGTGGTCGCGTCGAGCAGCAGCACCGGCATCGTGGCGTTGCGCTGGATGGGCGAAGTGAGATTCTCCGGCCCCGGCGCTCCGAGCAGCGCGCCCGCGCCGTAGTTCATGCCGTCCACCGAGACGAAGATGAAGTCCGCCGCGTTGTCGCCCGTGTCCTTCGGCGTGCCGTTGCGAAGGTCGCGGTAGAAGGCGTGGTCAACATTCGCCATCGAGGTGAGCGCAGGAATCCCTGCGCCCTCCTTGAAGATTGCATTCATCTCGGAGGTTGGGCCGACGGCGTCGAGCCGGTTCTCCATCGTGAAGAACAACGAGTTCGCCGTGTTGAAGAGCGCGAGGCCCGTGTTGTCCGGGATGTCGGTCGTGTAGGCCACATCGCCCGTCGCGGCGTTCGTCCCGCCGTAATTAGCGAGCGTGTAGCCGTTGCTGTTGACGCCGAGATAGTGGCCGCGCGCTGGAATGATGGTGCCGTTCGGAATAGTAAACTTTGGCGTCGCCGTGTTGTCGGCAGAGACTACGGCCCAGCCGGCGCTGCCGTCCACGGTCGAGACGGTGATGTCCGCGTCGGTGTTGTTGTAGAGTTCGACGAATTCGTCATTAACGCCGGCAGGGCCGCGCAAGCGAAACTCCGAGATGATGAGTGTGCCCGCGGGCTGCGGCTGGCCGAGCGTGAAGTAGGCGACCACGGGGTCGTGGTCGGAGTTGCGCTCCGGTATCGAGGCATTCGAGGCGTAGGCCGAGGCGGGGCTGGCGGGGAAGTCCGCGTTGACGCGCGCGATGGCCGTGCGCGTGTTGCGTGCGCGCGCAGTTCCGTTGACAAGGACGTGGTCGAGCGCCTGCGGCGTGCCCTCGAAGACAAAGCTGTACCGCTCGGCGACGGGTAACTCGTCAATCAGGTTGAAGAAGTCGGGGTTGACAAGATCGGGGCTTTGGTCAACGACGATCAGCTCGTCGGCGGTCGGCATCCCCTTCAGGACGCTGATGGAATCGTCGTAGCCGCTGCTGAACTGGAAGGCGTTGTAGTCGCCGACCGAGACGACGGGCACGCCCGGATTGTTGGTCTGAAGCTCCTGCAAGAGACCGGCGATACTTTCGGCCTGCTTCTTGCGCTTCTCGCGGACGCGCGGCCCGTCACCCGCGACCAGATCGATGTCTATGAACGAACGGGTGTGGTTGACGACGACGAGGACGCGCCGCGGGTTCGCGCCCGACGGGTCAACGACGGCGTCGAGGACGAGCGGCGGACGGTCGTGCAGAATGGCCGTGCCGCCGCCCGGCTCGACGAAGGTCTCGGCCTGCCGCTCCTGCGTGACGCTCGTCACCGAGACGCGCGCCGTCTTGACGAGGAAACCGACATCCTGATCGTTGTCCTCGCTCACGCCGTCCTGCTCAATAAGATAAGCTTCGTACATCGGATTCGGCTGCATCGCGGCGACGGCGTCATTGTTGATCTGGTCGCGCAAGGCTTGCAGGTCGGCGAGGTCGAAAATCTCGACCGCGCCGATGATGTCCGGGTAGTGCAGCACGTTGCGGATGGTGAGCGCGGCCTTCTGGCGCTGCGTCGCGTTGTTGTTGAAGTTCTCGATGTTGTAGCCGACGATGGTGAATTCGTTCGACAAGGGCACCGGGACGGGCACCGCGCTCAAGTTGAGCGAGGCGGAGAAGCCCGCTTCGGTGACGAGGCGGTACTCACTGAAGGCAAAGTCGAGCGGCCCGGCGACGTTGGTGAAGGTCACGTTCGAGGTGTAGGCCATGTTAGCTGCGCCCGCCCGCCCGTTGGTGTCGAGCTTGAGGCGTTCGGGGTTCTCGTCCCAGCGCGGGATGGTCGGCTCGACCATGCCCGAAGTCGGGTCGGGCGGGACGGGGTCTGAGATGGGGATGCCCGGCTCGCGCAAGGGGCGCGCGACGCCCGTGATGACCGCGTACACGTCGAAGAAGTTGTCGTTCGGCGCGCCGGACGTGAGCGAGGCGGCGCTCATCCGCATGGCCTCGAACTTTTCGAGCTGCGGTTGGCCGGAGAGCGTCGGGTCGAGGATGGTCGGGTTGAGCGCGACGGCTGTGGGGAGCGGGTTGCCGGTACTATTGATCGAGACGTTCGTGGTCGGGCTGATTTCAGTCAGCCCGTTGAATTCTACCACCGTGCCGGTGACATTCACGTTGTCGCCAACCGCCACCGTCGGAACCGAGGACGTGAAGACGAAGATGCCTTGCGAGGTGTTGGGGTCGGCGTCGGCGTCGGCGTCGGGCGTTTGGAGGAAGAAGCCGTTGGCCGCACCCGCGCCGGCGTTGCTGCCCGTCTTGAGCAGCGTGACGATGCCGTTGGTCGTGACGGTCGCGCCGGGGATGGGCGTCGTGTCGCCGCTCCCTTGAATCGTGTGGATGGGCGTGAGCGAAAAGTCGTCGTTCGTGATCGTGCCTTGCCCTTGACCGTCGGCGACGGTCGCGCCCGTGACGTTCGTGACGTTGACGAAGAAGGTCTCGTTCGGCTCAGGCGTCGTGTCGCGGTTGACCGTGACATTGAAGTTATAGGGGCCGGTTGATCCCATCGGGATTGATTGGCCGGTGAGGCTCTGTGCGACGTAGTCGTTATCCTCTCCACCTGGATTGCCGTCTTGGGCGGTGCCGTCGGCGGTGGCGATGTCGAAGGTGACGCCGCCCGCCCCTGCCGGCGCGTTGAGGGTGACGGCGAAGGTGAACGTAGTCGTGCCCGGCGGGTTGCCCTCGTTCATCGTCACGTCGTTGATCGAGAGCGACGGCATCCCGCCGCCGCCCGCGCCCTGCGGCGTAATTGAAAAGTCGTCAACGGCGAGGCCGTCGTCCGCGCCCGTGGCGTCAAGGTCCGTCCAGCGGATGAAGAAGGACGCGCCGTTCGCAATGCTCAAAGACGAGACGGTCGTGCCGAGTGCCGTGCGGTTGGCGGCGTTGTTGCCATCCTTCGCGCCGATCGTGACCGTGTTCGGGGTGACGAAATCGAGCGCGTTCACATCCGTATAAGTTCCGGTCGAGAGGTCGGTCGCATTGGTGCTGATTTGAAAGTCGATCTGGTCGGTGCGCGCCGCCGTGCCGAGCCGCCACTCCTCGCCGGTGTAAGCGATGTCAAGCGATGTGATGGTCGAGCCGGTGTTGTTGGTGAACATCGCGCCGAAGACTGAAATCAGCGTGCCGCTACGCAAGCCGCCGAGCGCGCGGTCGGTGGCGGCTGCCGCGCCGTAGCTGTAGGTGTCGCCCGTGTTACTGCCGCCGGTGTCTACGGCGTACTGCTCGTTGTCGCGCGCGCCGCCGCCCGTCTCGGTGATGTACCAGCCGGTGGGGAGCGTCGTGTTGGTCGTGCTGCCGGCGGTGTTCGAGAGCGTGTCAAAATTTTGTATGCTTGCGACGCCCACTGTGGTCAGCGAGACGCTGCCCGTGCCCGTGTCATTGGGCGTGGGCGTGTCGTCAACCGTCGTCGTCCTAATACCCATTTGCCTCTGCGCGGCGACTTGCGACGTGGTGAATAAAATAGGATGCAGGATGATAAAGGCGGCTGTGATGACGGACAGAAACTGACGGCGCGCGGACGTAGTGCGTCGCCGGCTGAAGAACGAATTGAACACGTGGGCGATTCCTTTCTCGGTTTGACTCGGGGCCGGCGCCGTCTCCCTTTACAGTCGAGGCGCGCGGGTAAGTTTGACAGGTGCGAAACTTTTAACGGATACAGGGCGCGTGCGTCAAGCCGCAGCCGTCAGTCACCGCGCGAAAAGGTGGAAAGCGAATTGTCGCCCGCGCGTGCTGCCGCCGCGTTAACACGGCCTTGCGCCGAAGTTAAAAGGGGCGGGGATGACTCGAAACAGAGTCGGGCCCGCCCCGTTCGCGTCGGGCCGCGCCCATTAATCAGTTATTGCCCGAACCGCTGCCGGTACTCGATGGACGAGATGAAGGCTTTGACCATCTCGGCCTCGATGAAGTTGCCGTTGAACTGGTTGAGATTCTGAAGCCAGAAGTCGTAGCCGTCGAAGTTGAAATCGGGCGGGTCGTTCGGGCCGCGCCGGAGGTAGCCGAAGTATTGCATGAGGACGAAGGCGCGGTTGAACTCGGCGCGCTTGAAGTCCTCGTCCTCGGCCACGCGCCGGAGGGCGGTGGCGCGCGTCTCCGTGCCGGCTTCCAATCCCGCGACGAGGGCGTCGCGCTCGGCCTGCGAGAGCGCGACGCCCGAGGTCTGGTTGAGCAGGTCAACGTACTGCGCCGCCGTCTGGCCCGAAGGATAGCGGAGGCGGAACTCGGGGCGCGCGACGAACTCGTCGGCAAGGGCGCGCTTGTTCGCTTCCAACTGCGCCTCCCAGTTGCCCACGCCGACGGCCACGCCGCGGCCCGCCTCCTGCGTGTCGCGGATGAACTCGCGATAGGTTGGGAAGCCGCGCGGGCGCGAGAGGCTGTTGGGGAAGGCGGCCTTGAAAAAGCGGTAGGCGAGATAGCCCGTCTCCTGAAATTCGATGGAGAGGAAGAAGGCTGCCGAGACGTTGATGCGACGCACCTCGCGGCACTGCGCGTCCGCGCCGCACTGCTCGATCTGATCAGACCAGAATTGCAGCCCCGGCGCGTCCGGCTCGCGGTTGAGAAAGTCATGGTAGTGCTGGCGGACGAAGAACTCGGTTGCGTCAATCGGGTTGGGCTGCGATGTTGAAGGGTCGTCGCTCGTGAGGTTGACCCGCAGCGTCTTTTGGGCGCCGAGCGCGACGCCGCCTGTTGGGTTGCCGAGCAGGAGGTTGAGGCTTTCGAGGCCCTCGTTACGTGCGTCGTCGGTGAGGAGGAGGCGGAAGCTTTTGCGCGTCTCGCCCGCGTCGAAGCGGAGCGTGCCGATGGCGGTCGTGTAGTCCTGCCGGTCGCTGGCCGCGGCGCTCATGCTGGAGGCGAGGGCGTTGACCGTGCCGTACTGGACGGCGGCGGGCGCGGCGGTGTTGCCCGCGCGCGTGACGAAAATTTCGACGCTGCCCGCCGACTCGGCGACATCAAGCTGTGCGGCCTCGAACTGGAAGGTGTCGGTCGTTGCCGGCGGGGAACAGACGTTGGTCGGCGAGGCTCTGTTGCGCGGGGCCGGCGGCGAAAGAAGATCGAAGTCCGAGGCGTTGTTGTCGGTGTCGGTACAGCCCGCGGACTTTCTGGCGCGCGCGGAGTTCGACGGCGGGCCTGACACGGGCGCCGCGCCCTCGCCGCAGGCAGCCCCGCCGTAGCCGATAAGGTCAACGACGCCGGGGTCTTGCCCGGCGGGGCAGCCGAGCGTAATGAAGTCTCTAGTCTTGACCAGCGCGATCCGGCCCACGGTGTTGAGGTGGGGGAAGTTTGGGGGGAGGAAGGCGCCGAAGTCGGGCGTCACGGGGAAAAAGGTGCCGATATTCCCGCCCGACCCGAACTGGATGAGGATATATGTGCCGGGCGGGATGGGGATGCTGCTCGTCGAGGCGAAGCTGGTAAGCCCGGTCGTCTGGGCGCCGTCAAACGTCGTCTCGTTGTAGAGCGAGTATTCGGCGAGGTTGACGGTCTCCGCGCCGCGGTTGAACAGTTCGATGTAGTCGTTGCGGAAGGTGGCGCCGGCCTCGCCGCCGCGCGTGTAGATTTGGCTGATGACGAGGTCGGGCGAGCCGGTCAAAAATTGCGCCCGCGCTTCGCGCAGCGGCGCGACAAGGCAGGCGGCGAAGAGACAGAGCGCCAACACGGGGCGCGGAAAAATCCGACACGAGGAGGAAAAACCACGTGCGGCGAGGTTGGTGAACATATCAAAACTCCTGAATAGTTGAGAAAGATTAAGAGTCAGCCCTTGCTAGGGTGAAGAAAGAGCGAGGCGCGTGCCACGCAACATCGAAAAAAAATCGCCGCGCCACGGGCCGCCTTCCGGGCGGGATTAGACGCGCTCGAAAATGATGGCGATGCCCTGCCCGCCGCCGATGCAGGCCGAGGCGAGGCCGTAGCGCCCGCCGCGCCGCTGAAGCTCTAAGAGCGCCGTCAGGACGATGCGCGTGCCGGAGGCTCCGAGCGGATGGCCGAGCGCGATGGCGCCGCCGTTGACGTTCGTCTTCGAGCGGTCGAGTCCCAACTCTTTCTCGACGGAGAGATACTGGCAGGCGAAAGCCTCGTTCACTTCGACGAGGTCAATCTCTTCGAGCTTGAGGTTCGCTTTATCGAGCGCCTGCCGGATAGCGGGGACGGGGCCGATGCCCATGATGTCGGGTTCCACGCCCGCAAATGCCCAACTGACGATGCGGCCCAACGGTTTCGCCCCGCGCTCCTTCACAAACGACTCGCCCGCGATGACGAGCGCCGCCGCGCCGTCCACGATGCCACTGGCGTTGCCGGCGGTGACGAAGCCGTCCTTGCTAAAGGCGGTCGGGAGTTTCGCGAGCACTTCGAGCGTCGTCTCGGGGCGCAGGTGATCGTCCGTGTCAACGACCTTCACGCCTTTGCGCGTCTTCACTTCGACGGGCACGATCTCTTCGGCGAAGACTCCTGCGTCCCGCGCGCGCTTTGCCTCCTGCTGCGAGCGGAGCGCGTACTTATCCTGCTCCTCGCGCGAAATCTCGTAGCGGCGCGCGAGGTTCTCAGCCGTTCCGGCCATCGTCGTGTTGCAGTAGGTATCGAGGAGCGCGACCATCAGAGAATCTTCGAGCTTCCCCTGACCTAACGCGAACCCGCTACGCGCGCCGTAGATGACGTGCGGCGCCATGCTCATGGACTCCATGCCGCCGACGAGCGCGGTCTTCGCCTCGCCGAGCATAATCATCTGCGCGCCGGAGATGATGGATTGAATGCCGCTGCCGCACAGGCGGTTGACGGTCAAGGCCGGTCGGTCGTGCGGCACGCCCGCCTTCAAAGCGACGTGGCGCGCGCCGTAGATGGCGTCGCCCGAAGTCTGCAAGGCGTTGCCGATAACGGTATGGTCAATCTCCTCCGCCGCGACGCCCGTCGCTTCTAACGCGCCGCGCGCGGCGGTCGCCGCCAGATCAATCGCCTTCACGTCCTTGAGCGCCCCGACGTATGAAGTCATGGGCGTGCGCTTGCCGCCCAGAATGAAAATATCTTGAGCCATGGTGACAGTCCTCTCAGTGGAAAATCCGACGTTTCGATGAACTGAAAAGTGTAAAGGAGGCTCGACCGGGCGTCAATTTGCCGGAGCTTAATCCGTGAAGCGATGCGCGGCGCGGTAGCGGTGGAGCAGTTCTTCGAGGAAGCCTTCGTAGGTGAATGTTTCGGGGTCGAAGGTGGGGCGAATTTTGTAGAGCAGGGGCGTGGAGATGCGCCACGCCATCCACTGGCGGGGCGATTCCGAGATGTCCCAGCGGCGGCGCAGGAAGGCTTCGACGACTTCGATCTCCGGCTCGGTCAAATCATTCAAGCCGCCGGTGAAGGGGACGGGTTTGAATGAGCGGCGCAGCGCCGTGTCGCTCGTCGGCGCGGAGAAGACTTGATCGAAGGAGGGCGCCTGCGCCTCGCGCTCGCGCACTACCACGGTGCCCGCCACCATGTCGCCGATGCGCTGGTCGCGGCGGCTGGCGAAGACGCACACCAAGCCTACTGAGTAGAACGGCACGCCGAGCCACGGCATCATGTCGAAGATGCGGAGCAGGTTGCGCGCCGCCGCTTCCCAGAACGTGACGGGTCGCCCGTCTTCGCGGATGACGCGCAGCTTCAGCCAGCGCTTGCCCGGCGTCTGCCCGCGCCACACCCACTCGAACAACACGAAGTAGCTCGACCAGATGAGAAAGACCGCGAGGATGAGAAGCGCCAGCACCCACTTCGGCGCGCCCTTCAACTCTTCGTAGAGGCTCGCCGTGTTCCCCGCCACGACGAAGATAACGCCAACCAGAAAGATGGCGAGCACTTGCAGAAAATGGTCGAAGAGGCACGCCAGAAAACGGTTGCCGATGGAGGCCAGCGCGAAGTGCAAAGGCACGCGCTCCGGTGTCTCGATCACGAGAGTTTCATCCGTGTGGATGGCTGCTGACATGCTATTGACGGCTCTTAACTCTTGCGCGGAAGCACCTGCGATTCCCACTTCGCGTACTCGGCGCGCAAGCTTTCAAACTCCGCTTTGTGCGACGCCTTGAAGTCGGACTGTTCCCGCTCGTCAACCGAGAGGTCGAAGAGAAATTCGTTCTTCTCGTCGGGGCGGTAATACTTCCAGCGCCCTTTGCGCGCGGCGGCCTGTGTCGAGTGACGCCAGAAGAGCGTGCGCTCGAACGTGGGGCGCGTGCCTCTGACAACGGGGAGTAAATCCTCGCCGTCGAGCGGGTGCGTGGGAGCGGACGATGCGCCGGCGGCGGCGAGGATGGTCGCCGTCCAGTCCATCGTGATGGCGACCTGATTGCTCACCCTGTTCGCGGGCACGACGCCCGGCCAACGCAGCATGGCGGGGACGCGAAGCCCGCCTTCGAGCAGCTCGAATTTTTTCCCGGAGAAAGGCCAGTTGTAGGAGAAGCGCTCGCCGCCGTTGTCGCTCGTGAAGATGACGAGCGTGTCGCGTGCATGACCGGCGCGTTCGAGCGCCTTGATGACTTGGCCGACGCCGTCGTCCAGACTCTTCATCATCGCGGCGTAGGCTTTCAAAGAGCCGCCCGCGACCATCGCCGCGTAGCCGAGCATGGGCGCCGTGCTGCTTGAGGCGTCGCCCGGCCCCTCCCACGGCCAGTGCGGCGCGGTGTAGTGCAAGCTCAGGTAGAAAGGGCGCTCGTGGCGGCCAGAGAGAAATTTAACGGCGCGCTCCGTCAGCAAGTCGGTCATGTAGCCGGCGCGTTCGAGCGGCACTTCGCCCTCGAAGAAATCAAGCTCGTCGTTCGCGTCCTTGTGCGTGAAGTAGGTCGTGCCGCCGCTCATGATGCCGAAGAACTCGTCGAAGCCGCTCTTCAAGGGGCTGTACTTTGGCAGGTATCCGAGATGCCACTTGCCGACGAGCGCCGTCCGGTAGCCCGCGGCCTTCAGCAGCGAGGCCACGGTGGGGTAATCGGGTGAGAGTCCGACATCACGCTTCTGCTGCTCAAGCTGTTTGCGCCACGTCAGAGGCTCTTCAAGGCCGACCGGCGTGCGCGCCGGGTAGCGACCAGTGACGAAGGCGCAGCGCGTCGGCGTGCAGACGGGTGAGGCCGAATAGGCTTGCGTGAAGCGCGTGCCCTCGCGCGCCAGCCGGTCGAGATTGGGCGTGCGATAGTCGGGCCTCCCGTAGCAACTGAGGTCGCCCCAGCCGAGGTCGTCGGCGAGGATGAAGAGGACGTTGGGTCGCCGTTGAGAATTTGACAGCGAAGCCCGCCCCGCCGCCGCGCCCGCGAGCGCCGACGCCCCGACCGCCGCGTTGACGAACTCACGCCGCCCGATTTTCTTTTCGCTCATATATCTCCGATGAAGCCTTCGCGTTCGGGTGGCTGAAGGCGGAGCGCGCCGAGTTGCTGGAACATCGCCATGAAGTCGAAGTTGTTCCACGCCTCGACGATCTTTCCGTCGCTGACGCGGACGAAAGCCATGCCTGAGAACTCGACCGGCTGCTGTGTCGCCGCGAAGCCGAGGCTATCCGACTGATGTTTACCGCGCACCGTGCAGCGCGCCGCGACCAAATCGCCCTCGGCGATGGTCTCTTCGACCACGACCGAGATGTCCGGAAAGGCCGCACGGAACCGCTCGAAGAAAGGCTTGAAGCCCGTCGGGCCGCGCAACTCCGCGCCGCCCGCGTCCGCGAGTCCATGCGCGACGGCCTCTTCAGCGAACATCTCGTCAATCGCCTCCGAGCGTCCCTTGTTCCAAACCTCCTCGAACCAGCGGCGGATGAGCGCCTTATTCTCTTCGGACATTTCATTCCTCCTCTAGTGGCCTGCTCTGCGTTGCCTGAAAGCGCCTTCAGAGTAGTGTCAATCGCTCAATCAAGCGGGTCTTGCACGTCAGGTTCAGCGTCGGGCACGCAGCTCAGATGCTCTGATGCGCGTCATTCGCTCACCTCGAAAAGTTTGCGGGGCAGCTCTGACTGCCGGATGATGGAGCGTAGCGTGCCGGGGCGAAGCGTCGGGTGATTCGGAACGGGGACGGTGATGGTCGTTCCTTCCGCGCGCTTCTGCATCACGATATGGCTGCCGCGTTGCCGCACGGCCTCAAAGCCCTCCCCGCGGAGAATGGCGCAGACTTCCTGACCGGAAAGCACGCGCAGCTTACCCAACAGCCACCTCCAACTGCGTGACGTAAACCTCCGTGTGCAGCCTCCGCTCGATCTCTGAAGGGTCGGCCTCTTCCAAAAACAACTCGACCGCCTCGGCTAAGTTCGCGCGCGCCTCTTCGACCGTGTCGCCCTGACTGGCGATGTCAAGTTCCGGGCAGAGCGCCACGTAGGCGTCCTCTTCTTTTTGAATCACCGCGGTCAACTGATGTCTGCGTTGCATAAGCTCTCTCCTCAATGCTTGAACGCCTTGTCAAGCGGCTGCTTCTTTACGGTTGCTGCCCGGATTCTTCACCGTCAAGCAAACCGCAATTCCCTGTTGAATGTCAAAGCCGATTTCGTCTTGCGCCCTGCCGAGACCGGGTTATTTCTTTATCCGGCGGATCAACTGCCCGTCATATTCCAGCAGCCCGCGACGGATGGCGCCGTTGTCGGCTAATTTGAAATGAGCCAACTATGAGCCAACTATGAGCCAACTCAAGGTAAACCGACTCCGTACACGGCGCTTGAGCCTTTTGTGCATTTATTTCGCTGTTTTGCTGTTCGGGCTATCGGCTCTGATTCAGGAACTATTCTTGCCGCCCGCGTCCTTGCTGTCGAGGCCATAGAGCGCGGCGACGGAAAACGTGACATTCAATGCAGATTCCTTCCCTGACTCCATTCAATTAAAGCTGCGCCTTCGAGCTTTTCTGTTCTATTGCCGACACGGATGTAGACCTCTTTGCCGTCAACGAATATGACACCTGAATTTGGCTCGACATCTATCCGGCAAACATCGCCTTCGGGAAGAGGCTCGAAACTGATTTTGATTTTTCCGGGTGAAGCTTGAAGGCGGGATTTGATTAGGTCGTGAAGTTTCAGCTCGAAACTGTCAACATTCGGTTTCTTGCAAAGCTTGAAGTCAAGCTCTAAGCCTTTAATGTCGCCGGAATCCGAAACGCCGATGAGCAGTGTGCCGCCGTCCGTGTTGAGGAAGGCAGCGATAGTCTTAAGCACGGACAGCACTAGACCCGGCAGACTTTCGCCGCTTTTGTTGTTCGCCTCTAAAGTTTCTTTGAACTCTAATTTTGAACTCTCGCCTTTTGCGATGAGGGTTAGAATCGGGTTCGATTGCCAATAGGCGGGCGGCTTTGCAAGGATGCGGTCGCATCGCGCGAGGTGGTCGGCATATTTCTCTTGAACTTTACGCATGACACCTTGCGCTTCGGCGAGACGCGGGTAGCGGCGGCAGTACCAGAGTTCGATTTCGCGTATGTCGCTCTCGGTTAACCCGTAAAGCTGATAGACGAGCACGTCAATCTCGCGCTGCTCGTGTAGGTGATATGGATAGCGCGGATCGGTTTTCTGCTTTTCGATTATTGAAGAGATAAGTGAAGTCAGTTGCTTCTCTTGCTCTTCTGACAATTTAACGGCAATGAACTCTTTTATGTCTTCGATTTGGGCATGAACGGTGTGGTCAACGAAACCTTTGATGATATATCGAGATAGTGTCGAGCAAAGCAGGCCAAGCAAAGCGCGCGGTGAGAGGCGGTGCGTAAAAATTGCCGAGCCTTCGGTATCGAACACGCTTGCGCTGTTTAGACGGTATGTGGGTGCATAGATACCTGTTCGTGAAAAGGTAACGCCTTCACGAAAGTAATATCCTCTGTTTTGAAAGCGCGAGGCAATTGCGTTTTCATCACTTGGTTTAATCTTGCGAGCTTCACCTTTGCGTCTTTTAACGTCAGCAGTTGTCGCTGTCTTTAATCGTTTGACTGCTGCTTTCGACCAATCTATGAAATAACCAGTAGGAACGTAATAGTTTGGCATCCAACCTTCGCCTGCTTCACTCTCGCCACCTTTGTCATAAGGAACGAAATATTTGCCGCCATACTTCTTCGGGTCAATGCCGTTAAGTTTTTCGTTGTCGGTCAAAGCCGCAATTTCCGTCTCACTCAACAATTTGCTTTCGTCTAAAAGTTCATAACTGCCCCGTACCCCGCTACGCTTTCGCAGGTAATAACCATTGTCGCCTGTTTGTAAGCCAACTCTGACATCTGCAATAACATCAAGTTTAGTGAAGCGCGAATCACTCATTAGTGTGTATAGCATCGGCGATGCGATGAAGAAGGGACAATTATCGAAAGTCGGAATCAGACTTTGCGGGTAGGTGTAACGGGCATAAGTCAGCGTCTGCACGTCAACGCCGTGCGCGGCAACTGCCAGCAGATTTTTCATGAGCGTGTCCCAATCGCCCCTGCCGATGCCGCGCAGGTCGCCCGCGTTGAGTTGATGCCCGTCTGCCGCCGTGCGCTTCGTCAGCGTCAAAATTCCCGTATTGACCGTTGCGTTGAAAATCCACGTTGGCAAATCAAGCACATGCCACACCGTCGTTTTCTCAACGAGGCGGCGGCGTAACGGCTTGTGCGTCTTGATCGTGCGCCACGTATCCGAAACGATGTAGCACAACTGCCCGCCTGCGCGGAGCAACTGCAAGCCGCGCGCGATAAATAATCCGTAAGTCTCCTTCGACTGTGCGCCTTCGCTGCGACGATCAAAATATAGATCGCGCACGTTATCCGCGACTGTCGCTCCGTAAGGCGGATTCGCCAGAACTATATCGAACCCCCCGTTGTCGAAAACTTCGGCGAACTCAATCACCCAATCGAAGCCCTCAAATGTCACATTGCCGTAGAGCCAGAAGGCGGCCTCGTGGCGAATCTTTTCGGCGATTTGCTTGATCTCCTCCTTCAGCTCGCCCTTCTCGTTGCCGTGCGCGCTCAAAAATCTCGCCTTCGCTTCACGGTATTGTTTAATCAAATCAGTGCGGAAAGCGCCAGCCTTCACCTTTTCGGGATTCGGCGCGGTCAACGAGTCGCCGCACTCTATCTTGAAGTCGAGATTAGGCAGCGTCGGCAAATCGCTGATCCCGGATTGGTCGTCGTAATTAATCACCAGCGAGAGCCACAAACGGAAGCGCGCAATCTGCACGGCAAAGTTGTCTTTATCCACGCCGTACAGATTTCTTTCGATGATGTTTAATTTGCGCTCGTAATCATCGCGCGCAGTTGCTTGATCGGCGCGCGTTTGTAGCAATTTGGTCAGGGCGTGAAGTTCGTGCAACATGCCCAAAAGATACGCGCCGCTTCCGCACGCCGGGTCAACCACCTTTAACTTATCGAGCCTCGCCAGCAACTCATTAGCTTCCGGCACATTGATAGCATCAGCTTTATGCTCGTCAATCAAAGCCTCATAACCGCCGAGGTGCTTCTTCAACGACTCGCGGCACATGAAGGAAACGATATTGCGCGGCGTGTAATAGCGTCCCGCCTCTTGCCGAGCTTCCCGGCCCGTGACGAGTTCCTCGAAAACTTTGCCGAGCATCTCCGGGTCAACCGCTACCTGCACGTTGAGCGGCGTGGATTCTTCGACCGTAAAGTTGTAACGCTCGAAGAGGTCGAGAATATTGCGGAAAGCATCGTTCGAGATTTTCACACGGTCGCGGTCGCTGTCGTATTCGTCTTCAATGTCGAACAGCCCGCCGTTCAAGTAGGGCACGTCGCCCCGCTTTCGCCGCAATGCTTCGAGCGCGTGCGTCTCGCGTGATTCGCCGACGTTGCTCATGCCCCAGAAGAAAGCGTAGTACAGACGCTCGCGCAGGAAGTTCTCTTTCCCGCTCTCTGCCGCATTAAACATCGCGCGCAGGTAATTTCTGTCGCCTTCGTATTCAAGCCAGCCCTTCTTTTGAATGAAGTAGAGAAACATCAGACGATTGAACAGGCGTTGCGTGTAGAGCCGCGCGTCTTCCTCCCGCTTGATGCTCCGCTTGACCTCACGCTCCACCAACTCGAAAACGCCGTGATAGTCGGAGAAGAACTTGTCCGTCACGGCCTCAACGTCGAACGCCGCGCGCCACTTCTTCAACCAGCCTGCGGCGTCGCTCGTGTCAGCGGGAAACGCGAGCGCCCGCAGGTTGTATTCGAGTAGCGTGCGGACGTGGCTATCGCCCTGCCGCCAGCCGAAACTTGCGAGCGCCGCGCGATTCGCCTGCGCGCCCCGAAAGTATGCGAAATTGAAGTTGCGGAAATCATCGCTCGTGCAGATGAAGAGCAGATTTTCATGCTCCCACGCCGCGAGGTCTGAGCGATTGGCCGATGCGCGCTTACGCTTGACGAGTCCGCGCAAGACTCCGCGCAGCGCGCCGATGTGTATGTGCTTCGCATCGAAATTGACATAGAAGATTCCCCAAGGTTGATCGCTGACGAGCGGGCGCAGTTGTTTGATCTCAAGAATCCTCGGCGCTTTGCTCGCGTCAAGTCCGAGTTCCTCCAACTCATACTCGAACGTCAAATCTCCCACATCTTCCGACTCGAATTCCCAGCCCATCTCGTCGCGCAGGTATTCGACGAGCGAAGAAAAGTTTTTGATTGACTTGAGTTGTTCGAGGCCGCTGTTCATGTCTGTCTTCATCGAAGTGTGGGTTGACGTTTTGGCTCCATTATGAGGTTGAGAGTTTGAAATCTCGGACTGTTTCAACGCTCCGCGTCGTCGGGTCGCGCGAAGGGCGGCGGCGCGGGCGGCGGGAACTCCACGTTCTCATACACCTCGCGCAAGCTCAGTTCGCAACTCAAAGAGTCAAGCCGCATCACCTCGTCGAGACTGTTGTACTCACGATGCGTCCAAACCCCCTCATCGCCGCGGATGAACTGCGTCGCGTGCGCCCGGTGCTGCGCGAC